>CANRLO010000018.1 GCA_947631495.1 uncultured Clostridia bacterium
TCTTGTGCAAACATTTCTCCTAAATAACCACTTAAAATAAGAACACCTTTTGAGTGAGAAGAACCAGAAAGTTCAACCTCTCTTTCAATATTCATAACGCCAGTTTTGCCCATATAAGTATTTGCAGTAATTTTAACTGGTTTTCCAAAGGTATAATCTCCAATAGTCATAACTGTAAGTCCATTGATTTGACCAACTTCTGAGCCAGAAGTATCAATTAGCAAAGTATTTTCCTTAATCATTTCCATATACTTGCTATCATATTTTTTTACTCTTTCAATTCTTTCTTTTAAAGCAATATCAATATAGTCTGCAGTAACTAGTTTCTTTTTATCCATTTGTGCCCAAGTTGCAGCTTCTCCAACTACTTGAGCAATGTCTGTGAAACGAGTAGATAATTTGTCTTGACTTCCAGAAAGTTTAGAAGAATATTCTACAATTTTAGCAACGGCTCCTTTATCTAAATGAGGAAGTTCTTCTTGTTCACAGAAGCCATGTACGAATCTAGCAAGTTTATCCATGTTTTCTTCTGTAATAGGAGCATCTTCTTCAAATTCCACTTTTACTTTGAATAGTTTTCTAAAATCACTGTCCATAGCAAGCAAAGATTGGTAAATGGAGTCGTTTCCAACCATAATTACTTTTACATCTAATGGAATAGGTTCAGGTTTTAAAGAAATCATAACCATAGCAGAACGTTGGTCTGCTGTATTTTCGATAGAAAGTTCTTTAATACGAAGTGCCTTTTTTAAAGCTTCATAACAAATTCCATTGGCAAGTAAGTCTTTGGCTTGGAAAATTATATAACCACCATTTGCCATTTGAAGTAAACCTGGTTTTAACATAGTATAGTCTGTTTTCAAAGAACCATAATAGTTTTCATATTCTAATTTTCCAAAAATATTGTGGTAAGAATAATTTGAATCCATAATAACAGGAGCACCTTCTAAAGTACTGTTATCTACAAATAAATTAACACGATAATTAAGCCAAGGCTTTGGTGGTTCTGGTCTTGGACCATTACCTACTGGCTGTTTTTCTTCTTCTTTTGCAGTAAAAATAGTAATATTTTTTAAAATATCTTGTTTTACATCATTTAAAAATTGATTTACTTTTTTATTTCTTTTGTATTTATTCTTAATATAGTTGATATGAGAATTTACAGTAAGAAGGGCAATGTTGGCTTGCCATTCTTCTAAACGCTTGTCAGAAGCACGTTCCATTTCTTTAATTTGTCCAATAACTTGCATAATTTGTTCTTGCACAATAGAAGATTTTTCTTCAAACTGTTTTTTTACTTCTTCATCTAACTTATCAAATTCTTCTTCTTCAATGGTTTTACCGTTAATCATTGGCATCATGTAAATTCCATTTTGAGCAGATTTTACTTGGAAGCCATATTTTTCGGATTCTTGGTTTAACTTGTCAAGTAATATAGCTCTTTTTTCTTCAAAGTCTTGTCTAATTAAAGTTTTTTCTTTTTCAAAGTCATCATTATTAAAGGTACTTTTAATATCAGAACGAATGTCTTTTATAAAAGTATCCATGGTTTCTTTGAATTCTTTTCCTTGACCTGCAGGAAAAGAAACTGCAATTGGCTCGTTAGGATTTGAAAAATTATAGATATAGCACCAGTCATTTGGAACTTTTTTCTTTTTAGAAATTTTATCTAAATAATTTTTGGCATACATGGTTTTTCCAACGCCACTAGGACCTTCTAGGTATAAGTTATAACCTTTAATATCAACATTAATGCCAAATTCTAATGCTTTAATTCCACGCTCTTGTCCAATACCAGTGGTAATACCTTCTAATTCAGAAGTATCAGTAAAGGTAAAGTTTTCTGGGTTACAAGTCACTTTCAATTCTTGATAAGATAGTTCGTTTTTCTTTTTCATTTGTATTTCTCCTTTTTTATTTCCTTTATAGGAAAACTTATTATTTCTTGTTATAAAAAGTTAAATTGTATTAGAAAATTTAATTTTATATAATAGTTAGAAAATTATATAAAATAAGTTCTAGAAAATTTAATTACTAAAATAATGTGTCATTAAAATAGCCGTATCGCCATTTTTATAATAATTTTTTCTTCTGCCAACTTCTTTAAAACCAAATTGTTCATATAAGTGAATAGCAGGAAGATTGTTTTCTCGTACTTCTAATGTAATAGAAGTACAATTTTCTTCCTTTGCAATGGTTAAAAGTTCATTTAAAACAAATTTAGCAAAGCCTTTGTGCCTTTTACTTTTTTTAGTAACAATATCCATTAAAGTTGCTTCGTCTAAAATAATTTTAATGCCTCCAAAGCAAACAATTTCATTTTCGTAGCGCAATACTAAATATCTAGAATTAGTATTACCAAGTTCTTCCTTAAATATTTCAAAATTCCATAAATCATCAAAATCAGTTTGTAAAATATCTTTTATTTCTTCTAAATCAGGAAGCTTCATAGTGTGCATTACTATTTTTGTTAAATCCATTTTTTCCTCATTTCTTTAAAAAGTAATCTAAATTTTTATATAGAAATTTTACTTTTCGCCATCTAAAGCGCGCTCTGCTTGAGATTTTCGTAAATAAAGGGGAGTAATATAGTTAGAATCTCCACACATTCCTTGCAAACAATGATAATAGCCCGCTTTTCCAACGCTACCTGCATTTTGCTTATGACATTTATCTTCAACGAAAGTACATTTTGAAAAATGCTGTTGTAAAAGATATTGATGTTTTTCACTTCCATCTCCAACAAATAAAATAGGGGATGAGTGGTATTTTTTTAAAGTTTTTATCATTTCATCAATATTTTTTGCACCTAATTCTTCTACTAATGTAAAAGTATCATTGATTCTTTCAAATAGACCATAATAAACATTGTCATTTTTGGCATCAATCATACTTAATACTAATTTTGCATCATCTTTATAATTGGAATCTAAAGTGTTGTAAACTAAACTTTCCAAAGAACTAACAGAGGATGCTTTTATATTTGTAACATCACAAAAGGCTTTTACAGTAGAAACACCAATACGAACACCAGTAAAAGAACCAGGACCAACACAACAAGCAAATAAATCAAAATCAGCTAAGGTAAGTTTGCATGACTTTAAAATATTATCTACTAAAGGCATTAGTTTTTGCGAATGCGTGGTTTCATTTTCAATATGTTTTTCTAAAATCATTTCTGTATCTTCTAAAATAGCAACAGAGCATATTTTAGAAGAAGTATCAATAGCTAAAATTTTCACTTTTTCTTTCCTTCTTTTTCTTTTTAAGAAATTCATCTACCTAAGACGACAAACTTATTCTAAATTTCTTATTTTTCAACTTTATTCTATATGAATATGCAAAATTTGTAAATGATTTTGAACAAAATAATGTTTACAATTCTGTGACAAAAATATGACAAAAATATAATAAATTCCTCAAATGTAATTTTTTTTACATTTGAGGGTACACCTTACATTTTCTCTATTCTTAATTCTCTTTTATTTTCATCTAACTTACAAAAAGTAATTTTCGTATATCCTTTTGGCAAAATTTCTTCAATTTGCTCGCCCCATTCAATAATGCAAATGCCTTTTTCAAAATATTCTTCTCCGCCCATAGCATAGAATTCGTCAATATCTTCTAAACGATAAACGTCAAAATGAAAGATAGAAATATTTTCTTTATGATGTTCATTTACAATGGTAAAAGTAGGACTAGAAATTTCATTTTCTAACCCAAAGTAAGACAAAACTCCTTGTGTAAATTTGGTTTTACCACAACCAAGTTCGCCTGTTAAAACAACAATATCACCTTTTTTTAAATTTTTTGCAAAGTCTTTTGCAAAATTAATTGTATCTTGTTCTGAATTTGAAATAAATGTATCCATATAAACTCCTCATATTTTTTATATATTTTATAGTAATATTAAATAAATGTAAATATTTTATAGAAAATATTGATATTTTAGTATAAATAACATATAATAAAAGTAAGGAAAGTAAGAAAAAGAAAAGAGGTGAAAAAAATGGAACTTGCAAAAGTTACTTCAAAAGGTCAAATTACAATTCCAAAAGAAATAAGAGATATTTTAAAAATTAAAGAAGGAAGTAAAATTTTATTTTTTAGAAAAGGCGATGAAATTGTAATAAAAAATGCAGCGATGATTGCATTAGAAAAAATACAAGAAGAATTTAATGGAGAAGCAGAGAGATTAGGCTTAGAAACAGAAGAAGATGTAGTAAAATTTATAAAAGAATATAGAAAAAAATAAAAAGGTTGTTTTTTTAGAAAACTATGATATACTATAAATATATAAATAAAGAGAGTGTGAATAAATATGAGTGAAAAAATATATACATTAGAGGAAATAAAGGCGATTTTGACTAAAATTTTAAAAAATACAACAGTATATAATGTAATTTTATTTGGTTCTTATGCAAAAAATTTAGCAGATAAAAATAGTGATATTGATTTAGTAATAGATACTAGAGAAACTTTAATGGGGTTTAAATTATATAGTTTAATAACAAAAATAGAGGAAGCATTTAATAAGCAAGTAGATGCTTTTGAAAAAACTGAAATAATTGAAAATTCTAAAATAGACAAAGAAATAAAGAAAACAGGAGTAGTAGTGTATGAAAAGTAAGGAATATGTATCGTTAGTTAAAATGATAGAATATATTGATAAAGCATTACAATATACAACAGGGTATACCTTTGAAAAATTTTGTAAGGATGATAAGACGATAGACGCAACTATATTTGCAATTAGTCAAATTGGAGAATTAGTAAAAAATATATCAAAAGAAACAATGGAACAATATTCACTAATAGAATGGAATATGATAAAAGGCTTAAGAAATAGGATTGTACACGATTATGAAGGAATTAGTTTAAAAAGTATATGGTATATTATAGAAAATGACATTATTACATTAAAACGAAATTTAGAAATAATTGTGAATAATGAAAAAAATAAAATATAGGTTTATAAACGATAAAAAAGCTAACTAAATTAGCTTTTTATTATTGACAAATTAAAAACAAATGTTTTATAATTAAATATGGAAATAAGGCTAAAAAATAATCTTATGTCTTAGGGAGAATAAAAATGAAAAAAGAAATTTTACATGTAGATGTGAATAATGCGTTTTTATCTTGGAGTGCAGTAGAACGTCTAAAACAAGGAGAAAAAGTTGATATTAGGCAAATTCCTGCAATCATTGGTGGAGATGAAGAACAAAGAAAAGGAGTTGTGCTTGCCAAAAGTAATATTGCCAAACAATTTGGAATAGTAACAGGCGAACCTATCTTTTTTGCGCGTAAGAAGTGCCCAAAATTGCAAGTGTTTCAAGGAGATTTCAAAGTTTATTATCACTATTCAAATGCACTTTACCATTTGCTTTTAGAATATACAGATAAAATAGAACGTTTTTCAATAGATGAGTGCTTTTTAGATATGACAGGCTATGTGCCAAAAGGAAAAAACATTATGGATATTGCATTAGAAATCAATAAAAGAGTAAAAGAAGAATTTGGCTTTACAGTAAATATTGGAATTTCAGAAAACAAACTTCTTGCAAAAATGGCATCAGACTTTGAAAAACCAGACAAAATTCATACTTTGTGGAAAGAAGAAATTCCAAGCAAAATGTGGAAACTTCCAGTTTCTGAACTTTTCATGGTAGGAAAAAGAAGTCTTCCAAAATTGCAAAAAATGGGTATAAAAACAATTGGCGACTTAGCACAAAAAGAGGAAAAAGAATTAATTCATGCCTTTGGCAAATACGGCAAAATGATATGGGAATATAGCAATGGAATTGATAATTCTGAAGTTAACTATAAAGAAGAAAAACCAAAAGGAATTGGAAATTCTATTACACTTCCTTACGATTATACAAGTTTAGAAAAGTTAGAAGAAGTTTTACTTGCATTAGTAGAGCAAGTAACCTATCGCTTAAGAAAAGAAGAACTTTTAGCAAATGTAGTAAATGTACAAATAAAAACAAATAAATTTAAAACATTTTCTCATCAAAGAAAATTAGATTTCCCTACAGATAGTACAAAAATAGTGCAAGACATGGCAAAGAAATTACTTTCTGAAATTTATAAAGGAATGCCAGTTCGTTTGCTTGGAGTTCGTGTAGACCAACTAGTAGAAAAGGAGCAAAGGCAAATTTCTTTATTCGAAAACACAGACAATGAAAAGCAAAAAAAGATAGATTTAACTTTAGACAAAATAAAAGAAAAGTATGGTTATGAGTCAATTACTAGAGCAGGTAAAATGCAAATAGATAAAAATATAAAATTGAAAGAGTTAGGGAAAAAAGAGTAGAAAAAAGTCGAATAAATGCATATATTATACTAATAGCAGTTGTATTTTCATGCTATTAGGAGGTGAAAATTATGTTTGACGAAAAAGATTGCTGCAAAAAGAAAAGTAAATGTTGTGTTGACGTTGTAATATTCATCTTATCAATTTTATTAAGCTTTGTAGTTGGAGTTCTTATTGGTGCTGTTACTGGTTTATTTGCTGCTCTAGGAGTAGGCGCATTTGTTGCTTTAATTGTAATACTTGTTGTATTAATTGTAATTAGAATTGTTATGCTAGCTTGTTGCAAAGAAAAATGCTAAAATAGTACAATCTTGGAAGAAGAAATCTTCTTTCAGGGTTACATAGAATAAATCACAAAATAAAGAATAAACTAATTGACATTGCTATTAATAAACTATATAATAAACATATTAAGGAGTTTAAAATGAATAATGTACAAGTATTATTATCTACATATAACGGAGAAAAATATGTAAAAGAACAAATTGAAAGTATTTTGAAACAAGAAGAAGTAGAAGTAGCTTTACTTGTACGAGATGATGGCTCAAAAGATAAAACAATAGAAATTGTGCAAGAATTAGCTAAAGCAAACAAAAATATTACATTTTATAAAGGAAAAAACTTAGGACCTGCACGTAGTTTTATGGATTTAGTTAATCAAACAGGAGAATTTTCATATTTTGCCTTTGCAGACCAAGATGATGTATGGCAACCAAGAAAATTAATTTCGGCTATTTATAAATTACAACAAGAAGAAAAAGGCAAACCATCGTTATATTTATCTGCTTTAAACATTGTAGATGAAAATTTAAACACTATAAAAATGAAACAGGTAGAAGGAAATCATTGCTTTGAAGGAGAAATGGTAAAAAATTTTGCTACTGGTTGTACACAAGTATTTAATAAATTATTACGAGATAAAATAAAAAACTACAACCCTACATATCTCATTATGCACGATTCTTGGATAACAAGAGTATGTTATGCCATTGGTGGAAATGTTATTATAGATGAAAATACTTATATTCAATATAGACAGCATACAAATAATGTTTTGGGCTATAAAGATGAAGGTATTCAAAAATTAAAAAAACAATTTAAAATTGCTTTTCAGCAAAAAATAAGCATGAGAGTAAATATAGCTAAAGAATTAAAAAAAGGATATGAAAAAGAATTAACAAAAGAAGCAAAAGAAGTAATTGAAAACTTAATTGTATATCAACAAAATAAAAAAGCAAAAAAATGGTTATTAAAAAATAAAAAATTTAGAAGTACTAATGCTATTATTAACGCAAAAATGAAAATGGCTATTTTAATAAATAAATTTTAAAAAATAAAACATTAAAATAAATATATAAAATAGCAATTTTTATGTATAAGAAAAATAAATAGCAAATTAGAAAGGAAAACATAAACAAGTGGAAGAAAAACAAGTTTTTCTCATCGGTTCGAATGGTATACCAGCAAAATATGGTGGTTTTGAAACTTTTGTAGAAAATTTAACAGCAAAAAAAATGGAACCAAAAATAAAGTATAATGTTGCATGTATGGGAACAGAAAATAAAGAAGAAGAATATAACAATGCTAGATGCTTTTATGTAAAAGTACCTAATATAGGTCCAGCTAAAGCAATTTATTATGATTTAATTTCTTTAATAAAATCTATTCAATATATAAAACAAAAAGAATTAAAAAATGTCACTATTTATTTATTAGGCTCTACGATAGGAGCATTTACAGGCTTTTTCAAAAAAATATTAAAAAAACAAAATTGTAAATTATATGTTAATCCAGATGGTTGCGAATGGAAAAGAGATAAATGGAATTATTTTGTTAAAAAATATTTAAAATTATCTGAAAAGTGTATGGTAAAAAATGCAGACTTAGTTATTTGTGATTCAACTCATATAGAAAAATATATTCAAGAAGAATATCAAAAATATCATCCAAACACTACATTTATTGCTTATGGTTCTGATGTACAAGAAGATATAACAAATCAAGAAACAAAAAAGAATGAAGAAAATACAAAAAATGAGACGACATTAGCAGAAAACATAAAAAATCAAAAGTTAGAAAATTGGTATCAAGAAAAGCAAATAAAATCAAACGAATATTATTTAATTGTAGGAAGATTTGTACCAGAAAATAACTATGAAACTATGTTAAAGGAGTTTATGCAGTCAAATACAAAAAAAGATTTAGTTATTATAACAAACGTAGCAAAAAACAAATTTTATGAAACATTAAAGCAAAAAACAAATTTTGAAAAAGATAAAAGAATTAAATTTGTAGGAACTGTTTATGATACAGAATTACTAACACAAATAAGAAAAAATGCTTATGCTTATTTACATGGACATGAAGTAGGTGGAACAAATCCTTCTTTATTAGAGGCTTTAGCCACCACTAATGTAAATTTATTATTAAATGTAGGTTTTAACGAAGAAGTTGCAAAGGATAGCAGTTTTTATTGGGAAAAACAAGAAGGAAGTCTAAGTAGTCTGATTAATAAAATAGATAATATGGAAGAAAAAGAACGCGAGGAATATGGAATAAAGGCTAAAAATAGAATTAAAGAAGCCTATAGTTGGGAACATATTGTTTCACAGTATGAAAAAATTTTTTAATATAAACAATTCTAATACAAAGGCATTAGAAACAAAAAAACAACAAAAAATATGAAATTGAATAAAATATTTTAAAAAATGTATTGCATGAAATACAGTAATTAGATATAATAGAAACATATCAAAAGAGAAGGGGAGCAAAATAATAAAATGGAAGAATTAGATTTAAAAGAGATATTTAACATGTTTTGGGCAAAAATTGTACATGTTATATTAATTGTCCTAATTTTTATGGTAATTGGAATTTTATATTCTTATTTATATGTAACACCAAAATATAAATCAACAACTAGTTTAGTTTTAACAACAACGGCAGATTCAAATATCACTTCAGGTGGTGGTATTACAACTACAGATGTTAACTTAAACAATAACCTAGTTGCAAACTATACCGAAATTATAACAAGCACTACTGTTGTAAGACAAGTAATAGAGAATCTAGGAATAGATGTATCAGAAGATGCACTAAAAAGTAAAATTTCAGTTTCTTCAGGAAAAAGTACTCAAATGATAAATGTAGATGTAGTAGATGAAGACCCACACCAAGCAAAAATTATTGCTAATGAAGTAGCAAAAGTATTTGCAAAACAAATTCCAGAAATCTATAAAATGAATAACATATACATTTTGGACGAAGCAGAAGAAGAAAATGTTCCATATAATATTAACCATGTAAAAGATATTGTTATTTTTGCATTTATAGGGTTAGTTGTTGCTAGTGTTTATGTATTAGTTGCTAATATGTTAGACACAACTGTAAAATCACAAGAAGACATTGAAAGAAAATTGGGACTTTCTGTATTAGTTAATGTTCCAGTATGTAATTTTGATGATACACCAAAAACAATTAAAAAAGGAGGTAAAAAATAATGAAAAAAGAAATCATAACTTTTCGTGAACCAAAATCTCCTATTTCTGAAATTTTCAGAACATTGAGAACTAATATTCAATTTGCTAATACGAAAAGAGGATTACATTCTTTACTTATTACCTCTACATCACCAAGTGAAGGAAAAAGTTGGGTATCTGCTAATTTAGCAGTTGTTTTTGCACAAGCAGGAAAAAAAGTAATTTTAGTAGATTGCGATATGAGAAAGGGAAGACAATTTTCTATTTTTGGAGTTGCACCAACACCAGGACTTTCAAATTACTTATCAGGTATTAACTCAAATGGGGAGGAAAGTAATTCTAATATATTATCTTACATAAAGCAAACAGAAGTAGAAAATTTATACTTAATTCCAGCAGGAAATATTCCACCAAACCCTTCTGAATTATTAGTTTCAGAACAAATGGCACAAGCAGTAGAAGAATTAAAATCAGTATGTGATTTAGTTATTTTTGACGGAACACCAAGTTCACTTGTTACAGATGCGGTTATTATTTCACGTTATGTAGATACAACGCTAATTGTTTCAGCTTATAAAGAAACAAAAATGGATGATTTAGAAAAAGTAAAAAGAGACATTGAAAATGTAGGTGGAAAAATTGCAGGTGTAGTAATTAATAAAATGCAAGTTTCTCAAAAACAATATTATGCTACTTACTATTATGGTAATTCTAACTTAAATATGAAAAACGTTAAAACGGAAAAACCTACTAAACAAGATGAAGAATTAGAAATAGAAAGAAAAAGACAAGAATTAAAAGAAAAATCTAGAAATATAGTACAACAAAATAGACCGGAGCATCCACAAAATAATAAATCATATCAAAAAACAGAATATAAACAAGAATATAAACCAGAATATAAATCTTCTTATAAACAAGAGTACAGAAAAGAAAATAAACCATATCATAAAAATAATGAACATAGACATGAAAATAAATCTTTTTACAAACAAGAATACAAACCAGAAGAACATACGCAAAAGCAAGAAAGTAAAATTTATGATTATGAAAAAGAAAATGTTGAAACTAGCAAAGTAGATGACGCAACAGCATTATTAAAACAAATGACAAAATATATTGATGAAGAAAAAGCAAAACTAAAAAGAGGAGATAATGAATGATAGATTTACATTCTCATATTGTATATGATGTAGATGATGGTTCAGAAACAATAGAGCAATCCATAGAAATTTTAAAAAGGGCAGAAAAAGCAGGATTTACTAAAATTATATTAACACCACATTATATGGAAGATTACTATGAGGTTCCAAGCTATGAAATTGCAAAAAAAATAGAAATATTAAAAGAAAAATGCAAAGAAGAACAAATAGACATAGAATTGGAACAAGGAAATGAAATTTATATTACAAATCGTATGGTATCATTATTAGAAGATAAAGAAGCTTCTAGTATTAATCAAAGTCGCTATGTTCTATTTGAATTGCCAATGAATGATGAACCAGCTAATTTATTAGAAGTAATTTATCAATTAATAGAAAATAAAAAAATACCAATTATCGCTCATCCAGAAAGATATGCCTATATTCAAAAAGACCCAAATCGTTTATTAGAATTAATTGAACAAGGGGTATTATTTCAAACAAACTATGGAAGTTTAGCAGGGCAATATGGGAAAGAAATTCAAAAGACAGCAAAATTATTAATAGAGCATAATTTCATTCATTTCTTGGGAAGTGATGTTCATCATGAAGGATACATTTATGAAAAAGTTCCTGAAATTAAGGCAGAATTAAGAAAAATAATTAGCAGTGAAAAAATAAAAGAATTAACGACAATAAATGCAGAAAAAGTTCTACAAAATCAAGAAATAGAAATAGAAATGCCAATTCCTATTAAAAAAAGCTTTTTTAATATATTTTTTAAAAAATAAAAAAAGTAACAAAAATAAACTCTCTTTCATAAAATATACAAAAATATGAAGGGAGTTTATTTTTTATGGATTATGAAATAATGATGAATGGAAATGTAAAAATTGGTATGTATGCTCCAGAATTTGAAGCAGATACTACTATGGGAAAGATAAGTTTAGAACAATATAAAGGAAAATGGGTTATTTTATTTTCACATCCAGGAGACTTTACCCCTGTATGCACAACAGAAATAATAGCATTTTCCAAAGCAAATACATATTTTGAAAAATTAAATACATGTTTAATTGGATTAAGTGTAGATAGTAATAGCTCTCATTTAGCATGGGTATATGATATTTATTGCAAAACAGGAGTAAGAGTTCCATTTCCAATTATTGCAGATAGAAATGGAAGTATTGCTAGAAAATATGGAATGATTTCTAATGATGTAAGTACCACAGAAACAGTAAGAAATGTTTTTGTAATAGACGATAAAGGTGTAGTTAGAACAATATTAGTCTATCCAATGAATATAGGAAGATGTATTCCAGAAATATTAAGAGTAGTAGAAGCTCTGCAAACAGCAGACAGCAATAATGCTTCCACGCCAGTCAATTGGGTACCATGTGAGCCAATTATTATTCCTGCTCCAAAAACATTTGAACAGCTAGAAGAAAGAAACAAACAAATTCAAAAAGACAGAAATGGAATGGCATGGTATTTAAGCTTTAAAGAACCAAAAGATTGTAAAGTAGTAGAAAATAGGGAGAGTAAGCAACTAAAAGAAGGAAAAGAGTGATAGATAATTATGAAGTCCTTTGAAAAATGTGTATGAAATCATAAAAAGTCCTTCGGGAAATGTGTATAAAACTACCAAAAGTCATTCGAAAAATGTGATAAAAATTCAAAAAGTCCTTTGATTTTTGTGAAAGAATGTGGTATACTATATATAAATCTACCAATAGGAGAGTGATTATATGTATAGAGATAAAATGGAAGAATTAAAAAAATGGAAAAATTCTTCCAATAGAAAACCACTAATTATTAGAGGCGCAAGGCAAGTCGGTAAAACATGGTTAATGAAAGAATTTGGAAAAGAATATTATGAAAAATATGCTTATATCAATTTTGATGATAATACAAGAATGAATAAACTTTTTGAAGAAGATTTTGATTTAAATAAAATTATACAAGGTTTAAAAATAGAATCAGGTGTTAATATAGAGCCTGAAAATACATTAATTATTTTAGATGAAATTCAAGAAACACCAAAAGCGTTAAAAGCGTTAAAATACTTTTGTGAAAATGCAAATCAATATCATATTGTATCTGCAGGTTCACTACTAGGAGTAGCAATACATGAAGGAACTTCATTTCCAGTTGGAAAGGTAGACTTTTTAGATTTAGCACCATTAAGTTTCTTTGAATTTATGCAAGCATTAGGGGAAAATGATTTATTACAAATGCTAAAAAACAATGATTTTGATATAATAAATGTATTTAATAGTAAATTAAAAGAATACTTAAAACTTTATTACTATATAGGTGGAATGCCAGAAGCAGTTAGCTTATACGTAGAAAATAAAGACTTATTAGAAGTTCGAAAAATACAAAAAAAATTATTAGATGCTTATGAGCAAGACTTTTCAAAGCATGCTCCAAGTAATATTGTACCAAGAATTAGACAATTATGGAACAATATACCTACACAACTTGCAAAAGAAAATAAAAAGTTTATATATGGTCTAGTAAGAGAAGGTGCAAGAGCTAGAGAATATGAAATAGCATTATCATGGCTTATAGATTGTGGACTTGTATACCAAATAAATAGGGTAAATAATAGTAAAGTTCCATTATCTGCATACCAAGATTTTAATGCATTTAAATTATATTTATTAGATGTAGGCTTATTATCTGCTATGGCAGGAATTGATGCAAAAACTCTTTTAGAGGGAAATGAAATATTCGAAGAATTTAAAGGAAGTTTGACAGAACAATATGTCTTATGCCAATTAAAACAATGTACAGAATTAGATGTATTCTATTGGACATCAAATACAGGAATGGCAGAAGTAGATTTTATAACGCAAATAGGAAAAGATAATGTTCCAATAGAAGTAAAAGCAAGTGAAAATTTACAAGCTAAAAGTATAAAATCATTTATACAAAAATATAATACAAAAATAAATGTAAGAACATCTATGTCTAATTATAGAAAAGATGAAAGTATCATAAATATACCTCTATATCTGATAGGAAATATAGAAAAAATTATAAAATAAAATATAGTAATATGAAAGATATAATTGAAAGAAAGAGAATAAATGAAAAAGGTATTATTAGGAAATCAAAAGTATATTTATAAAAAAGATGAAAATGTCATAAAATTCCAATAAACTTGACGAATTAAAAAAATAACGATACAATACAAAAGAAGAGGAAGAAAAATGGCAAAAAAATATTTAGAAAAAGATGTTTTGCAAGCAGCATTAGAAAGATTAGAAATTATTTTTACAGAATTTGAAAATATTTATTTTAGTGTAAGTGGCGGAAAAGATAGTTCCGTTATGGTACAACTTGCAAATATTGTAGCAAAAAAACATAATAAAAAATTTGATGTTTTATTTATTGATTTAGAAGCACAATATCAATATACAATTGAACATATAGAAGAATTAAAAACACTATCACAAATACGAGACTTTTACCATATTGCACTTCCTATGGCATTACGTAATGCAGTGTCTGTGTTACAACCAAAATGGATTTGCTGGGAAGAAGAAAGCAGGCATTTATGGGTAAGACCTATGCCAAAAGATGCTATCAATATAGATAATTGTCCTTTTGATTGGTTTGTAAAAGGAGAAGAATTCGAGGATTTTATTGTTCAATTTGCAGATTGGTATCAAAAAAAATATCAAACGAAAGTCGCATGTGGTATTGGAATTCGTACAGATGAAAGTTTAAATCGATTTCGAACAATTGCTTTTCAAGAGAAAAAAATTACTTATAAAGGCTATAATTGGACAACAAAAATCAAATTAAATGAAAAACATATTAATGTATATAATTTTTATCCTATTTATGATTGGAAAGCAGAAGATATATGGGGTGCTGTTAGTAAATTAGATTTAAAATTTAATTATATATATGAATTAATGTATAAAAATGGAGTTAGCATTTTTGAGCAAAGGCTATGTCAGCCTTATGGAGACGACCAAAGAAATGGTTTAAATCAATTTAAGGCTTTAGAATATGAAACATGGGGCAAAATACTGAATCGTGTAAATGGCGTTAATTTTGGTAATATATATTGTAAAACAACAGCTCTAGGAAATATAAAATCATGTAAGCCAGAATTTATGAGTTGGCAAGAATATACCGTATTTTTATTAGAAAGTATAGGAATTTATAATAAAGATTTAATGTTACATTATTACCGAAAAATTAAAAAATTCATGATATGGTATAAAAATAAATTTAATACAGAAGTAAAAGATATTCCAGAAAAAACAGAGTGCAAATTAGAAAATCAAAAAAAGGCTATTTCATGGAGAAGAATAGCAAGAGCTATTGAAAAAAATGATTTTTACTTACGTAGATTATCGTTTGCACAAACAAAAACGGATGATGCAGAATTACAAAGATTAATCCACAAATGGGACAACTTATTAAACAAAAACACATTAACAGACGATAAAAGTTTACAAAAAATAGTACAAGAATATAGAGAAAAAGAGGAAACAAAATATGATAGTAAAAATGAATAATAAGGAAGAAAATTTTTATAATTATATGGGAAGAATGTTTGGTTCACGCATTGTACAAAAACAAATTAATGATAGAATTTATGATGACAATGATAAAGAATGGTATTTATACATAGACGAAGATAGATTAGTTTGTTTTGTTTCTATTATAAAAAATGTCATTAAAAACGTATATACAATGAAAGATAGCTATTTGGTAGAAATACTTAAAGAAATTAGAAAAGAAAAGAAAATACAAGAAAGTATTGTACCAAATATTTATAAAGACTTATATGTAGAAGCGGGTTTTACTATTAATCAAGAAGCTACTTTAAAGAATTTTGTTATCATTTATGATGAGTAAAATTAATATTAATAATGTAATATATTTTGTAATTAAATTAGATAGAATTAATGGAAGAAGGTCGAAAAAATGGCAGAAATTACATTTCCAGTATTAAATGTAAAAATGGTAGATATTGATAAGGTAGTTGCTAATGATTATAACCCAAATAAAGTAGCACCTCCAGAAATGGAATTATTAAAGCATTCTATTGAAGAAGACGGATACACACAACCAATTGTTACTTACTATGACAAAAAGAATGACCAATATATTGTTATTGATGGTTTTCACCGTTATCGTTGCGCAAAAGAATACTTTCATTTAAAACAAATTCCAATTGTTACAATAGATAAAGACTTAGAAAATCGTATGGCATCTACAATTAGACACAACCGTGCAAGAGGAACTCATCAAATTATCGATATGTCTCATATTGTATTGTCATTAACAGATATGGGATGGTCAGAACAGCAAATTTCGAAACATTTAGGAATGGAACTAGATGAAATAATTCGTTTAAAACAAATTACTGGTTTAAAAGAAATGTTTGCAAACCATGTATTTAGCAAATCTTGGGAAGAATTCGATGAAAAAGTAAGAAAAGAAAGTTTAGAATAGAAAATTTTGTACATACTATTACTAAAATAAAATTAGAAAGGAAGAAAGTATTAGTATGGAACATGATCAAAAAATAAATTGCACTGTAACAAGTTGTAAATACAATGAAAATCAAAGACAACAATGTTCATTAAGACAAATTATTGTAACACCAATAGAAAATTGTGACACAAAACAACCAGATGAATCTATGTGTAGTAGTTATAGAAATGTAGATAAAGAATAGATTGTAGGTTGGTATACGTAAAAAAGGAGCCTTTAATAAAAGCTCCTTTTTTAGTTGTAAAAATTTAATAAATTGAAATGTTATCACTTTGAATAATTCCGCTCGAATCGATAGTGTAGCATACGTTAGGGTGAATAACGCTAGCAGGTTTTGCAAAAGTATTTGAAATACTACTAGCTAAAGCTTCACATACTTCAAACTCACCATGTGTAGTTAAATAAGAATGAGTATAACTGCAGGGAGAATAAATATGGTCAAATAATTCATCCTTTTTTGCATGAGCAGACAATTCAGAAGTAATAGCAAAATCACACTTTACTTCCAATTCTTTACCTTGAAAAACAATTTTTTCTCCTTTTTTGGCATTTTGCAATTTAATACCAATAGAATTTGGTGCCAAATACCCAGAACAATAGAAAATAACAACATCGTCTCTTACAATACCAGATTTAATATGACATGTAACTGAACCTTTATCACCGAAACCAGCAGAAGAAATAACAATTTTGGGATTTCTATCTTGTAAAACTTGATTTCGAATGGATGGAGAAGAAATTGGTTTAAAAGTAGAAGGAATTAGTTCTCTTGTATTAATAGACAAACCAATGTTATCATATACAAACATTTTATGAAATGCTTTTGCACTATAGCTATCAAGCCAAATTGGTACAGATGGCAATATGCCTGCTTTTTGAGCTTTACCAATTAAATAAACGCAAGTAGAACTACGTGCTAAAGCAAATGCTGGTATAATAACAGTTTTTCCTTCTGATAAGAAAAGTGAAAGTTCTTTAATCAATTTTGCACTTTGACTAATATCGTAGGAATTTGTAGTGCCATAAGTAGATTCTGTTATAAGCAAAGAAATATCATTTTTTGTTACAGATTCTGGTAAAGAAGGAACTGCAAAAAGTGGACTTTTGTAATGATAATCTCCAGTAAAGAGAATTACAATATCCTTCTCACCAGGATAAGAAACTACTAAATAGATGAGACAAGCACCAGGAATGTGCCCATTTTCATAGAGAATGAAAGAAATGTTTTTTGTTGGTTTTATTACCTTTCGGTAAGGACAGGCAATAAAATGTTTCATGCTTTTTTCTACATCAACATCATTATACAAAGGCTCTACATAGTAATCATTTTGTTCTCTTTCATAAATATAACTATTATTGTATAAAATAAAATTAGCAAATTTGCAAGTAGTAGCAGTAGTATAAATGTTTCCATTAAAGCCATGCTTTACAAATAAAGGAACTCGTGATAAATGGTCATCATGAGCATGTGTAATAACTAAAAACTTACAATCCTTAGGATTTAATGGAAAAAATTCATTTTTTTCTTTTTCAGCGTCATTAAATCTGCCACACTCAAAAGCGAACTTTTCAATTTTTCCGTTAGGAAAGCATGCTGTAAATAAAAAGAAAGAGCCACTCATTTGATGTAAGCACTGAACTTTTACGCAAAACCGATTATTCATATTCAATATCTCCTTTCAAGAGTATAATTATAAACTTGATTGTTACTACATTAATTATGTTGCTATTATATAATGGAATATAGAAGAAAGCAAGAAAAAGTAAAAAAATAAAGAAAAAAGTCGAAAAAAAGAAAGAAAAAATGTTGAATAAAAATAAAAAAGATGATAAAATATTAACATAAAAATTTAGAATGCAATTTAAAAATTGCAAAGTGTTACTATTATGAAAAAATATTTTAGAAAGGAGATTTTACATGGCAGAACAAAAATATTATGTTTTGCGGACGCATTCTTTATTAAAAAAGGATGCAACACTTCAGTTCGATGGAGATAATGTTGTTGTTATTCCAATGGCGGTACTGGAGGACTTAGATAATTTCCAAGGTTATCCAGAAGACAGAAGAATAGCCAAAGAAACCTTGAAGTATGTCGAAAGTTTAGGAATTGATAAACTTTCAAAAGAAGGTGTTCGGCAGAAAAATGGCAGTTTATTAATGGTAGCTTTAGATGCTTCAGACGAACAGGTAAATATCAACAATATTACACCAATGGATAAAAGATGTTTCCAAGTATGTTTAAAATTAAAGAAGGAAGGCAAGAAGGTAGTTCTTATTTCGAATAATGCTATTATTCGAATGAAAGCAAATATTATTGGAATTGAAGCAGAAGAACCGAAATTCTTACTGTTTCCTCCTTTAAAAGAACAGTACAAAGGAAAAGCAGAGATTTATGCATCTGATATGGTAATAGAAACTTTCTTTGTTAAAAAATATTTGGATGTAGAAGATATCTATGAATATGAAAATATTCAATTTATGTCCAATATGTTTCTTACCATTAAAGGAGCACATAGTTCTGCTCTTGCACGTTTCGACGGACAAAAAATTGTACCACTACAAGATGTGTTTCTTCCTGGCAGATTTAAAGGCCTCAACAATACACAAAAGTTTCTTATTGATGCTATTTGCAGAGATGCAAAACAAGCACCTATTGTCATTGTAAAGGGGCCTGCTGGAACAGGAAAAACTTTCACTTCTTTAGTAATGGCTCTTTCTCGAACAAGGGGAATTGCAAAAACTAAAAAAGATGACGAAATAAGCTTATATGGAAGAACGTTAATTGCTGCACCTATGGTAGAGGATATTGCTAAAAAAATTGGTGCAGTTCCTGGAGGAATTGAAGAAAAATTAAATCCTTATGTAGCAGGCATTATGGATAATGTGAACGACATCTTTAACTACAGCAAGTATCTTAAAGTAGATATTCCAGCTGAAGAAGAAGTAAAAGACCCCGTTCGCTATATCTTAAATAGTGGAAAACTGAAATTGGTTTCCTTGGATTTATTAAGAGGAAGAACTTTTCCTAATGTATGCTTTATCATTGATGAAGCACAGAATATTCGCCCCAGTGATATGAAAACAATTACTACTAGAATTGGGGAAGGTTCAAAATTCATTTTCTTAGGAGATCCATCTCAGGTAGATGCTCCCGAATTGAACGAAAGATATAATGGGCTTACCTATTTATCGGAAGTGTTCAAAGGACATCCACTTTGCCATCAAGTTTGCTTTGATAAGGATAATGAAACAGTAAGATCTGAATTTGCAAGAATTGCAGCACAAATGTTATAAAAATTTCATAATGTAAACACAAAAAGCGGTATAGATATTTCTATATCGCTTTTTATTAATTTTGGTATGCTTTTTGTAGAAAATAATCGAAAAATATTGAAATATGTAAACAAATGTGATATTATAAGGGCATTAAAATTATTATTTTTTATATGATTATATAAAAAAGGAAAGGAGATATTTAAAACTGTTAATATTAATTCAAAGCTAAATAAAAAGGAGGCAAGATGGT
>CANRLO010000019.1 GCA_947631495.1 uncultured Clostridia bacterium
AGTTATATGCTTCGCCATATTGCTAAAAACGTGGTAGCAAATGGCTTTGCTAAAAAATGTGAACTACAAGTATCTTATGCCATTGGAAGAAAAGAACCAATTTCAATTTGGATTAACACCTTTGGTACCAATATTATAGAAGAAGAAAAAATACTAGAAATGATTAAAGAAAAGTTTGACCTAACACCAAATGGCATAATAGAATATTTAGATTTAAAAAAGCCAATTTACGCGAAAACAACGAACTATGGACATTTCGGAAAAGAAGAAATGACATGGGAAAAAATAACTGCATTTGGGGACGGAGGAAAAAAACAGGTATAAAATTCAATATTACATTAAATTTAAGGTTCCAATTTGGAACCTTAAAAATGTTAAATATACTTATGAATTTATAAATTTTCCTAATTTTTCCAAACCATAATGTTACTAAAGACAACACTAAAAATAGTAAAAACAACCATAAGACCTCCACCAAAAGTGTTCTTCTCTTGTTTTATTTCATATAAACCATACGAAATAGAATACACTAAAACATAAATAGTAAAAACAAGAAATAAAATATGATAAAACGAAGCAAGCATCATAAATAAACCTCCATTTTTTTATAATAATTGATTACCAAAAGTGACAGATTTACCAAAAGGAAACGTCCCCAATGGTACCTTAGGTTTCGTTAATTAAGAAACCGGATTGTATTGTGGTGTCAATAGTTACTTTGAAGGTAGAATCGACGTATCTATTTTGCCAGTCATAGTCTTCAAAGTCTTTTGCAGTTAAGAAACTAGATAGAGCGTATTTTCCAAAGCCACTAATATCTGACTTGAATTCCATAGAAGTACGATACAAGTATTGCGTTAAGGCTTCTTCTAAGTATTCATTTGCTGCATTAGAAATCATGTTTAACGTAGTATCATCTAAATAGTGAGCATTGTTTTTCATAGAGTAAACTCTACCTGTGAATTTGGCTTCAAAGCGGATATAAGGAGAGCCATTTACAATATCTACCTTTATTTTTTTATGACCTTCATTTGATACTTTTATATCTAATTGTTTTTCTGGATTGTCTGGGTCTGGTACACTTATTAAGAAGGAATCTGTATCTCCACGTAATATAGAAAGGCAAAGTGTTTCAATGGCAGTCAATTCTCCTACTAATTTATCATCTTTGAAAACTGCAATTCCTAAATTTTCTGCAGCTCTATCACCAGAAAAAGGTGTGTTAGTTGATTTCATAGTTGTAACATCGCTACTATGAGCGCCATTATCGGAAGCACTAGCGTTATTATTTACGCCACCAAGGATAGCAAAAGGTTCACAAGTGTTACATAAATATTGGTTTAAAAAATCTGCAAATGTAGCATTATAAATGTAGCCTGTGTATTTACTAGAATTTGGGAAAATTTCATAATATTTTGTAATTAGATTCTCTAAAATTGGTGTGGAATTTTCCATATAACTTTTAGCAGTGCTTTTACTAACAATAATATTGGCAGAATGTCTTACTTGAGAATCGTTTGCTAAAGTATAGATAGCGTCTGAAATTCCTTGACTTGCGACTTCTTCTGAAAAGATAATTAAGCGACAATGTGATAGGCTTATTTTTTTTGCTAAATAGCTATTCATTAGGTTAATGGCACTATCTATAGAAGATGCTTCTACAGAATTAACTATAAGAGGACTTTTTTCGCTAGAGCCAGAGTCACTTGTGGAACTTCCTGTGGTAAATTGAAAACTAATGTTAAAATCTTCATTTTCTCCTACGTCAATACCAAGTGCAATAACATAGGCTAAGTTATCTATATTAAGTGAAGTGTAAGAAGGGCTAAATGCAACAATAAAAACAATTATTACAAGCAAAATAAAGATATTGCGCACTATTTTATTCAATAGAATCACCTACTTTTCTTTTTCTTCTGAAAGATGCTAAAAGCAAAATAAGAAAACTCATAATGCAAACAATACCAATCATTAAATAAGGATAAATATCAGTTTCGTAAAATTTTGCCGTAGCATAGTTTTTTGGAAGAAGGGAAACTGCAAGGATGCAAAGTCCAACAGGTAAAATGGCAGGTTTGAAGTCTTTTATATTTGTTATTTTGCGGAATATTAGAAGTACAAATTTGCTAATAATTCCTAAATAACAAGCAAGAACGAGCATCCATATTAGTAAGAACACAGATTCTAACCTTTGAAAGAAGCTTCCAAATTCAATATAAGTGGCAGCAGAGTATAGTGGCATTACTTCGTCTGTTTGCACAAAATATGGAAATATAAATAAAACAATGGAAACTGTAATAATTAAGTAAATTACAGATAAAACAACAGATGTAATTGCAACTTTTTTGAACTTTTGAGGCTCTTTTAATAAAGGCGGAAGGAAGTATAAAAATACAATTCCACTAAAAGAAGAAATATTGCCAAGTCCGGTTACAAAAGTTTCAAATATTCCATTCCCGAAAATAGGGAAAATTCTTTGTGGTGAAAAGTGTCTAAAGTTAGCAACAAATAAAAATATAATACTACCAAGGGCTATTGGTGTAATAATCAAGTTTGACTTCAAACTAGCATTAAAGGATAAGTAGTTTGTAGCGCAAAGTGCAATAATGAAAAATAAAATGACAAATAAAATGCTAGTAGAAGGGTAATATACAATTCTTAAACATTCACAAAAGTTTCTAAGAAAAATGCTAGAACTTACAATAAAATAAAAAATGAAAATGAAGCCTACAATTTTCTTTAAAACACTTCCTCCTAATACTTCCGATATATCAATAATGTCCATGCCAGGAAATTTTTTAAATAAGCGATATATAAAATAGACTAATAATAGCATAATTAGGCCAACATAAACTAAGTTAATAATACTAGCAGAGCCAGTAATGGCTAAAATACTTTTTGGAAGTGATAATACAGTTCGTATAATGATGACCGATAAAATAAGACATATAGCTTCTAATGTACCAATTCTTGAATGATTCATAGTGAAAAATCCTTATTTTTTAAATTTAGGTTTTTATTTTAGAGGAAATACCTATAAACCTACATAAAGTTTTAATTGCTTAAAATTAAACTCATATTATAAATAACTTTAAATAAAATTTGCATTTATTTAAAACTTAATTCAACTAAATTTACTTTATTTAAAAATTTTTACTTTTGCTTCCATTTCATACTAATATGTTCTTGTGATTTTTCTTTCTTTGGTGCCATATAAGTTGCTCTATATTCTTGTTTCCAAATAGGCGGAATGAAATATCCATTTCCTTTGCTATTGATAGCAGGGGCAAATGGTGCTAGAAAAGGAACGCCAAAAGAGCGAATGTTGCAAAGTATAGATAAATATACAAAAAGTCCAATAGAAATTCCTAAAAATCCTGCAATATAGCCAAGTAACACAAATAGAAAACGGAAGAAGCGTAAATGAAAACCAAACGAAAAGTCTGGAATAGCAAAAGAGGCAATACCGGTTAAAGCAATAATGATAATTAGAATAGGGCTAACAATATTAGCACTAACAGCTGCTTGTCCTAAAACCAAAGCACCTACAATGCCAATGGTAGGGCCAATAGGGGAAGGAACTCTAAGGCCCGCTTCTCTAATCAGTTCAAAAGAAACCTCCATAATGAAAATTTCAAAAATAACCGGAAAAGGAACTGTTTCTCTTGCACTTAAAATAGAGTAAAGCAGTTCAGTTGGCAAAATTTCTTGGTGAAAACTGGTAACTGCCACATAAAAGCCAGGAAGCAAAAGGGTAATAATAGAGGCAAGAAAGCGAAGTACTCTTAAAAAGTTTGCAAAATATGGCTTTAAATTAGTATCTTCCGGAGATGACATGAAATCTATAAAAGTAGCAGGCATAATTAAAGAATATGGAGAACCATTTACAAGGACAACAACACGACCTTGTAATAAGTGCTTTGCAGTTTTATCTGGTCTTTCTGTAGATAAAATTTCAGGTACGCCAATTTGGTTATCATCAATAATAAGCTGTTCTAATTCGCCAGAAGATAGTAAAGAGTCAACCTCTAAATTGTTTAAACGATATTTAACTTCTGCTACCAAATCACTATTTGTGATATTTTCCAAATAACAAACAGCACATTTTGTTTTCGTCACTTTTCCAACTTCAATATTTTCAATAATAAGTTCTTCTGTATTGGTAATTCTACGAAGTAATGAGGTGTTAGTACGAATATTCTCTACAAAGGCTTCTTGTGGCCCTTTTATCACAATCTCATTATTAGGAGAATCAATACTTCTTTGCTTAAATCCTTTTACTTCAATATCAAAAGCAAATTCAAGAGTATCAATAAATAAAGCACAATTTCCAGAATTTACGCCAGAAATAATAGTGTCCATTTCTTGCTCTTCAGTAATGCTATTTTGAGGAAGAAGCCTGCTTGCAATATATTCTGTCATATCAAATCTTTTAACTTTTCGAACAGTGATATTGTTTGTAACCGCTTCTGATATAATTCTATCTTTTCCTCCGTCAAAGGTATTAGCAGAGTTTCGAAGCATTAGAGGCTTTAAAATGAAATCGTTAATTAAGTTAGAATCTACCATACCATCAATAAATAGCAAAAAAGCCTTATATTGCTTGTTGTGAGCAAGAAGGGTAAATTCACGAATAATAATATCACTATTGATTAAAGTGTTATATCTTGTTTTTATATATTCTAAATTTACGTCTAAACTAGGAAAAACCTTTTTCTTTTCTTCTAATGGTTTAGTTGTATTTTCATCTTTAATACTCTTTTCTTCAACTTGTGCAATAGAAAAGTCGTAGGTTTCATGTGGTTTCCATGTAAAAGAGTCTAGTATTTTTTTAAAATCCATTTTTATCCGTCCTTTTTCTTTATAATTTCCAAAATGGGAAAATTTATGCAAAAGTTTTGTGAGTTTCTGTTTTTGGGGACGGAGGAAAAAACAGGTCTTCCTAAAAGCGGGAAAAAATATTGTTTTTTTATGTCAAATATGATAAAATATAAAACATCAAATGTAGTTAAAAATATGAAAACCTTATTAAAATAATTTTTAGGAGGAAAAAGCATGAAGAAAACAATCACACAAAAAACTTTATATCCGGACGAGGCGGAAAATCTTCGGACTCGTGTAGAAGGAAACGAAATTCAAATTTCTTATGACATGGAGATAAATGAACCTCAAAGCCAGGAAACTATCCTTGAGGAAACTAAAGGCACAAAAGAATGGCTCAATAAGTATTTTCCTGTTGTGCAGGCAAGCACTCTTTCTCTGGATGACGAAATCATTCAACATGAGCCGGAAACAAAAAACCAAAAGGATTTTAAGGAAAGACTGATAAAAGCAATCAAGTCTGGTTTGCAGGATTTCCGAGCACCAATTATGGACCCTTCCTTAGATAAATATGGTAACATTCGCTACAAAGCAGGGAAAAAGCCAGCAGTTGGAAAGTCAGCAGCTTGGTGGGAGATAAAAGTCAAAGAGTTTTTGCCGGAAAAGGAAAGCCGTCTTGGTTTAACGAAGGAAAGGATTGCTTTTTTAGCCTTACTTATGAAAGAACTTGTCGCAGAATGGGGCTATAGCGTAAGCGATGCATGGAAAGCAGTATGCGACCAATGCAAAGACATAGGCCATTACAGAGATTCTATAAATCCTAAATCTAAACTTGAACCTACTGGTAGTAGAAAAGTAGGCAGGTGGTATGATTTAGGAAATACCCGAAAAATTACCAAAGGTGAAGCCTATAGCTTTTTGCTTGTGGGTGGTGTCTACTATAGCTATGGTGACCTTTACACTTTGGCGAAAGTTTATATCGTTGACTCTTACTTCAATCGATGTGATAGTGTTGGTTGGACTGTGCTTTCCGTGTAATAACTTCTTACCACTGCGTAGTAAAACCTAAAAAGTACGAAAACAAAGGCGAAAAAGAGGTTCTTAAATTTAAGAATCTCTTTTTTGATATATTATATTTCTTTATACTTTAAATACTAATATAACATTTTTCTTTAATAAATTTCTTTATTTGTTTTTCATCTTTGCCTTCATAATATGGAATAAGTAAATCTTTAAATTCTTCTGTTAATTCTGCTGGAATTGCTATAATTCCTTTTCCTTTTGAAATTAAATAATGATTACTATATATTACTGATGTTCTTTTATTTCCATCGATAAATACTTGCTTTTTCATTGTGTATAATAAAAGTTCTATAGCTCTGTCAACATCATCTAAATTTCTATTAAGAATTTCTGCTAATTCTTCTTTTATAATGCTTTCAATTGGTAAATCTGGTTTCCATGTTGTTCCGCCTATGTTTACTGGAACATTTCTAACCTTTCCTGCTGAATAATAAAATCCATCTTCCACCATTTTGTTGATTTCGCATAATAACGCAAAATTAGTATCTACTAATATAACATTTTTATTTAATATAAATTCCCAAGCATGTTTTAAATTTACTATTTTCATTATATCTTCAGATGTCATATTATTTACTTTTCCGCCTTCAATAATGCTTTCTGTATCTGCAAATGTAGTTGCAACACCTTCTAATATCGCTTGTTTATAAATTGTATCTACTAAATGTCTTTTAGCAAAATCTATATTTTGTTCTACTTTTTCAGAAAGTTCTTCTTCTACATAATTTAATTGTTTTAATCTTTTGTTTATTTCTCTTATTTGCTTTTTTAATTCCTTTGCCTTAATGCTGTTGTTTAATATTAAATTATATAATTCTTCTGAGTATTCTCCAACATATTTTGTTAAAACTATTCCAGCTTCTCTATAATGTACATATATATATTTGTTTGAATCTTTTTCTCTTATTTCAACTGAACCATAAGCAAGTGATTGTAATTCATGTTCAAGTAATTGTTTATTTTGAAGAAGACCCATAATTTCCATTTTTTCTTCCACAATTTTCCTCCTTGTAAATGTGAAACTTTTTATTGTTTTTGTTTAATTTTTTTTCACATTTATATTATACCACAAAATTATAAAAATGTGAAATATTTTTGCATTTTTTAATTAATTTTGTTTCACATTTTTCATTTTCTTCTCACATTATGATTTTTTTCGGTTAAGGAACTTTAATGACTATTGTTATGGTTACCATTTGGCAAATGTAAGTTGGGAAGGTGATCCTAACTGGAATAATCTCATTGGACTTGGTTAGACTATGCTTTCCGTGTAATAACTTCTTACCACTGTGTAGTAAAACCTAAAAAGTACGAGAATAATAACGAAAAAGAGGTTCTTAAATTTAAAAATCTCTTTTTTGATATATTTATTATTCTTGTTTCTGCGGATTTAAGGAAAAAAGCAGCCAAAAAAACAGGAATAAATATTGCTTTTTTATGTTAAATATGATAAGATATAAAACATCAAATGTAGTAAAAAAACTGAAAACCTTATTAAAATAATTTTTAGGAGGGAAAAGTATGAAGAAGAAGAAAACAATCACACAAAAAATACTCTTGCCCAAAGTACCAGATGCGGCAAAAAATCTTCGGATTAGTGTAATAGGAAAAGAAGTTGAAGTTTCCTATGAAATTGAGGTGGAAGAACTCAAAGGCACGAAAGAATGGCTCGATAAGTATTTTCCTGTTGTGCAGGCAAGCACTCTTTCTTTGGACGATGAAATCTTGAAGCATGAACCAGAAACAGAAAAACAAAAAGAATTTTATGGAAGACTGATAGAAGCAATCAAGTCTGGTTTACAGGATTTCCGAGCACCAATTATGGACCCTTCCTTAGATAAATATGGTAACATTCGCTACAAAGTAGGGAAAAAGCCAGCAGTTGGAAAGGCAGGAATTTGGTGGAAGATAAATGCCAAAGAGTTTCTGCCGGAAAAGGAAAGTCGTCTTGGTTTAACCAAGGAAAGAATTGCCTTCTTAGCACTACTTATGAAAGAACTTGTCGTAGAATGTAGCTATAGCGTAAGTGATGCATGGAAAGCAGTATGCGACCAAAGCAAAGACATAGGCCATTACATAGATTCTATAAATCCCAAATCTAAATTTGAACCTACTGGTAGCAGAAAAGTAGGCAGGTGGTATGATGTAGGAAATACCCGAAAAATTACCAAAGGTGAAGACTATGGCTTTTGCTTGTGGGGTGGTAACTACTATAACTATGGTGACCGTGATACTTTGGCGAAAGTTTATATCGTTAACTACTACAATGGATGTAATAGTGTTGGTTGGATTGTACTTTCCGTGTAATAACTTCTTACCACTGTGTAGAAAAAACTAAAAAGTACGAAAACAAAGACGAAAAAGAGGTTCTTAAATTTAAGAATCTCTTTTTTGATATATTTGTATTTCTTGCATTTTTTAAATACCAAAGAAAATATATCTGTTTCCTGTTTTTTTTCCTTAAGTCCTCAAAAAACAGTTCAAAAAACAAGAATAAATTTTGACATACAATAAAGAATAGAATATAATAAGAAAAGTAAGAAAAAGGAAGGATGAAAACAAATGAAAATTATTTATAAAAATATGGAAATAGAAACAGAAAAAAATACAACCGTTTTAGAGGCATTTAAAGAAGCAATCGAAGAAAAAAGCAATATCATTGCTTGTATGGTCAATAATGAAGTAAAATCTTTAAATTATATATTAAAAGAAAATGATGAGGTAGAGCTTTTAGATACAAGCTCAAGAGACGGAGCCCGCATTTATACAAGAGGCTTATTATTTATAATGGCAATGGCATTTCATAAGTTATACCCTGAAATTTTGCTAACTGTTAATTATCAATTATCTAGCAGTATGTTTTGTGAGATAGAAAATAATATTATTACAGAAGAAATGATGGAAGCTATTCGAAAAGAAATGCAAAACATTATAGAAGAAGATTTACCAATCAAAAAAGTGCAAATGAAAAGGGAAGAAGCAATTGAATTTATAAAAAAAGAAAATACAGGCATTGGAAAAATTCAAATTGAGAATAAAGAAAAAGAAGAAGTTTCCTTCTATTTTTGTGAAAATTATTATAACTATTTCTTTGGAGTTATGCCAATTTCTACAGGTTATATTAAGCTATTTGATATTATGAAATACCAAAAAGGCTTTTTAGTTCGTTATCCAAGTAAAACAAGTCCAAATGAAATAAAGCCATATCAAGAAGGCAAAAAGCTTATGGCAACTTTAGAAGAATATGATGATATAAATCGTATTTTAGGAATTTCTACTTTGGAACAATTAAATGAGAAAATAAGAAATGGAGAAGGAAAGGAAATCATTTTACTTTCAGAAGCGCTTCATGAAAAGAAAATAGCGCAAATTGCAGATAAAATTACAGAAGATAGAAACAAAAGGGTAATTTTAATTGCAGGACCATCTTCCTCTGGAAAGACTACCTTTGCGAAAAGGCTTGGATTAGAGCTTCGACTAAATGGGTTAAAACCAAAAACTATTTCTGTAGATAATTATTTTGTAGAAAGAGAAGAAACACCAAAGGATGAGTTTGGCAATTACAATTTTGAAGCATTAGAAGCAGTAGATTTAAAATTATTAAATGACCATTTAATGAAATTATTAAATGGGGAAGAAATTGAAGTACCAACTTTTAATTTCCAAAAAGGTACAAAATATTATACTGGCAAAACTATGAAGCTAGAGCAAGATGAAGTATTAGTTATGGAGGGAATTCATTGCTTAAACGATAAGCTAACGCCAGCGATTCCAAAAGAGAAGAAGTTTAAAATTTATATTAGTGCATTAACAGTGTTAAATATTGATTACTATAATCGTATTTCTACAACTGATACAAGAATTATTAGAAGAACTGTAAGAGATAATCAATTTAGGGGATATGATGCGTTAAAAACATTAGCTTCTTGGTATTCAGTAACAGCAGGGGAAGAAAAGAATATTTTTCCGTTCCAAGAAGAAGCCGATAGCATGTTTAATACTTCTTTAGTTTATGAAATTAATGTACTAAAGAAATATGCTTTGCCTTTATTTGAAAAGATAGGAAGAGAGCGTAAAGAATATGCAGAAGCAAAACGTTTATGTGAGTTTTTGAAATATTTTGAACCACTTCCTATAGAAGATGTACCTAAAAATTCATTGCTTCAAGAATTTTTAGGAAATAGTATTTTTGAATATTAGAATCTAATAATGTAGAAATGTTAAGCATTAAAATAATATATTAAAATAAAAATAGCAGGTTCTTATACTCTGCTATTTTTATTTTTTAATTTTGATAATTTAAGATAGGGTTATCTTTTGAATAAAAATTTCAGAAACTAAGCTAATTTCTTAAAGAATTAAGAAAATGCAGAGTTAACCTTTTAACATAGACAAGTTTGCTATCTTATTCTCATTTTTTCTTATGTTTTCTAATAATTTTTGATATTGGTCATTATAGTAAGAATGTGCATCAAATAGAATAGCAATTTCATCATTAAAAGTATTTTCCATACGAAGAGTAATGCTTTCCAAATTAGACATTCTGTCATGAAATAAATCAATATCACTTTGAATAGATAGTACTATTTCTTCTAGAGTATTAAATCTAGCGTTTATTAAATCGAACTTTTCATCATATTCTTGAAACTTATTTTTCATTTCTTTTTCTAAACTATCGATACGTTGTTCCAAATTATCAATACGTTTTTCTAAATTATCAATACGTTGTTCCAAACTATCAATACGTTGTTCTAAACTATCAATGCGTTGTTCCAAATTAGTAAGACGTTGTTGCATATCATTAAGAAGAACATTGATTTTTTGCAACTCTAAAAGAATAGTATTTGAAATTTCATTTTCCATATTTTTCCTCCTTTCATTTAGTTTGTACTGCTATTATATCAGACATTATGTAGATGTCAATACATTTTCAAAACCTTACAAAACTTCTTAAAATGTGACAAAAAATTTAATAAAAAATATTATAAAAATACTAGAAAAAGAAAAAAAGTTATGATAAAATTTTACAAAAATGTAAAGACATATTGTATTTAATTTTATGAACTTACAATGAAAAGGGGAATAATATTAAAAATGCCAAAGAAATTTACAGAAATTGATGAAGAATTTATTTGTGAAAATTGTGGAAAAAAAGTTGAAAAATTAGGATATTCTTGTCGTAATCATTGCCCTTATTGCTTACATTCAAAACATGTAGATATCAATCCGGGAGATAGAGAGGAAACTTGCCATGGAATTTTAGAGCCAATCGGTTTAGAAATAGATAGTAAAAAAGGATATGTTATTGTGTTCCAATGTAAGAAATGTAAAGCAATTCGAAAAAATAAAGCAGCTAAAGATGATAATATGGATTTACTAATTGAACTAAGTGCAAAACATAAATAAAAACTAAGATATAAAAAATATAAATTTGAGAAGAAAGGGGAATTCAAAGATTTATAAAATAATAGTAATCTTTGAAGAATAAAGACATGAAATTAACTGAAATAGAGCAAATGGAAGAAATTAATTTACAAGAAAATAATTTATATTATATTTATGGAAATATAGGAAGTGGAAAGACTTATTTAGTAAAATACTTAATAAATAAAAATAATAAAAAAGCTCTTTATACCAATGTAAAAGATTTTATTTTATTACTTTCTCAAAATAGTACTATACAAGAAGATATTGTTGTTTTAGATGGTGAATTAGGTAACATATTAAAAAAAGAACTTACTTGTATTACTTTTCAAAAGATGTTAGATGATTTAATAAAAAGTGGAAAGAAAATTATTATTGTTAGTAATTTAAAACCACAAGAATTACAGACAAAAAAAGAAGAATTAGCAAAATATATTTTATCTGGAATACAAATAGAAGTTGCTTATGAAATAGAAAGTAGAATTAAAATAGCAGAAAAGTATAGTAAAGAATTGGAAATAGAAATAGCTTACAATATATTAAAAGGTATCGCAAAAGAAACAAATTTAGGAAAAATAAGAGGACAAATTAATCAAATAAAAATGGTATCATAAAAAATAGGAAAGCCATCTACTTAAAACTTGGGTAGATGGCCTTTATTTTTAAATTTCTCTATTTAAATTACCATTTGTATAATCTTTTCCTTCTAAACGTCTTCCTGATAAAATTGCTTCAATAATTGAATTAGTTTGTTCTAAATTTTCCTCTAAAATATCTATACGATAAGAAGAAACATTAAAACATGTTGCATCAATAGAAGTAATTTTACTATTATAAATAGTGCTAACAGTTTGAATACTATCTGGAATAATACGAAAAGTAATACCTAATCTATCTTTTAAATAATATTCTTTTTCGTCTTTACAATGAACGCCACAAGTAGGGTAGCATTTATTAGTTTTTCCAAGCAGACAATAATTCATTGACATTAAAGGAGTTCTTCCATATACAATTAGTTCTTGCGTGCAAACAGGATTTTTTAGTAAATTTTGTATAGTAGTGGAATCTAATTCTGGAGATATGGTTAGCGTATTTATTCCAAAATTTTTTAATTCTTTCTGTGTTTCATGATTAAATACATTTAAAGTATAATTACCAATAAAATCAAATTTATTTGGATACATTTGCTGAAGTTGTTCAATAAACTTACCACTTGCTAAATTTGATACAACAAAACCACAAATAGGAAATGTATCAATCGATTTTTCAATAACTGTATTCAACAAGTTTTTATAATTACTTTTTACAATAGTTGGTAAATAAATGTAAGTAGGAAAGTTTGCAGAAATATCACGAACAACTTTTGCATATTTTTTATTACCAAAATATTTTAAAGGAATATAAACTTTATTTACTTTTTTTAGCTTTGTATAGTCTTCATTTTCATTTAAGATATTTAGTAAAACCGAAATATTTTTATTAGTATTTTTGTGTATTGTATCTTGTTCTAGCGAATCTTTTTGTGCTAAATTTTTCGATGTTTGAGATTTTTCTAGCATATTATTTTCTACTAAATCTGCCACATTCTTCAAAGTAGGGGATTTTCTTAAAAGCCTACTTTCTGCTTCAAAGTAAATTTCTTCTAAAGCTTTCCTTCGAAGTTCGTTCAACACTTTAATAGAAGGCAAAAATAAATTATCTTCTAAAGTAACGTTAATTTCATCAAAAGTAAAAATGGTATCAGTAGTTTTATTTAATTGTGCAATAATTCTTTCTTTTTCTATTGGCTTTGACTTTGCTTCTATAGGAACTTCTTCAGAAGAAAATGAAACTTGAATATTAGCAAAAAGAGGATTGTTTACTTTACAAGTAGATATATTTAAAACAATAGGCTCTTCCTTTTTTAATACTATATTTGCTTTCAATAACACTTTCTTATGTTCTTCTTGGTAGGAAGCTTTAGCAAAAGTAGATAATTCTTTTGAACTAACACGATAAATTTTATCACCTACATGAAGATTTCCTTTCATTCTACCAATTTCCACTAATTGCTTTTCATGAGCAGAAGGAATATTTTTTCCTTTTAACATAAGTTCAGAAATTGTGTATTTACTATCTTCTTTTTCAAATTGAATAGTATCACCTAAAGCAATAGAATCAGTTAAATTAACAAAAACATGTCCTTTATTAGACTTAAGACTTGCAATATTACCTACATAAATTCCCATATGATTTGGTTTTTCTGAAAAAACCAATTCTTTATTTGGCATGCTATCAAAATGTCCACAAGAAAAGCCACCACGATTAAAAACTTGTAACAAGTCTTTTCTATCTTTTTCATCTACCACATAAGGCTCATCAGATAAGGCTAAATCTATATATTTTCTATAAATGCGAGTTACCGTTGCTACATATTCTGGTGTTTTCATTCTACCTTCAATTTTAAAACACATTACACCTGCTTTAATAAGCTGTGGCAAATAATCTAGCCCACATAAATCCTTTGTGCTAAGCAATGTTCCTTTAGGGACGTTTCCTTTTGGTAAATCTGTCCCTTTTGGATACTTAAATGCTCCATTAGAAAATGTCCCCAAAGGTGAATCTGTCCCTAAAGGTGCGTTATAAGTAACAAGTTTATAAGGAAGTCTACATGGTCCGTGCACATTTTCCACGATTACCTGAACGACCACCTACCATACTAGAAAATAGACATTGACCAGAATATGAAATGCAAAGAGCACCATGAATAAAAGTTTCAATTTCTACATTTGTATGTGAACAAATATATTCAATTTCTTCTAAAGATAATTCTCTTGCTAGAACGACTCTTTTAAAACCTAATTTTTCTGCTTCAAGTGCGCCTTCTAAATTATGAATTGTCATTTGTGTGCTTGCATGAATAGGTAGGTCAGGAAAGTTTTTAATTAAGTAACGAGCAAATCCTAAATCTTGCACGATTATGGCATCAATTCCAAATTCATATGCTTTTTTTGCAAGAAGAATAGCATCTTCAAGTTCGCTATCTTTAATTAAAGTATTTATTGTTAAATGAGTATTTACATTTCTTAATTTTGCATAGGTAATAGCATTCTTTAAATTGCTTAAGTCAAAATTACTAGCAGAAGCTCTTGCATTAAAGTTAGAAGCCCCAAAATAAACGCTATCAGCACCATTTTGAACAGCTGCTTTTAAACATTCAAAATCTCCGTACAGGAGAAAGTAATTCTATATTTTTCTTCATTTTCTACAATTATTCCTTTCCAAGGCAAAATTTGATTAATAATTCTATATATTTTTCTTCTTTTTTATTGTAACACAAAAATTTAAAAAAGCATACTATATTATAAAAAGAAAAGAGGAGGGAAGTATAATGCAAGATGAAGTAAGAAATTGCGGATGTGGTTGTGGAAATAATGGAGGATTATTTAACAACTTATTTGGCGGTTGCGGATGCGGAAATGATAGTGAAATTTTATTCTTTATTATCATCTTCTTATTATTATTTACAAGTTTCGGAAGTGGCTGTGGTTGCAACAGAGGTTAGGAAAATCCTTGAAACATACTAAATAAACAAACATAAAAAATAAAATCTTATGTGTTTTCTTTATACATAAGATTTTTTTATTGCATTAAACATGACACAAATATTACTAAAATATTACATTTTTGTAAGTTTTGTGAATTTTATTGACGATAATTGACAACAAATGATATAATCAACATGACAAAAATATACAAGAAAAACAAAGGAACAATAAAGATACTAAGGAGGCAATTCAATTGATTAAAAATATAAAAACGCCCAAGATACATAAAATTTCAAAGTTAGCTATAATATGCATTATTCTAACTTTATTCTCTTATGTTTTTTTGAATTATATAGGAATACATGAAGTATTAGCAGGAACTGTAACACAAGTAAGGGAATCTTACTCTAATAAAATTGACAATTATCCAGGTTATAAAGAATTAATAGACAAATTAAAAGAGGCTCATCCAAATTGGAATTTTAAAATATTTTATACTGGTCTAGATTGGTATCAAGTCATAAAAAATGAAACAACTGCATATCATGGAAGAAATGTTGTACCATCAAATAGAACAAGTGCTTGGAAATGTAGTGTCTGTGGAGAAACACCTCGTGGCGGAAGTTCTTGGAGATGTGCATCAGAGGCAGCTGTATCTTACTACATGGATCCAAGAAATTGGATAAACGATACTTATATTTTCCAATTTGAAAATTTATCCTATAATGGAGATGTTCAAACACTAGAAGGAGTTAAAAAAATCATAGAAAATATTGGCTACATGCAAGGTGATACCATTACATACACAAAAACAGATGGAACAACAGGAACAATTGAAAAATCTTATGCACAAGTTATTTATGAAGCTGCACAAGATGCAAAAATAAGTCCTTATCACTTAGCTTCTAGAATTCGTCAAGAACAAGGAGGAGGTAATTCTCCAGGATGGACGGCAACAGGTACTTTTAATGGCTATACAGGCTATTATAACTTTTTAAATATTAAAGCATCTGGTTCAAATGATACACAAGTTACTGTTAATGGTTTAGAACATGCTAAAAAACAAGGTTGGACAGACCCTGAAATTTCTATTAAAGAAGGAACTAAAGTTTTAGCAAGTAATTATATTAATGATGGACAAGACACTTTATATTTACAAAAGTTTGATGTAGACAATTCAGATGGAACTTTATATTATTTTCAATACATGCAAAATGTATCAGCTTGTATTACAGAAAGTGCAAAACCAAGAGAAGTATATCAAGAATTAGGAATATTTGATAGTGCATTTGAATTTATTATACCAGTATATGAAAATATGCCAGAAACAATTTGTGCAGAGCCAGTAGATGGAGCTATTGTAACGCAAAATGTAAAAGTAAAAGGAACTAATGTTAATATTAGAAGTGGAGCAACAGTGTCTTCTTCTATTATAGCTACTGTAAATACAGGTTATGACCTACTTAGAATTGAATTAGCATCTGTAAAAAATGGAGATTATTACTGGGATAAAGTTGTTTTACCAGATGGTAGAAAAGGATATATAGCACGTAATTATATTGAGCAAGTAGAAGACATTACCAATTGCAATGATATTATGATTAGTAATACTTCTGTTAATTTAAGAAATGGTCCAGGACTTACTGGTACAAGTATTATTACTATGTTGATTAAAGGGCAAATATTAACAAGAATAGAAACAGGAAAATATAATTTAGATGGCTATATATGGGACAGAGTAAAATTAGCAGATGGAAGACAAGGTTATATAGCACAAAATTATATAGAACCAAATACAGGTAACAAAGATGAAGGAGATTCTTCAAAAACAGAAATAATAAAAGTTATTTGTCCTTCTGGATTAAAAGTAAGAGAACAACCAGGTACAGACCAAAGAGTGTTAACTTATTTAAATAAAGGAAATATACTAACTAGAACACAAGCAGAAGTTGAAAATAAGAATGGTTACATTTGGGATAAAATAGTAACAGCTGATGGTATAGAAGGATATATAGCAAGAGGAGATTCTCAAGGACCATACATAGAAGTAGTAACAACAAATGTAGAAACAAATACACCTCCAGCAGAACAAAAAAATGATAATTTTAAATTGGAAGATGATAATTTAGTTTGTGAACCAGAAACAACAGTAGAATCAATTAAAGAAAAATATACAGATACTGAAATTACAATTAAAAATGCAGAAGGTACAGAAATAACAACAGGAGAAGTGGGAACCGGTTACACCATTACAATAGACAATAAGAGCTACAACATTATAAAATTAGGAGATGTAAATGGAGATGGTGAAATTAATTCAGGAGATTCATTAATATTAGTAAAAGAAATATTAAAAACTATGGAATTATCAAACCAAGATAGCAAAAAAGCAGCGGATGTTAATTTAGACGGGGATATCAATGCAGGTGATTCTTTAATTCTTGTAAAACAAATATTAGGTAATTATAAAATATCAGTAGAAGGAAAGGAGCAAGTAAATGAATAAAAAGGTAAAAATATTAGCTTGTTTATTAATGATAATTATTATGACTCTTGCTTTTTCATATCATAAAGAAGTTTGCGCAGCAAGTGTAGTGTTAAGTGTACCAGATAGTGTCACAGTAGGAGATACCATAACTGCAAAAATAACAGGAAGCGCTGAACAATGGAATTTAACCTTGTCAGCTAATGAAACTGTCATTGCTAAAGATGATAATTTAACAAATGAGGGAAGTGAAAAGTCAATCAATGCAAGTGCTACATATGAAGCAAAAACGGAAGGAACAATTACTTTCACATTAATAGGAAGTTATGCTTATACATCTGATAATACTGTTGTTACAAAAAAGGTAAATGAAACAAAAACGGTAGAGGTAAAAGCAAAAGAAGTTAAACCAGAACCATCAGTAGATGAACAAAAAACTGATCCAGAACCACAACCACCAGTAGATGAGCAAAAACCTGATCCAGAACCAGAACCAACTTTCCAAGAAGTAAATGAAACAGTATATATTACAGGAACAGAAGTTAATTTAAGAGCAAGTTATACTACTGCTAGCCAAATTTTAAAGACTTTAAGCTATGGAACAGAATTAACAAGGATAGGAATTGGAATTGGAAATAATGAGTGGAGTAAAGTAAATTATCAAGGTACAATTGGATACATTTCATCTAAATATTTAACTACTACAAAACCAGAAGAAAAGCCAACAGAAGAACAACCACAAGAAGAAAAATCAAATAATGCAAATTTAAAATCATTAGTAGTGGAAAATCACGATATAATTCCTTCTTTTTCATCTTCAACTACTAGCTATACAATGCAAGTAAAAAATGATGTAACAGAATTAAATATTAGGGCAGAAGCAGAGGATGCAAAAGCAAGAGTTTCTATTAAAGGAGAAAAAGATTTAAAAGAAGGCGAAAATATTGTAACAATTTCTGTTAGTGCAGAAGATGGAACTATTAAAATTTATGAAATTAAAGTAACAAAGTTACCAGAAACTACACTTGGTCTTCAATCTTTAAATATAGAAGGAACAGATATTGAAAATGAATTTCAACCAGATATATATGAATATGAAATTCATTTTAGAGAATTAACAAAACTAAATATAGAAGCTATTGCAAATGAAGAAACAGCAAAAGTAGAAATTATAGGAAATGAAGACTTAGAAGAAGGCGAAAATATTATCACTATTATTGTATCTTCTGAAGATGAAAGTGAAAAGGTAACTTATCAAATTAAAGCAAAAAAATTGGTTAGCAATACAACTAAACAAGAAGAAAATAAGAATATAGATTCTAGAATATACTTATATATAGGAATTGGCGGTATTTTACTAATTGCTTTAATAATTGTCATTGTTTATACAATTAAACACAGAAAACAAGAAGTTTATGAAGAAGATGATGATGATTTTGATGAATTACCAGGAGAATTACCAGAAAGACAACAAGACAAATACTTTTCAGATGAACAAGATAATGACGGTGGAAACAATAAAAGAGGAAAACATTTTTAAAATATAAGGTAAGAAAAAGTTCAAAGTTTTGAACTTTTTCTTATTTTAACTTAAACTAAAAATATAGTAATAAAAAATATAAGAATTGACATGAAAGATAAAAAAGGGTATAATATCAAAAGTAAAATGCTACTGTAGCTCAGTTGGTAGAGCAACAGATTCGTAACCTGTAGGTCGGCAGTTCGATTCTGCCCAGTAGCTCC
>CANRLO010000020.1 GCA_947631495.1 uncultured Clostridia bacterium
TATCTCCATAGCTTTTACTAACATGACTGATTTTTAATCCCATTTATTTTCCTTCTTTCTTTTCATTCTTATTTTTGTATGCTTTTTATATGTTTTATTTTAACATGGATGTCTTTATATCACAATAATTTTTTATAATATGCTTATATCTTCTTTACATATTTAATATTAAAATGTATCAATTTTAATTTTTTACGTGTTCTTTATACAAATTAAAACATATTATTGCATGATAATAATGTCATACCCAATAAAAAGTCCATTTTCAATTACACCCTCTATTTGGTTAATACTTTCTTCTAAATTTGCTTCTATACTTGCAAACCAAGCATATAAAATATAATTTCCATTATCCGTAACAAGTGGTCCTTGCCCTACATTTGATAATTTGATTTCTACTTTTGTTGCTCCTAATTTTTTAACTTCTTCTTCTACTTGTTCTACTTTATCTTTCTCTACTTCAATTGGTACAGGATGCTTTTCTCCTAATTTTTCTACAAATTTTGTATGGTCTACTAAAATATAATTTTCTGTGCTTTGCTTCATATTTAATTTTTCTTTGTATAATGCTGCTCCCATCCCTTTAATTAGCCAATTGTGCTTGTCTACTTCATCTGCTCCATCAAAACACCAATCTGGTTTTTCTTTATCTAGCGTGGTAGTTTCAATTCCTAGTTCTTTGCATAAATCTTCTATAATTTTTGAAGTTGGAATAGCTTTAATACTTAACTTTTCTTCTTTTACTCTTTTTGAAATTTCTTCTACTGCCATATAAGAAGTACTACCAGAACCAAATCCAATTATTTCCCCATTTTTTACTCTCTTTGCAATTCTTTCAGCTAGTTTTATTTTTTCTTCTTTTTGACCTATGTTATTTTTCCAATCAAATTCTTGCATTTTTAAAAAATCCTTCCTATTTTTATTTTCTTCTTCTTTAGAAATGTTATAAACTCTTCTTCTGTTCCCTTTATAAAACTATCTTTTTTTAATGCTATTGTTAGTCTTGCTTTTGTAATGAAAATATAATAATTCTTTGTTTTTATTATTTTTTCTATATTGTTTAAATCTATATTTATACTTTTCCCTACATCAGGTAAAATTTCTATATTGCCTTCTGTAATGCATACTTTGTTGTTAATGGGATTACCTTGATTCATCTCTAAATCTCTTTTGTATGTAATAATTACTTTATTTAAATACACACCTATTTCTAAACATAATATAATTAAGTCTGAACCAATATATCCTATTATTTCTTCATAAGTCAATGTAAAAAAATTTGGTAATAGAATTGCTAATATATGTAATATTAAATTTATGCCTATTATCATATTTAAAAACAACAAAATTGGTCTTTTAAATATACTACATAAATAATACTCTTTATAATAATTTTTTGTATATATAAATTTATTTTCAAAAATTGTTTTCATATCAAAATATCCTTTCCAAAATAACTTTTAACTAATATTCATTGTTTCCTTATATATTTTATCATTCCTTCTGGCGTAGTATCTTTGCTTTTGTAAGGATATATTTTTTTATTTCCTTTTTTTATATAAATTTCCCAATCTGAATTAAAAGCATCTCCACAAAAATCAGAAAACTCTAATATATTATTTACAGCACTTTCTATATTACTTACATCATTTATATAAATTTCATACGTTAAAAATTGTTTTAACTCAGTTTCATTTTCATTTACAATGAAGTTGCCTTTCGCTTCTGAATTCCATAATTCAAAATAATATTTATGAAGTCTTGCTTTATAGTCATCTGTTATTTTCCCCTTCTTTTCTATTGCTGTAAATATAAGTTTCTCACCATTATATTGAGTATGTAAAGTATATCTTATATATTTTTCTTTTGTATTTCTCAGTTTTCCAAAAACTTTGGCTTCTATGTCATATTTTTCTGTTATTGCTTTTTCTATATGCCCATTCATTTGAAAAGTAATTTTATCATAGTAATAATAAAATATTAACCCAATAACAAATATAATTACTGCTATTACTATTATATTAAGTGCACTAAATCCATATAATATTTTATTCAGTTTCTTATCTTTTGGAATACCTTTATTAGAAATATTCATTCCATATTTAGTAATTTCTTTATTTTTAATTTCATCTTCCCATTTTTGAAGTTCTTCCCAATCTTCATTTTGTTGCATTATTTTCTCCTTTTTTACCTATATTATACCATTTTCTTTTCTTTCGTCAACTATTCTACTAATTTCACTGTTTTTCTTTACTTTTAAAAAAAGTGTTATAAAAAAGTTTTATAATAAATACATAGTAGTAATTGTTATGCGGTTTTTATCTATATTTCTCCAAAAAAGTAAGATAATTAAAATTCACAAAAAAACACAAGAAGAATTAGCAAAATTGCTTTTCTTCTTGTGTTTTTTCTATAAAAAGGGTGGTACAAATTGTCCCATTTGTCGCAATTTGGGACTGTCCCCAATTGTCCCATTTTTATTCTATACTCTTTAAACTTTCAATCATATCAATTTTCTTTAATGAGAAATAAGTTACAATGTTAACAATTGTTGTGAAAATAATGGTTATAATTATGGCATATAAATAGCTTATTGGACGTATTTTTCTACTAAATCGTAATACATTAATTTCACATGTTCCCATGATAAAGTAATTTAAGAAATAGCCTCCAATTAGTCCTAATATAATACCAATACCTGTTAAAATAACGGTTTCTCTTGTAATATATTGATATACTTCTTTATCGTAAAAGCCTAATACTTTGATAGTTGCAAGTTCTCTTATTCTTTCACTGATATTGACGTTAGATAAATTATATAGTACCACAAAGGCAAGTAAGCCTGCTGACACAATTAAGACAATTACCACATAATTTAAAGAACTCATCATGTCATTCATCATATTTTGAATACTAGAATTTAGAGAAATAGCACTTACTTCTTCTTTTTCTAATAATTCTTTTGCAAAAGCATCTTCTGCTTGAGTATTATTTAATGTATGCTCTACAAATAATACATTGGTGCTATATGGTTCATATAGCTCTTCATACAATTCTTTTGGCATATACACATAATGATAAATGTAATTTTCTACTATATCTGAAATTTGTACTTCATGTTGTTTTTCGTCTGCATCTTTTAAAATAATAGTGTCACCTTTTTGCACATTTAGAAGCTCAGCTACTTTTTCGGTAATAGCTATTTTATTATTTTGCAAACTTACTGTTTCTTTTGTTTCGCTATCTGCTAAATGAATTACTTCTTGTAAATTTTCCTCTTTTGGAATGATAATTTGCACATCTTGCTCGTTTCCTTTATTTACAAGTGTTCCTGATGTCATTTGGGTTTCTACTACTTTTTCAATACCTTGTTTTTCTTGTAAAGTTGCAATTAAGTTTTCTAATTCTGTATTGGTAATACCACTCTTTAAGCTAATTTGCATTTGATATTGATACACTTTTTCATATTGATTTGGCAAAATAGCTGAAATGGCATCTTTAATTCCAAAACCTGCTAGTATTAAAGCCGTACAGCCTGCAATTCCAATAATCGTCATTAGAAATCTTTTCTTATATCTAAAAATATTGCGCACTGTTACCTTTCTAGTAAAGCTTAAATGCTTCCAAATGAAAGGAATTTTTTCTAATAACACACGTTTTCCTGGTTTTGGTGCCTTTGGTCTCATTAGCTCTGATGGTGTTTGATTTAAAGTACTTAAAGCTGTATATAGAGTGGCTCCTATAATGCAAATGCTAGCTAAGCCTAAGCCCAATATTGCATAATGCCAATTGAAATGAATTGATATGTCAGGCATAACATACATCATGCTATACATCATCCATATAATTTTTGGTAGTAAAATGAAGCCAACCATCATGCCTATACTTCCACCAATTATACAAGCAAGAGCAGCATATAGAAGATATTTTCCTGCAATTTGTACTTTGTTATATCCTAATGCTTTCATAGTTCCGATTTGTACTCTTTGTTCTTCTACCATTCTCGTCATAGAAGTTAGAGAAATTAACGTAGCAATAACAAAGAATACAATAGGAAATACTTTTCCTAAATTTTCTACACTTTGTGTATCCTGAATGAAGCTATTATAGCCAGTGTTAGCACTTCTATCTAAAATATACCAAGTTGGCTTTTCAATTCTTTGAATTTCTTCTTCTGCCTCTTTTATCTCTTTTTCTGCTTGCTCAATTTTTTCTTCATATTCTTCTTTTGCACTTGCTAAAGCTGTTTTTCCTTCTTCTAATTGTCTTTTTGAACTATTGATTTGTTCTTGTGCTTTTTGAAATTCGCTATTTGTATTTTTTTGCATTCTTTGTAGTTCTTCTTCTTGTTTTTGAATTTGTTCTTTTGCCTGTTTTAGTGTTTCTTTACCTTGTTGTAATTCTGTTTGTATTTTTAAGATAGCATTTTCTATTGTTTGTAATGAAGTATCAAGTATTCCTTTTTGCCCTTTTAACATAGACAAGGAATTTTCTATTTGTGTTTTTTGTGTCTCTAGCGCTTGTTTTTCTTCTTGTGTCAAATTTTCTTTTTGTAATTCTTGTGTTACTTGACTTAGTTGTGCTTCAAAAGATGATATGTTTTGATTTAAAACAGTTAAATTTGCTTGTAATTGTTCTTTTTGTGAATTTAAATTTGTTATATTCTGTTGCGCTTCATTTTCAAGATTTGGTAAATCTTTTTCTTGCATTAGTACTTGTTCTTTCGCTTCTTGTATTTGTGTTTGTGCTAATGCAAATTGTTCTTTCGCTTGTTTTTGATTAGCATTTAAGGTAGCTTGTGCATTTTGTAAACTTTTTTGTCCTTGTGTAATTTCTTGTTCTTTTTCTTGTATTTCACTTTCTGCCTTTTGCTTTTCTTCTTCTAATTCTGTTTTTGCTTTATTTAGTTCTTCTTCTGCCTTTGTTTTTATTTCTTGATATCTTGCTTCTTGTCTTTCTTCTTTTATTCCTTCTATTTTTTCTTTTACTTGTTCTACTAATTCTTTATATTCTGTAGAGTCTGTTTGATATTCTTTTGCATTTTCTATGGTAAGATAAACTTCTGTATAGACTTCAGAATCAAAACTTTCTTTTGGTAAATACATATTATAACTTACTCTACCAGAGCCAAGTTTAGAAGTATCCCTTTCTCTTGAAGCATATAAAGGGCTATTCATTGTACCTACAATAACCACTTCTTTTTCTTTGATAATACTATTTTCCGTTTCTTCTATGGTAACAATATCTCCTAAAGATTTTCCCGTTTGAGTGCAAAAAGATTTTTCAACTAAACATTCCTTACTATTTTCTGGCATTCTTCCTTCTACTAAAGAAACTTGATTTACTTCATCTAAAGATAACACTTTCGTTACTAGTTCGGTATCTTCAAAATTTAATAAAATATCTTCACTATATTCGCCATAAACTTTTTCTATACCATCTATTTGCTTTAGGGCTATTAAATCATCTTCAGTTAAACCTAGGGTAGAAAGAAGTTTAATATCGTATACATTCTTTTCATCAAAATACTTATCAACAGTATCTACCATATCTGGCGCAGTTGCCCTAATTCCTGCAAAAAATCCCACGCCTAAAAAAGCCATTAATAAAATGGAAATAAAACGCCTATATGTATTTTTAATTTCTTTTAAACTATCTTTTAATAATGCTTTCTTCATTTTTACTCCTTTGAAAAATTTTGTGATACATTAGGGACGTTTTCAATGGTAACCTACCATTCTATTTCGTCAATAGAAATTGGTTGTTCATTTATTGTGATTTCTTGTGCTTTACCATTTTTGAAGTGAATGACTTTGTCTGCCATTGGTGCAATTGCTGTATTATGAGTAATTATTATAACTGTCATGTTTTCTTTTCTACATGTTTCTTGTAGTAGTTTTAAAATTTGCTTTCCTGTTTTATAATCTAAGGCTCCTGTTGGCTCGTCACATAAAAGTAATTTTGGATTTTTAGCAATGGCTCTTGCAATGGCTACTCTTTGTTGTTCTCCTCCTGATAATTGAGAAGGAAAGTTTTTCATTCTATCTTTTAAGCCTACTTTTTTCATTATTGATTCTGGGTTAAGTGAATCTTTACAAATTTGTGAAGCAAGTTCTACATTTTCTATTGCTGTTAAGTTTTGTACTAAGTTATAAAATTGAAATACAAATCCAATGTCTTCTCTCCTGTATTTTATTAACTCTTTATTTTTTAGTTTATTTACTTCTTTACCATCTACGAATACTTTTCCAGAAGTAACACTATCCATTCCTCCTAAAATATTTAAGCATGTAGTTTTTCCTGCACCACTTGGTCCCACAATTACCACCAATTCTCCTTTTTCTATTTCAAAGCTGGTATTGTCTAGTGCTTTAATAGTTACTTCTCCCATTTGGTATTCCTTTTTTACATTTTGAAATTCAATGTATGCCATTTGCTTTTCCTCTCTTTCTTACGTTACTATTAAATATATCACATTTTTCCTTTTTTTACTATATTTATTATAGATATTTTACTTTTATCTTAAAACTACTTGATTTTTTATGTAAATTATGTTAAGATAATATTATCGATTTTATATTATTTGTCTAAGTATTATTCATCGAAAAACTTAGATATTACAACTCTAATACAATTGTAAGGAGGAAAAAACTATGGTGTTAAGATTAAAACAGTCACAGATTGTCAATTGGTGGATAGCCGAAAGAAATGATCAAATGAATTTTTTTAACATTTTATCTGGTAAATCTCTTTCTACAGACATGGTAGTTACAGGGTATTTGAATTACAGCAGTAATTTAGTCCATAGTACAAATTCTGTGGTACGGATAACAAAAAGAGGAGTTATAACTGCAAAAGGAACGTTTTATCCTTTTAAAGATGCTCACCCCTTATATCTAAAGTTTCTTCTGGAAGTTAACCGTGTAAACACTATTTCTGCCTCTCATTGGAAAATATTAGATGAAGCATCACATAAGATTGTCGCTAATATTATGACAAAGGAAGGCATGAAAGAAAATGCTGTTTTTGATTTCGATTCATACTCAGATTTAAATGTAGAAGTAATGTTTTCCGGATATTCTACGTCGCTATCATCTAATGTTGTTCTTTCTACTTTTTCTAGGAAAGAGAATTATTCCTTAACTACTAAGGAAACTGTAGCTTCCGATATTTATGCAAGTTCTTTTATTTCTAATGAAGAACATACTAAATTGTTGGAAAGATTTCAAAGACTTTTTCTTAGAAAAATCGGTCGCTCTCGCATTTCTGTAACAGCTTAATTTTTACCAAAAAAGAAATGGTAGAAGTAATTGCTTCTACCATTCTTTTTATTTTTTCTTTCCAATATAATTATTTTTCTTTCCTCTTTTTAAGATTAAATATGTGTTTTCAATAAACATATTATCATCTATTATTGTATTACTATCTGTTATTTTATCTCCATTTACTGAAATAGCACCATTTGAAATAAATTCTCTTGCTTCTCTTTTGCTAGCAGCTGCTCCTAGTTCTACTACGATATCTGCAATATTTTGCCCTGCTTCTACTTCTACAATATTTTCGCCTTTAAATAAATCTTCAATATCTTTTTTGGATAAATCTTTGAATTTATTGTTAAACAAATGCTCTGCTAAGCTTACAGCTTTTTCATATTCTTCTTTTCCATGTAAGAAAGTAATAATTTCTCTTGCTAGTGCTTTATGTGACTCTCTTAACTCTGGATGCTCTTTGTTACTTTGCTCTAATTTTTCTATTTCTTCTTTTGATAAGAAGGTATATATTTTTAAATAATCAATTACCATAGAATCTTCTACATTTACAAAGAATTGATATAGCTGATAACTAGAAGTTTTTTCTTTATCTAACCATAAAGCGTTTCCTTCACTTTTTCCAAATTTCTTTCCTTGAGAATCTGTAACTAGTGGCATAGTAAATCCATATACTTCGTCTCCTGTTGATTTTCGAATTAAATCAATTCCTGCTGTAATGTTTCCCCATTGGTCTGAGCCTGCACATTGCAAATTTACTCCTTTATGCTCATGTAAGTATTTGAAATCTAATGCTTGTAAAATCATATAAGAAAATTCTGTGTAAGTAATTCCAGATTCTAATCTTCTTCTAATAATATCTTTATCTAGCATGTAATTTATATTAAAATATTTTCCATAATCTCTTAAGAAATCAATTACATTAATGTCTTTATACCAGTCATTGTTATTTACTACTTCAAATCCAAATATTTTTTCTACTTGTTTTTTTAAACTTTCAAAGTTTTTTTGTACTTCTTCTTTAGCAATCATAGCTCTTTCTGTAGTAGGTCTTGGGTCTCCTATCATACCTGTTCCACCACCTACTAATAAAATTGGATGATGTCCTGCTTCTTTTAATCTTTTTGAAATTAAGAAGCTTGATAAATGTCCTACATGCAAGCTATCTGCTGTTGGGTCTGTTCCAATATAGAAAGTTAATCCTCCTTCATTTAATTTTTCTTCTAATTCAGGAGATGAAATGTCTTTTATTAACCCTCTCCATTTTAATTCTTCTACTAATGTCATAATTACCTCCAATTTTGTGTTACATACTTGTTTTATAAAATTTCATTTTTCATTTCTGAATTTGTTTCTGTTTGAACTGTATTTCTAGTAATTAACTTATTATTTAAAATGCTTTGAATTGCATCATAAGATATGTCATTGTAAATCATTGAGTATTCTTTTATTCCATTATTTGTAACTGAATATACGCTCTGTAAACCTACTCCCATCAATTGTTTTCCTTGTGAATCTACAATTCCATAATATGCTACTTTTCCTTTTTTTTCTATATCATAAATTTTTGAAACTACAATTGATTTTACATCTGGAATTAATAAAATACTACTTTTGGTTCTATCATTTGTAATACATCCAAATCCATCATATTCAATAGAAAGTATTAAATTGCCTTTAACATCATACATACCCCATTTTCCATTTTGTTTTACTGGAATTGCATTATTATATAAAAGATATGGATTTTTTATATCATTATCTTGGAATTTTGAAGCATCTATTCCAATTTCGTCATATTCTAAATAAATTAATATTTTACCATTTTTTTCAATAACACCTTTTTTGCCATTACTTGTAGCTAAATATAAATTTAAATCTTTATCAATTTGTTTTAAACTATCATATTGTGGTTGTACTTTTGTTGTTCCTGTTGCAGTAATAATTCCTACTTTATTTTCTGTAGTTTTTACAATAAATTCTTGCGTACTTTCAATAAATTCAATATCGGTATATTTAGTTCCTACAATTTCTGTAAGTCCATTTTGCTCTATTTTATATATACCATAGTGTGCATTTCTACTAGAAGAATCTAAATCTTGTACTATTAATAAATTATATAATAATGCTTTTTGATTATTAAAATTTTGTGCAATTGCTGCTGCTTTATAGTTTTTGGTATAATAATCTGTATAATATGGTAATGTATAAATTGTTACTTGATTTTTGTTTTCATTATAATAAATTTTTAGGTTGCAGGCTAAACTAATTCCATCTATTGTTACATATAACTTTTCATTTATACGTTTAACAGGATTTTCTATATTATAATATTCATAATTTAGCTGTTCTACTGGTGTTTTATATATAGTAGTAGAGTCAACTTCAAGTGTACTTACTTCGTTTTCACTTTCCAAATAACACTTTGTATCGTCTTCAGTATATTGTTTGTAACCGCCATTGTAATACTTATATCCTACTATTGGTGCTATGTCTCTAATAGATACATAAATAGTATTATCTTCAAAAATAAATAAATCTTCTGAAGCATTTACTGATTTACCATCTACAGAAAATTTAAATTGACTTTCTCGTAAATAGTATATAATTCCTAACAAGGCAAAACTAATAATAAGAAGCAATACAATTACAATGGTAATAGCAATCATTATTTTTTTTGTTTTTTTATTTTTTTCTTGCGTATTTGTTCCAATAAGTTCCATAGAAAAATACATTCCTTTCTTTGTTTTCTTTTGTTTTTAATTTTCGTGATAATATTTTTTGTAAAATTCTTGTGCAAAACTTGCTAAATTATCATTTTCTATTTCTATTCTAACTCTTTCCATTAGTTTCGTCAAGAATCTTAAATTATGAAGTGATAACAATCGAATTCCTAAAATTTCATTTGCCTTAACTAAATGGCGAATATATGCTCTAGTGTAATTTCGGCAAGTATAGCAATCGCATTCTGGATCTAACTTCGTAAAGTCCTTCTCATAAGTTGCATTTCTTACCACTACTTTTCCTTGTGAAGTCATCGCTGTTCCATTTCTTGCAATACGAGTTGGAAGAACACAATCGCACATATCAATTCCAGCAATAGCCGCTTCTATTAAATAATCTGGCGAGCCTACTCCCATTAAATATCTAGGTTTATCTTTTGGCATAAGTGGAGCCGTATATCGCAAAATATCTAAAAATTCTTCTTTTGGCTCTCCTACACTAATTCCACCAATAGCATAACCTGGTAAATCTAATTTAATCAAATCTTCTGCACTTTGCTTTCTCAAATCTTTGTAAAAACCACCTTGAATAATGCCAAATAAACCTTGCTTTTCCATTGTCGTATGAGCTTCTTTGCAACGAATAGCCCATCTTGTCGTTCTTTCCATTGAATTTTTTGTATATTCATAAGTAGAAGGATAAGGGCAACATTCATCAAAAGCCATAATAATATCGGCACCTAAATCTTCTTCAATTTCCATTACTCTTTCTGGTGTGAAAATGTGCTTACTTCCATCTAAATGAGATTTAAAAGTAACTCCTTCTTCTGAAATAGTACGTAAATCACTTAAACTAAAAACTTGAAAACCTCCACAATCTGTAAGTATTGGCCTGTCCCATCTCATAAATTCATGAAGTCCCCCTGCTTGCTTCACTAACTTGCTACCTGGTCTTAAATATAAATGATATGTATTGCTTAAAATAATTTGTGCTTGCACATCTTCTTTTAGTTCTTCTGGTGTAAGCGATTTTACAGTTGCTTGTGTTCCAACAGGCATAAAAATTGGGGTTTGAATATCCCCATGAGGTGTGTGAATGACTCCTCTTCTTGCTCCTGTTTGCTTACATTCATGTAATAATTCATATGTAATTGCTGGTTTCATATTTCTTTTTACCTTTCTCTTTCTTTATCTTGTATATTTTCTTTTTGAGTATTTGTAATTTCTTCTAATTCATTTACTTTTAAATTTTCTTTAAAAGTATTTTCTTTTGTTTGACTTTCTTTCATTGTTCTTACTTCATCTAAAGCCTTATTTTGTGCTTCTAGCCCAAACTTTTCTTCAATTTCTTCTAAACTAAGCTTTGGATGTTTATAACTTTGTATATAATCTCCTATAGTATTTGTAATACCATCTATTCCACCCTTATGAAACACTGCACTTACATACTCTTTTGATTCAAATTTTAAACCATTTTCATCTGCTGAATTTAGCATAATAATTTGACCGTTTTTATATATTCCAATTCCGGGATTTGTTGGATCTAATACTAAAGTTAAATTATATTGATTTAAATCAACTAATGTTACCATATGATTTCCCAAAATATTTTCAGCAATATTTTGGGATATATTATTTAACTTGCTTTCTTTTTTATCTTCTTTAATTTTGGCTACAACTGTTGAATTTGTCTGTATTATATTCCTATCTATATTTGCTATTTTATAGCTTCCACTATCTTCCATCTTTGCTACAATAGTTCTAGCATTATACTCAGGATTTATTGCATTCAATTTTTTTGCAACATCACTTGCCATATTTCTGCAAACACCATATCCATCTTCTGTAGCTAAATCTAGTTCTAAAAAACCTGTTATATCTTTTTCTGGAGTAGCATACCCTTGTATGTTTCCGCCACATATCATCCATTACCTTCATGAAAATTTGTATATCACTTAAATTTAAAGATTTCACTTCATCAGCATATTTAGAAATATTATTATTATATTGCTCAATTTCACTTTCGTATTTTACGCTGTTATCCATAATAGTAGCTTCAGTCATTAATGAACCAGCTGCTGTAAGTTGCATAATTGAAAATGCGGAAGTAAAGCCTATTTTCTTTAAGCTCATATTAATTCTCCATAAAATTGCTTTTATTGTTCCTTTTGCCTCTTTAATCTCACCATACATAGCTTTTACTAATATAGAATTATATGTGTCTTTACCATATTTGTTATAAATATCTTCGTATCTTTTTTCTTTTTTTAATCTTTTAAGGTCCTCTTTCTTATATTTAGCAGGAACATAATTTATATATGCTTCTTTACCAAATTCTAAAAAGATTTCATCATATTTTTTATCTTGTTTTAATTTTTTTATTTTTTTTCTTGAAATCTTATCCATTTTTTATAACCTCTATTTTATTATACTAAATCTATTACTATAAAATCAATGTTTTATATAGAAAAAGTAGGTAAAGCCCTACTTTTTTCTATCTATTTTTATAAAATTAACATAGCATCACCAAAGCTAAAGAAACGATATTTGTTTTCTACCGCATGCTCATATGCTTTCATAATATAGTCTTTTCCTGCCAAGGCTGATACTAACATGATTAGTGTAGATTCTGGTAAATGAAAGTTGGTTATTAAGCTATCAATACATTTGAATTTGTAACCCGGATAAATAAAAATGCTAGTATCTCCTTCTTGCTCTTTTACCATTCCGTCTTCGTCTGCTATGGATTCTAATACTCTGCAAGAGGTGGTTCCTACTGCAATAATTCTTCCTCCATTTCTTTTAGTTTGATTGATTTTTTCTACATCTTCTTGTTTTATATAATAATGTTCTGTGTGCATGTGATGTTCTTCTACATTTTCTACTTTTACTGGTCTAAATGTTCCTATTCCTACGTGCAAAGTTACATTTGCAATTTCTACGCCTTTTTCTTTTACTTTTTCTAGTAGCTCTTCTGTAAAGTGAAGTCCAGCTGTTGGCGCTGCGCTAGAACCTTCGTATTTTGCATACACAGTTTGATATCTGTCTTTATCTTCTAATTTTTCTTTAATATATGGTGGAAGTGGCATTAAACCTATTTGGTCTAATATTTCATTGAATATTCCTTTGTATTCAAATTTTACCTTTCTATTTCCACCCTCCATAATCTCTAATATTTCTGCCTTTAATAATCCTTCTCCAAAGTTTACTTTTGTTCCTACTTTTAGCCTTCTTCCGTGGATGTACCATAACCTCCCAAATGTCGCCTTCTATTCTTTTTAATAAAAGGAATTCGACATTTACATTGGTTTCTTCCTTTACTCCATATAATCTTGCTGGTATTACTTTGGTATTATTTCTAACTAAACAATCTCCTGGTTGTAAGTAGTCTAAAATATCTTTAAATGTTTTATCTTCCATTGTTTGTTCTTTTCTATTTAATACTAGAAGACGTGATTCATCTCTATTCTTAATTGGTACTTGTGCTATTAATTCTTCTGGTAATTCATAATTAAAATCTGATACTTTCATTTTTGCTATGTTCCTTTCTAAAGTTACAAATATTAAAAGAAATCAAAGGGGTGGTACAAATTGTCCCTAATTGTCCAAACTGTTAAATAAAATTCCTACTTTTTCTACTATATTATGTAATTCTTCTAATATGTTTTCTGGTTCTTTAAAATAGTTCAAGCGATGTGAAAAACTAAAATCACTTGTTTTAACTGGTTTTTTTGTATATATTTCACTTGGCAAGCCTATTGTCCCACTTTGCGTTTTTATAGTATGGTTCATATAATCTTGATACCAATTTTTCAAACCTATCAATTGCATATTTTGATATCCATATTTTTCGTTATCATGTAATTGTGGTCGTTCGTATCCATATTCTTCTGCATTTCTTTCTAAGGTATGTAAAAACTCATGTACAAATACTTCCTCTGGGAAAGTATTAATTCTTGAATCATATTTGTAAGTATAGTCATGGTCATCTTCTGGAAGTCTTATATTTGAAAATCCAATTCCTCTATATTCCATGTAACCAAGACCTATCCAATCTTTTTTTATATTTTTTTCTTGATTTATATCTCCTGAACGGAAGGCAATAAATATATGGTCATATTTTCCTTGCTGAATATATGGGTCGATAACCTCTTTTACGTCATAGCCAGACACATAATATCCATTTTCTTCGTCATAAGACATTCTTGTAATTGGCGTAGTAGTCTCTATAATATCATAGTTAACTTTCATTTTCCCTAAACTTATTTCTTCCATAGAACTTGCAAAACGTCTCATTGTATTAGTAACATCATCTTTATGTATTTGTGTTAATTGAAGTTTGATGTTTTTTTGTGTATTTTCTTCTGAAATGTTAACATCTACATTGTCAAATAGTATACAAAGGAAGTTCCATGTATTACTTTCATCTACAATTCCAGATTCTATGATAAAATCAGAAAACCATGCTGTTCCTATACAACTATCTTCATAACCACCTAAACGAAATCCTACTTTTACTTCTGTTCTATTTTTTGAATTAAAATAGAAAGTAACTGTTGTCCAATCTGTGGTGCCTACTACATTATCCGATTTTTCTAATGTGTCTGCAATACTAATGTGGGCTCCACTATCGGTATTTTCATGTTGTGATTGTACATTTTCTGTTTTAATTTTACAGGTTACACGATAAGCTGTATTTGGTATTACTTGTACGGTTTCATAAAACATAGCATCATTGTAATTTGTGTTTTCTATTTTATAGCTATTGACTTTTCCACTTTTAACATTAGCATCTCTTTCAAATTTAGAAGTACCTAAAACATATTCTGCTTTTACAAAATCATTATAATTCAATTTTTGGTAAAAATGAAAAAATACCGATAATATAATTATAATAAAAATAATTGAAATGAGATGTTTTACAATATGTTTCTTCTTTTGCACTATTTCTCCTCCTAAGCATAAGAAATATGTTCTATCTCTTATATGCTAATTTTTTACTTTTATACATTAAAGCGGAATAATACGATATCTCCGTCTTGCATGATATACTCTTTTCCTTCTGAACGTACTAGTCCTTTTTCTTTGCAAGCTAGCATAGAACCTTCTTTCATTAAGTCATCATAAGATACTACTTCTGCACGAATGAAGCCTCTTTCGATATCACTATGTATTTTTCCTGCTGCTTGTGGTGCTTTTGTTCCTTTTTTTATTGTCCATGCTCTTACTTCTGGCTCTCCTGCTGTTAAGAAGCTCATTAGCCCTAATAAGTCATAACTTGTTTTTACTACTTTGTCTAACCCTGATTCATTAAGTCCTAATGCTTCTAACATTTCTTTTTTATCTTCTCCCTCTAAGGAAGATAATTCTTCTTCTATTTTTACGCATAAAGGAATGACTTTTGCTCCTTCTGTTTTTGCAAATTCTTCTACTTGTTTTACTTTTTCATCGTTTTCTGCACTTCCAATTTGTGCTTCTGAAACATTTGCAATGTATAGAACTGGCTTTGCTGTTAGTAAATATAAGTCTTTTATTTGTTCTTTTTCTTCATCTGTTAGTTCTACTGTTCTTGCACATTTTCCTTGTTCTAAGGCAACTTTTATTTTTTCTAATACATCAATTTCTGCTTGTGCTTTTTTATCTGCTTTTAGTCTCTTTTTTGCATTATCTAGTCTTTTTTCTAACATTTCTAAATCTGAAAATATTAGTTCTAAATTGATAGTTTCAATATCTCTTAAAGGGCTAATGCTTCCATCTACGTGAACAATGTTAGAGTCTTCAAAACATCTTACTACATGGGCAATAGCATCTACCTCGCGAATGTGTGATAAAAATTTATTTCCTAAACCTTCTCCTTTACTTGCTCCTTTTACTAAACCTGCAATATCCACAAATTCAATGATAGCGTGTGTTGTTTTTTCTGGTTTATACATTTCTGTAAGCTTGTCTAATCTTTCATCTGGTACTGGCACTACGCCTACATTTGGTTCTATTGTACAGAATGGATAATTTGCACATTCTGCTCCTGCATTTGTTATACTATTAAATAAAGTAGACTTTCCTACATTTGGTAGTCCTACGATTCCTATTTTCATTTTGTAATTCATCCTTTCTATGGCATTTTCTTATTCGCCTATGTTATTATAACAAAGAAATTCGATTTTGTATATATTTTTCTTAATTTATTAACATCTAATTGAAAATCAAATATATGATTTCACATATGCAAAAGAAAATAAAGCACTCAATTTAGTGCTTTATTTATTTAGTGCTTTATTTATTAATCTGCATTTACTATATATACATACACATACTCATGAATAATTACATAAAAATTGCTTTCATAATGAATAATATGGCATTGATTTTGCTCTGCTACATCAATTAAATCTTCTAATTTTGTAACATACATTATTTTTAAGTTACTAATATCTGGCTTGTTGGTTACAGTAGCAATTAAATCTCCGTAGTTTTTTAAAATACGCTCTATTGGTTCATAATGTTTTTTTGCATTTTTATAAATTCTAATGATTAACACAATACTAGCTCCTATGATAAATAGGCTACCAATGATGTAGCAAACTATTGACTCTATTTTTGTATTTTCTGCTTCGCTTGTAATTTCTTTTGAAGCTATTTTTTCATTATTTGCTTTTACCTCTGTTATGGTATCTGTAATTGGTATTTCTAATTCTATTGCATCTTCAATTGTATTGGTTTCTATCGTAGAAGAAGGAAAACTAATATTATAAGAAATGATAAAGCGAATTTTTAAAATAGGTTCTATTTTTATTTTATATTCTTTTTCATATGCATTAACCAAGTTCAAATAATCTTCATATTTAATATTTATTGGACATTGCACAGAAAATTCTTCTATACTTTCTTTTTCTTGAGTATTATTCTCTAAAAATAAAAAACTTCTATTCCAAACTTCTTTTTCTTCGTTTACTTCTATTACCTTACCAATTAGATTTCCTACAACGCTATAATGATACTGAATATCTGCCTTCTGCTTTGCTTTAAAATGATATTGAAAATTAATGGTAAATGTTTCAATTGCATTAGATGCATAGCAAAGTCCAGAAGGAAGTGTTTGACTTTCATAAAAAGTATTTGGTTTTAACAATACTTCATAATTGTCTTGTTTTTCTACTATATATTGATAAATTGATTCTTGACTTTTTTCTAAATTAAAACCAATTTTTATAAAAATAACTCCTACTACTATTGCACTAATAATTAAATAATCAATAATAATTTTTCTTATATTTTGCTTATTTATTTTATACTTTTTCATAACTTATCTCCTCATTTACTCTTTATGAAAATACTCATATAACCAAACAGATGGAAAACCTGCATATTTTATAGAAAATACATAAATTCCTTTGATTTGGTCGGTTCCCACTAAAATTCTATCTTCTACATTATTCTTATCTCCTTTTGTTTGATAGAAAACTTCATTATTTTTTTCTACTTTATTAACAATTCTATGAGCAACATTTTGCTCTCCTATTTGATAAACGATAATTGTATTTAACTCTATCTGTGTTAATTCTTCTTCCTTTAATGTTTTAAAAATTAGGACATCTCCACGAGAAAAAGTTGGAGTCATACTGTTGGAAAGAATAGCAATAGGTTTATATTGAAAAATTCCTAACATAAAGCAAACGAAACTAATACATAAAATTAATATTATGAAGCTTGTTGGTCTTTCTTTTTTATTTTTTCTTGCTTTTGTAAATTGATATTCATAAAATACATACACTATGGTTGGAAATATTAAATCAATACAACCACTAGCAAACCAGTTGACATTTGGTAAAATTGGTAGAAATACAATAGCAATTTTTTTCAAACTACGATAGATGATTGACAAAAGAAAAGAATATTTGCTAGATAAATAAGTACATATAAGGTTGCAAGCTATAAGAGGTAATATCGTGCTACAAGTGTATTGGAATAGCTCTTCTTTATTACTCCATAAAGCTCGAATCATATAATAATTAATTTCTAATAATATAAATAAAAGGATATTCTTTTTATTTTTGGTTACTAGCATTCCTCTTGCTATTTCTATACCAACAATAGGAAGTATTTCTATTATTATATTTTTGAATAGAAACAAAATGTCATGACGATATGGGCTCTTTGAAAAGCCAAATAGGAGCCCAAGATAGAAGTAAAAAACAAGATATACAGAGCAAATAACAACCATATAAATAATTTGTTTTTCCTTTTTATAAAATCGAATATAGTAATTCTTTTTATTCCATAGGAAATAAATTAAACAAATACCCCAAAAAGAAGGATTAATTATATTTTTGTAAAAGGTTACATTTGCCATATTTAAGTAGATAGTAATAAATAAATAGCCTATTAAAATTAGTAATATTTTTTTCTGCTTTGAATTTGTCATAGTTTCCTCTTTTTCTTTGTATTGTTTTTATATTTTTTTCTTTTGTTATTCATATATAATAACAATAGGAAAGCTATTTCTTTCCTACTGTTTTGTTATCTTTATTATTTTTGAACATATTCAATAAACCCTGTAATTGTTTTTGTTTTTATAGATGGTACTTCTGTTGTTTTTGGGTCATAAGTAACGGTAACTGTAAAACTGG
>CANRLO010000021.1 GCA_947631495.1 uncultured Clostridia bacterium
TCCATTTTTTCTTTTATTAAATCATATTGTTTTGGACCTGTTGCCCACATAATTTGATAGTCTTTATTTAATTTCTTTTTTGCAATTCCTATTATTGCCTCATTAATTGCTTGTGCTCCTTGGCTTCCTCCAAATACAAGAATAATTGGTTTTCTTTCATCAAATCCAATTTTTCTCTTTTTATCTGCTTTTTCTTCTTCACTATATTTCTTTTTAACTATTTTAACTGGTGTTCCTGTATAAACTACTTTTTTAGCATTTTTTATTCGCGAAATAGCATCTTCAAAAGAAACTAAAATACAATCTGTTTTTTTTGCAAGCATTTTTACTGCTTTTCCAGGAAAGGCATTACTTTCATGTAACATTGTTGGAATTTTTAATTTATGTGCTGCCATAATGGTAGCTCCGCAAATATATCCGCCTGTTCCAATTACAATGTCAGGTTTAAATTCTTTTATAATTTTCTTTGCTTCTCCATATCCCTTTGCTGTTTTGAACATGTTTCTTATATTTTCAAAAGAAATTTTTTTACTTAGACCATAAGCATCAATAGTTCTTAGTTCATATCCTGCTCTTGGAACTAAATCATTTTCTAATCCTCGATTAGTACCAATAAAGATAATTTTTGAATCTTTTTCTTCTTCTTTTATTTTATTGGCAATGGCAATTCCAGGATTGATATGACCTCCTGTTCCTGCTGCCGCTATAATTACTTTCATATTGCTCTCCTTTTAAAATTGTAGCAAAAAACCACAAACCTGTTTTTTTCCTCCGTCCCCAAAAACAGTTTAAACTTTAGAACCTGCTCTTGATATGTTTAATAATACTCCCATACTGCATAATAGAATTAGAAGTGCTGTTCCTCCATAACTAAAGAATGGTAATGACATTCCTGTTGCTGGCATAGATGATGTTACAACAGCGATGTTGATAATTGCCTGAATTCCTACAAGTGAGGTAATTCCTACTGCAAGTAAACTTCCAAACGTATCTGGTGCTTTCATGGCAGTTAAAATTCCTCTCCAAATGAAAGCTGCAAATAATCCAATAACAATCAAACACCCTATAAATCCTAATTCTTCTGCGATAATTGCAAAAATAAAGTCATTATGTGGTTCTGGTATGTATAAGTATTTTTGTTTGCTTTGCCCTAAACCTACTCCAAATAGTCCACCTGAACCAATAGCATAAAGTCCTTGTATTACTTGCCAACCATCTCCTGTTGGGTCTTGCCATGGATCTAAGAAAGTAGTAATTCTGTTTAAACGAAAACCTCCTTTATTTGTTAAGGTTGCAAGCAATAACATTCCTGCAGCTGCAGCAGAACCTCCTGTAATTCCAATACTTAAGAAATGTTTTATTTTTGTTCCTGCCATAATCATCATAATAGAAATAATCGCAATTATAACAATAGATGCGCTTAAATGGTCTTGCAAGAAAAATAAGATGAAAATTGGTGGAGCTAACCAAAAAAATGATTTTATACAACCTTTCCAAAAGAATGGTAAATCATCTTTGTGCTCTGTTAAATATCCTGCATAAAATACGATAAGACATATTTTTGCAATTTCAGATGGTTGAAATGTACCAAATCCTATATCTATCCAACGTCTTGCTCCGTTAACTGAAACTCCAATTTTGGGAATAGCTACCGATAATAGAGCAATTATAGCTATTACATAAGCAATTTTATAAAAATTTTTATATATATGATAATCAAATTTTGATAAAAAAAACATAAGGACAAGTCCAATACTAGCAAAAATAACTTGCTTTATTACATAAGTATAGCTATTACCTGTTGTAGAAAGAGAAGATGGTGCACTTGCAGAAAGTACCATTACAATTCCTAGTGCTAGTAATAAAAGCACAATAATACACAAAACAAAATCAAATGGTTTTTGCACAGTTTGTGCTTGTGATTTCTTTTTTCCTTTTTTTTGCACTTTTCTTCCTCCCTCTCTTTTCTATAAAACTTTTTAATGTTACTTTTTAGTATTTTAACAATTTATTTATATGAATAGTTTATATAAATAACTTGCTATATAGAAAATAGCCCTATTACACATACTATCAAAGTAATAATACTAAATACAGATACAATTTTATTTTCTTTCCAACCAGATAATTCAAAATGATGGTGAAGTGGTGCCATTTTGAAAACTCGATTTCCTGTTCTTTTGAAGTGTGCTACTTGAATAATTACTGATACGGTTTCCGCAATTGGAATAAGAGCAATAATAATTAATAATAGCGGCATTTTTAAGTATAATGCCATTGCAGCTACTGCACCACCAAGCATTAACGAACCAGTATCCCCCATCATTACCTTAGATGGATATAAATTAAATAATAAAAATCCTAAACATGCTCCTGATAAAGCGCTTCCAAATAAAGTTACTTCTTTACAATCAAAAATAATTGCAATTACAGTAAGACAAGTTAAAATAATAGTTGTTACACTACTAGATAACCCATCTATTCCATCTGTTAAGTTAATAGCATTCGTTGTTGCTAACATAACGAAAATAGCAAATGGAATATAAAACCAAATTGGTAAAGTAATACTTGTTTTCATGAATGGTATGTATATATCTGTTCCTATGTGTAAAACGTTTGTTAAATAAACCGTATAACCTACTGCTACAATAAGTAAACCTAACATTTTTGCCATTGGACTAAGTCCTTTGGTATTTTTTAGTACTAATTTTTTAAAATCATCTATAAAGCCAATTAAACCGAAGCCTACAGATACTAATAATAATGGTATGATATTTTTAGCAATAGTTGGTTCTATTCTATATCTTGTATAATAAAAATATAGTCCTGAACATACCACTATCATACTTAAAATAATAATAATTCCACCCATAGTTGGGGTTCCTTGTTTTTTTAGATGAGACTGAGGTCCATCATCTCTTTCCATTTGTCCTACTTTTCTTATTCTTAGTATTGGAATAACGACAAAGGAAAGAATTGTCGTTAATAAAAATGATAAGAATAATACTTTTACTTGAAATTCCATGTGTTTCTCCTTATTTTTATTTCATTTGCGTTCCATTGATAATACTATTCACAATGATTCTTTCATCAAAAGGATATTTAATTCCATTAATTTCTTGATATGGTTCATGTCCTTTTCCAGCAAGTACCACAATATCCTTTTTGTCTGCCATTTTAATAGCTTCACGAATTGCTTCAATTCTATCTACTACTACAATATATTTTCCTTTTGTCTTTTTTATGCCTTCTTCTATTTGGTCTACAATCTTCTGAGGATCTTCTGTTCTTGGATTATCTGATGTAATAATTGTAAAATCTGCTATTCTTCCTGAAATTTCTCCCATAATTGGACGCTTTCCTGGGTCTCTATCTCCTCCACAACCAAATACAGAAATTACTCTTCCTCTAGTATAAGATTTTACTGCATTTAAAATATTTTCTAAGCTTTCTGGTGAATGAGCATAGTCGAGCATAATAGTTAAGTCTTTTTTGTTATTTATTAATTCTGACCTTCCTGGCACGCGTACTTCTTCTAAGGCCTCTTTAATTTGCTCTACCGTAGCTCCTAATTTTTCTGCTACACAGATGGCTGCTAGTGAATTATAAACGCTAAATCTGCCCGGAATGCAGGTTTTTATTCTTTCATTTTTCATTCCAATTTTTACTTTGAAATCTACATATGAATTGGTAATGGTAATATCTTTTGCAAGCACATTGCAGAAATTATCAATTCCATAAGTAGTAATATTACACTCTGGTACTAATTTTGGTAATTTTGCCACATGGTAGTCATCTGCATTAATGAATGCTATTTTGCACATTTTGAATAATTGTACTTTTGAAGAATAATAATCCTCCATATTTGGATGTTCTTTTGGACTAATATGGTCTTCTGAAAAATTAGTAAATACACCAATGTCAAAGTCACAACCTGCTACTCTATGTAATTTTAAACTTTGCGAAGATACCTCCATAACAACTGTATCACAGCCTGCTTCTACCATTTGTGCAAAAATAGCTTGTAATTTATTACTTTCTGGTGTAGTTCTATCACTATCTTCTAATTTTTTATCTCCAATGTAGGTAGCAATGGTTCCAATCAACCCTACTTTTTTCCCTGCTTTTTCTAGAATTTTTTTAATCATAAAAGTAGTAGTAGTTTTTCCTTTTGTTCCTGTTACTCCAATTAGCTTAAATTTTCTAGATGGATTTTGGTAAAAATTACAAGAACAAATAGCAAGTGCATATCTTGTGTCTTTGGCAACAACTACTGTAATTTCTGCTGGAATTTTTTTTATTAATTCTGCAGATACTCCTTCTTGTAAAACAACTGCTTTTGCTCCTTGTGAAATAGCCGTTTCTACATAGTCATGTCCATCACTATCAAAACCTTTAATTGCAACAAATAAACCATTTTCTTTTATATTTCTTGAATCTTTATCTAAATGTGTAATTTCTACATCTAAATTACCTCTTACCTTTAAGCCTTCTATTCCTACTAAAATTTCTTTTAATTGCATAGGTTCCCTCCTAAATTTCTAATTTCACAGATACATTATATAACTAAAGTTTTTATTTGTAAATTATATTACTAAAAAAAATAATCATTACTGATTTATAATGATTATTTTTAATCTACTTATTATTTTTTATTTTGACACATATTTTAAACAAGTTGCTACAAATACTTTTTGTTATCTATTTTTTCAAAATTGCTTTTGCTAACTCTTTCATTTCTTCTTCATTTTCTTTGCTCATGGTTGTTTTAATATGAATAATAGGCTCTACTATTGTAATATCTTTCATTTGCTCTAAAATTTCTTGCATATTTTTTGCAGCAGCTGGTGCCCAAGAACCATTTTCAATAATACCTACTGTTCTATTTTGAAAATTTTTATGTTTTAAATGTCTTAAGAATTTTTCCATGAATGGGAATAAACCTGCATCATAAGTAGGACATGCTAAAATCATTTTATCGTAACGGAAGGCATCTTCTATAACTTCTGCCATATCTTCTCTTGCTAAGTCAGAAACTACTACCTTTTTTGCCCCTGCTTCTTTTAGAATTTTTTCTAATGTTTCCATGGCTTTTGCAGTATTTCCATGAATTGAATTATATGCAACAAGCACTCCATCATCTTCTGGCTCATAACTGCTCCATAGAGCGTATTGATTAATATAGTATGATAAATTTTCTTTTAAAATTGGACCATGTAAAGGACAAATCATTTGAATATCTAAGGTAGCTGCTTTTTTTAGTAAAGCTTGTACTTGCATTCCATATTTTCCTACAATGTTAAAGTAATATCTTCTTGCTTCACAAGTCCAGTCTTCGTCTGTATCTAGCGTTCCAAATTTGCCAAAACCATCAGCTGAAAATAATATTTTTTCACTTTGTTCATAAGTTACCATTACTTCTGGCCAATGTACCATTGGTGCCATGAAAAATTGTAAAGTATGCTTTCCTACATTTAAGGTATCTGCTTCTTTTACTAATATTTGCTTTCCTTCTAAAGAAATATCAAAAAATTGTGGCAACATTTTAAAGGTTAACGCATTTCCTACTAATTTCATGTTAGGATATTTTTCTACTAAAGTTTTAATACTTGCAGAATGGTCTGGCTCTAAGTGAGAAACAACTAAATAGTCTACCTCTTTTCCTTCTAGTTCTTCTTCTAAATTATGAAGCCATTCATCTGTTTTTCGCTTATCTACAGTATCCATTACAACTATTTTTTCATCTTTTATTACATAAGAGTTGTAAGAAACGCCATTTGGAACAACATATTGACTTTCAAATAAATCGATGGTTTTATCGTCTACTCCTATGTATTTTATAGTATCTGTTACTTCTATTTTTTCCATAGTTACTATATTTCCTTTCTCGTTCTCTTTGTTTTATAATATAATAAATGCTAAATTTGGTCAAGTTGATTTATTTTTTGTCATGATTGTATAATAGTAATTTTATAGATTAAATATTTAATAACCAATATGGTATAAAATACAAATTTCCTTCTCTTTTTAAGATATCCTTTGTAACAACAATTCCAAATTTAGTTTGATTAATTTCTTTATTAGAATTTTCATCTATAAATTTATGAATCACTTTTAAATCAGAACTTTCTATTTGATTGGTATATTTAACTTCAATAGGAATAATATCTATATTCCTATCTATAATGATATCTATTTCTTCCTTGTAAGAATTTCTATAATAAAACTGTTTATAATTTTCTTTTTCACATAATAATCTAAAATCAAAATCTACCATCGATTCCACAATATGTCCTTCTAAATTATTATCTATTTCTTTTTGTTTCAGCAAACTATTTTGTATGCCATTATCCAAAATACTTAATTTTTTATTGGTACGTATTACTTTTGCAATATTATTTGAATAGTTTTCTAGTATATTAATTAAAAATGCTTGTTTTAGATAACCTAAATATGTCATTATTGTTACTGTATCAATGCCAAAAGTTGCCGCTATACCTGAATAGGCAAAAGTTTGTGAGTTATTTGAAGCAATATAATATAATAATTTTTCTAATATTTCTGGTGATTTTATATTGTACATTGTTAAAATATCTTTGTATATTCCTCTTGTTATAATATCATCTGATAATTGTTTTTGCCATACTTCAACATCTTTTACTTCAAAATATTCAGGATATCCTCCTACTAAAATATATTTTTTTAGAATTTTTTGTATCTTTAATTTTAAATCTTGATTATAATATATTTCTTCCAATTTTTTTATTGATTTATCTAGATTATTCAAATCAATTTTAGGAATTTCTAAATCTTTTTCTTTCAAAATATAGGTCATATAAAAGTTCATAAATTGGTTAAATGTTAATGGTAATACGTATATATTTTCAATTCTTCCTAGCAAAGACTCATTTGCATCTTTAAATAAATGCATTGATGACGAACCTGTTATGATAAATTTAATATTATATTTTCTATCAAAATAGGTTTTTAAATAATTTTGCCAATTTTTTATAAAATGTATTTCATCAATAAAAATATATACTTTCGACGTGAGTTTTGCTATATTTTCCTCTAATATATCATTAAAATACACTTCTAATACATCTGATAATTTATCATTTTCATTAAAAAATAAACTTGGATCATCACCACTAAATAAAAGAATTCTTTTATTATCCACTTTCTTTTCTTCGAGTAAATAATTTATTGTTTGATATATTAAAGTAGACTTGCCAACTCTTCTTGGACCAATTATACTTAAAATTCTTTTATTATTCATTCTTTCTATTATATCATTAAATTCATTTCTTTTTCTTCCTAACAAAAATTGCTCATTTATTTTTTCATGATTCCACCAAGGATTTGTCAGTACCAAACTTGATTTAATATTCATTTTAGTCACCTTCTTTTATTATATTCACTTTTTTTATTATTATAACATTTTTGTTGAATTAATTCAATATATTTATGAATTTTTGTTGAATCAATTCAACAAAAATGTGAGCCTAAGAGTTTCTAGCAAATAGAAATTTTAAGAAAATCTTATGCAACACTTATACCTTAACATCCATATTAAACAAAGCTCCTTATGGAGCTTTATTTAATAAATTATGTTTGATTATGGCATCTGACAAATAAATTTCATCTTCCATTCTTTGTAATATTTCTTTCAATTCTTCTGTTTCTTGTATTTCTTTTAAATTTTCTCTAAGATAGTACTTTCCATGAAGATAATAATTTTGGCTTGTGATATATCCTAATCCTTTAATAAATGCTTCATCTTTATTAGAAAAAATGCTTTTTCCTAAAGAAAACTTGTCTTCTACTCCTAATAAATCTAAAATTGTTGGCTTTATATCAATTTTAGATAATGTTCTTTCTATAACTTCTTGTTTTGTTACACCTGGTATTCTTATTCCAAATGGAATATGCACTTCTTTAGTAGTATTTTCAAATTCTGTATATAGCATTTCGTTACTTTCATATAATTTCTTTAAAACATCTATATTGCTATTTCCTGCTCCATGGTCCCCATATACTACAAGAATGCTTTTTTCTAGTAAACCTGTTTCTTCTAATTCTTCTATAAATTGTCCAAAAGCGTAATCTACGAAATTACAAGATAATAAATAATTACGAAATGTTCCGTCTTCGTAGTCTTTTACATCTTCTTCTGTTAGAGTTAATTTATTTTCTAAGTTAGAAATACCTGTTAAATAAAAAGGAATATGTGTAGTTACACTAACTAAAGTAGTACAAAATTTGCCTTCATATAAATTCATTTTTTTAACAGCTTCGTGCAAAAAACCTTCATCTGAATAAAATTCTCCTGCATATTCAATATTTGGAAATTGATTTATATCATGATATTCGTCTATATGATATCCTGTTTTATACACCTCTTCTCTATTCCAAAAAGTACTGGTATTTGGATGCATAAAAGAAGTGTAATAACCATTTTCTCTTAAGCTTGTATAAATATCAAACCAAGTATTATTATAATATTTTTGAAATACATAACCATTTTCTAATGGATAAAGTGAATTTTCCATTTCAAATTCTGAATCTGCTGTTGTTCCTAAGCCTTGATTATACATATCTTCTGCATAAATATTTTCCTTAAAAAATTTATTTAAGTTTGGCATAATTTCTTTTCCATTTACTTTTTTTCCAATTATGTATTCATTTAAACTTTCTAGTTGCAAAATAATAACATTACAATCATTTGCAACTCCTGTATATTCTGTTTGCTCTATCTTATCTTTTTGTACTTTTTCATAAATATCTTTTAGTTTTTCTTCGTCTAACTTATCTGTTCCAAGTATACTCATAAAATAATCTTTCGCATCTTCATAATGATAATAATAAATAGAACCATCTTGCACCATAAGCGATTTATTATACATTTTTGCAATATAGATTCCATTAATATCTTTTTTTATAATAAAGATATTAAAAAATAAAATAATGACAATAAGAACAAATTTTAATATTTTATTTTTATAAACACTTGGCTCGCTTTTTCGGTAAATAAAAATACTAAGAATAAGCATTAGTAAGTTATCTACCCAAAATATAGCTATATTACTTAAATTTATAATAGTAAGTACTCCACTTCCTATTTCCTTAGCATATTTTAGATTTTCTATTTGGTATAAGGATAAAAAGTTCGTAGAATAATGATAATATAGAAAATCAGCATATAAAATCAGTGTAACTATTGCGTAGACAATATTTAAATAAAATATTGCTAATTTATCTTTATGATTGATAATTGGACACATAATTAGCATACTTGCTGTTAGAATGTAAAAAAACGCCTCTGTTTTTATTTCTAATTGTAATACAAAATTTAAAAAAATTCCTTTGTAAAGAAGTAAAGCAACTCCTATAAAAAAGATGCTATTATTTTTTAATAAGTTAAGTATTTTTTCTTTATATTTTTCCATTTTTTTCTCCATTTTTTATTTTCGTTATTATATCATACGACAAATTATTTTAAAAGCATAATTTTTAATATTTCTCTTATTCTTCTACAAAAATAAAATTTTATTATAAAAAATAAAAAAAGTGCGAAAAATGTAGAAAAATCGCAAAATTTGTATGAAAATAAGAAAATTTGTATAAAATTATAATATAAAGAAATAATAATAACAAATACAAATGTATTTAAAATAAAAAATTAAATAGAAAGGAAAAATAATTATGAAACATTTTAAAAAAATAACTTTATTTTTTATGGCAGCAATTTTAGGTTTAATTTTAAGTTCTAATTTTAGTTATGCTGCAACTGCTTCTGTATATAATGAAGCTACTTTAAAAGAGGCAATTAATAGTGCCACTGAAGCAACTGTTATTGAACTTCAAAATGATATTTCTTTAACAAGTCCTATTGAAATAACAGATAAAACAATAACAATTAATGGAAATGGACATACCATTACAAAAGATGCTACTACTTGGAATGATAATGGTCCAAATGGTAGTTTATTAACAGCTGGTGCAGGTGCAAAACTTACTTTAAATAATCTTAGTTTAACAAACAGCCATAAATATGGTGTTCAATCTTACAATGGCGGTTATGTTGTACTAAATCAAGTAAAAGTTATGAATAATGGTTTCGGTGGTGTACTTGCTAATGGTGGTACTATTGAAGTTATAGACTTATATTTAGGACACAATGGACAAGAAGGTTCTAATAATGGTATTGAAATTTCACAAGGTCAAGCAGTTGCTGAAGAAAATAAATCAACTGTAAAAATGAATGGTAAAATTTCTTCTAACCAAGAAACAAATGTTGTATATGTTGATATGCCAGAAGATTCCCATGGATTTGATATTGTAAATGACGAAAATAGTGAAAATAAAATATTTGTAAGTGGTAATCAATTAGTAGTAACTGATGAGCAAAATAATATTTTATATTCAAGCAATGAAATTGAAAATATTGGTAATAATGTTGAAGCAGAATCTTACATTGAAAACATGGTTGTAACAATTCATGTAAATGACAAAACTGTTCCTATGAGCGTAATATATGGTCATGTTATTACTAAAGGACAAGTAGAGCAAAAAGTTGATTTAGCTACTTTAGGTCTTGAAAACTATACTATTGCTGGTTTTTATAGTGATGAAGCATATACAAATGAATTTGATTTTTCAAAAGGAATTATAACAAATACAGATATCTATTTAAAACTTGCTGAAAAACCTGCTACTGTAACACCTAATAAAGATAATACGCCAAAAACAGGAATAGCAGATACTACTTTAATTGCTATGTTTATTTTTGCTACATCTAGTATTACACTTGTAACATTAAAGAGAAAAGTAAAATAACAAGTATAAAATAATAAGCCTACAAAAATTTTAATGTAGGCTTCTACATACTAACTATAATAATGTCTTATTATTGATGAAATGAGGTAAAACAATGAAAAGAAAAATGAAAAAAACAATAATTTATCTAATTTACATAGTGGCAACTCTATTAATGTTTAGCTCTCTGTTTTATCTTACACAATATTATTATGCTATTAATGAGGCAAAGCAAGAAGCGAACTTACTAAATGAAATTTCTATAGAAGAAAATATAATAACAGAAAAAGCCGTAGAAGATGCTACAATGGCAAAAACAGAAAGAATGTTAAAATTAGAAGAATTGCAAAAAGAAAATTCAGATATTATTGGTTGGCTCGAAATTGAAAATACTAATATCAATTATCCTGTTTTGCAAAGTTCTGATAATGACTATTATATGAACCATGACTATCAGAAAAAACAAACTATGGTTGGTTCTATATTTTTAGATAAAGATTATAGTTGGAACCCTCCTAGTACCAACTTATTAATATATGGTCATAATATAAAAAATGGAACCATGTTTCAAAATCTGTTAAATTATATAGATAAAAGTTACTATGAGCAACATCCTAATATTCGATTTACAACAAATAAAGAAGATGTATATTATGAAATTATTGCTGCATTTCAATCAAAAGTTTATCAACAATCAGACAAAAATGTATTTCGATATTACTTTTTTATTAATGCGGAAAATGAAGCAGAATATAATGGATTTGTTCAAAATGCTAAAAAAGCTTCTTTGTATGATACACAAAAAACAGCCACATATGGAGAACAATTAATGACATTATCAACCTGTGCTTATCATGTAAAAGATGGTAGGTTTGCTGTTGTTGCAAAGAAGGCCTCTGTTGTAGAGCCTTAGTTATATATTTTTATAACTAAAAGAGTACTTTCTATTGCTTATTCTATTCGCAGAGTTAAAAAATCTACGCCCAAGTCTATTGTCTTAGGCAATGGCTTCCTAGAGTAAAAAATATAAAGAAGGGGTGTCCCAAATGGCAATTTATTGCCAAAAAAGGGCGTCCCAAATGGCAATTTATTTTACCAATCTACGTACACATTACTTCCTTCTTTTACTTTTACACTAGCCTTTGGTGTTTGCTCTTTTACTACTGTATTTTCTTTATCTACACTTTCTTTCTGTTGTAAATTATTTTCATTTGCTTGCTCTCCCTCTTGTGAATTTTCTTGACTAATTTGCTCGTCTGTTAATACCATTTTTAAATTATTTTCTTTTAAAATACTTTCTGCTTCTTTTAATGTCTTTCCTTCAATGTTAGGAACTTCAATTTCATTTACTTGTTCTTCTTGCGTTTCTGCATCCTTTATTACTTCTAAGTAAGGTAACACTTCTCCAAAAATTTGAGCCCCTATTGGTGCTGCAACTCCACCTCCTTGGTGACCTCCCTCTCCTGTTGGATTATAAAGAGTAATTAATACTGCTACACTTGGGTCTGAAATAGGTGCTACTCCTATAAAAGAAGTAACATATTTTCCGGTATTAACGCCATCTTCTGAAGTTCCTGTTTTTCCTCCAATACGATATCCTTTCACTTGAGAATTTTTTCCTGTTCCTTCTGCTACTACTGATTCCATCATACTTAGCACATTTTTGGCTGTTTCTTCTGAAATAACACGTTCTTTTGTTACTACTTCTACTTCTGTTCTTTCTTTTGTTTGACTATCAATAGTAGCTTTTACAATTCTTGGTTCTACATAAACTCCACCTCTTGCAATTGTTGATACCATTGTTATCATTTGAATTGGAGTTACTTCAAATCTTTGGCCAAAAGCAATTGTTCCGAAGCTCTACTGGTCCAACTTTTTCTTCTTTTAAGAAAATACTTCCTGCTTCTCCGGGTAAATCTATTCCTGTTCTTCTTAAAAAGCCGAATTTATTTAAATATTGATAATATTTTGATACTCCTAATTTCTGTCCTAATCCAATAAAAACTGGATTGCAAGAATTCATAAGTGCCTGTCTTAGAGATTCTGCTCCGTGTGGTCGATAATATCTCCAACATTTCATACGAACTCCTGCTACTTCAATAGAACCTGTGCAACAAAACTCTCCTGCTTTATCTACTTCTGCTATTTTTTCTTCTAATGCAGCAGAAGCAGTTACTAGTTTAAAAGTAGAACCTGGTTCATATGTATCAGAAATTGCTTTATTTCTCCACATAGCTTGTAAATTCTTAGTTTTTTCTGCTTGTGGTAAAGTATCCCAAATACTTCTTAATTCATCTGTATTAGGAGAATAAGGTTCATTTAAATTATAATTTGGATATCCTGCTAAAGCTAAAATATCTCCATTTTTAGGATTCATTATAATAATATTGCCACCATCTGTACATACATTGTCGATACAAGCTTCTTTTAAATATTTTTCTGCAATTCCTTGAATTGTGCTATCTATTGTTAAAATTAAGTCATCTCCGTCAATTGCTTCTACATATTCTTCTGAAGTATTACCTATATCTCCTCCTCTTGCATCTCTTAATTGAGTTATTTTTCCTTTGCTTCCTTTTAAAGTTTCATCATATATAGCCTCTATACCATCTAATCCTTGATTATCAGTTCCACAAAATCCAATAATTTGAGACGCTAAGTTGTTAAATGGATAATATCTTTTTGTATCTTCATCTATATTAATACCATTTTGTATATTATTATTTTGCATCCAAATTCTAAGTTCATCTGCTTTTTCTTTATCTACCTTTTTTACAATTGTTTCTATTGAACTTCTTTTACTTACCTTTTTTAATACTGTTTCATAGTCTAAAGAAAAAATATTAGCTAATGCTGTTGCTATCTTTTCCCTATCTTGTTTTGCAATATTAGTGGGTGTTACACTTACTGTTTCTACAGTAGAGCTTACTGCTAAAATTGTTTTTCCAGTACTATCATAAATTGTTCCTCTTTTTGGATTAATACTTCTATCTAAAGTTTGTTGTACATATGCCATAGACTGTAGTTCACTACCTTGTACAAACTGAATAAAGCCAATTCTTCCTGTTAATGCAAATAAAATAGCTAGAGAAATAATCATTTCCCATTTCATTCTTTTCTTTTTAGATAAAGTTCCAATTGGCTCGTTTCTAGTTCTATTTTTTTTATTTAATTTATTAAAATTAATTGGCTTTTTGTTTTTTAATTTTTTAATTTCTTTGTCTGTATCTTGCCTTTTTAATCTTCTTTCTATTTTTGTTTTTATTTTTTGCGTTTCTGTTTTTTTCTTTTTTATTTTTTCTGCTTCTACATTTTTCTTTCTATTATTTTCTAAATTGCTTTTAAAATTTTTTTCAATCACTTTTATTTCCTCTCATTCTTAAGTTTTCTTATATTAAGAATATGAAGAAATTATAAAGTTAATGACTTGTTTGTATTTTTTTATTTTGTACAAAAGATGCTTAATATGATATAGAAATGTAATAGAAAATATATTGAAATGTAATATTTATAAGTTTAAAATATAATTATAAGTATATAAAAAGGAGAAAAAATAAATGAAAAATCAAAAAGGAATTACTCTTATATCATTAGTAATAACTATTATCATTTTAATTATACTAGCAGGTATTAGTATAAGCCTTTTAATAGGTAAAAATGGGTTAATTGCTAAAGTAACAGGCGCTGTTGAATTATCAAAAATAGGAGAGGAAAAAGATTATCTTGGCTTATCTTTTTTTGCTGCTAAAACAAACAAATTAGGAGACAAGGTTACAAAAGAAGATTTTGAAAAAGAATTAAGCAATTATGTGGATAGTAGTAAATTTCTTATTCTACCATATCCAGACAAATTTGAAGTTATATATACAGATAGTGGTAGAAAATACACTGTAAACCAAGATGGAACAATACAAGACAATATCGTGCAAATACAAGATGATGGAATATATGCTAAACTTTATGAAGGCGGAGTTTTAGTAATTAGTGATAGTAAAGAACCAATAGAAGGAAGAAATGTAATAAAAGATTATGATACAAATATAAAATATATATACCCTAAATATGAGTCTTCTTATAATTCTGAAACACATACATCTACTTCTAAAACAGGAATTCCATGGTATGATGATAGAGAAAGTATTGTTAGTGTAGAATTTAATGGAAATGTTAAACCTGTAAATATGAGATATTGGTTTTATAATTGTTCAAAACTAACAAGTATCAATTTTGAAAATTTTGATTCTAGTTTAACCACTGATATGAGTTATACATTTAGTGGATGTAAATCACTAACAAGTATTGATTTTAGTAAATTAAATACAGAAAATGTCGTAAGTATGAATTCTTTATTAAATAATTGTAGAGGATTAAAAACAATTGATTTAACATCGTTAAAAACGCAAAATGTTACTGATATGAGTTATATGTTTTATGGTTGCTCTGGATTAACCAGTATTAATTTAGAACCTTTGAATACACAAAATGTTACTAATATGGTTTATATGTTTTATGGTTGCTCTGGAATAACAGATATTGATTTAAGTCCTTTAAATACACAAAATGTTACTAATATGAGTGGTATGTTTAGTAGCTGCTCTGGATTAACCAGTATTAATTTAGAACCTTTAAATACGCAAAATGTTACTTCTATGTCTTATATGTTTAGTAATTGCTCTGGATTAACAAAAATTGATTTAAGCCCTTTAAAAACACAAAATGTTACTAATATGAGTATGATGTTTAGTAGTTGCTACAGATTAACTGATATTGATTTAAGTCCTTTAAAAACACAAAATGTTACTAATATGAGTATGATGTTTAGTAGTTGCTCTAAATTAACAAATATTGATTTAAGTCCTTTAAATACACAAAATGTTACTGATATGGGTTATATGTTTAATTATTGTACTGCATTAACAAGTGTAAATACAACTGGATTAAATACAAAAAAGGTTACTGATATGTCTTATATGTTTAATGAATGTAATAATTTATCTACTCTAGATGTAAGTTCATTTAAAACAGATAATGTTACTAATATGAGTTATATGTTTTACAACTGTAACAAGTTAAGTAATATTGATGTGGAAAATTGGGATGTTAGTAATGTTACAACTATGGAAAAAATGTTCAACCATTGTACTGTTTTAAATAATTTAAAAGTTGGCAATTGGAATACTGGAAAAGTAACCAATATGAAAAGTTTATTTGCTGGATGTCCTGCATTAACTGAATTAGACTTAAGAAATTGGAACACTATTTCTTTAAATGATTCATCTTATATGTTTAGAGATGATAAAGGTTTAACAGAGTTACATTTAAATAATTGGGATACATCAAATGCTACTAATATGACAGAAATGTTTGCATATACACCAAATTTAACAATAGTTGAAGTTAGTAGTAAATGGAAAACTGCAAAAACTGCAACTAGCATGTTTGCTAGCTCAGGAGTAAGTCAAGTAACACTTGAACAATCTCCAACAGAATAATTAATATAATAAAAATGCAATAAAAAAACGATTTATATAAATCGTTTTTTTATTGTATTAATTTTAAAATAGTTTGTACAATCTTCTGCCATAAACTTGTATTTTCTTCTGTTATTACTTCTTCTACCTGCGTTTCAATGTAATCTTTTTTTGGCAAACTAATATATACTTTCTGGTTATTGTCTAATTTTTGCATTCCTAATAATTCTTTTGCAGATTGTTCTACACTATTTAAGTTTAAGCTTTTTTCAATATTAACTTTTAACTGTTCATTTTCTTTTTCAATTACACTTAACTCTTTCTTTTTTGCTTCCTTTTTATTAAAATTTTCTGTAATAAGTGAGTTTTGATAACTAATGGCAAATAAAATCATAAATCCAAGTGCTAGAGATAACACTAATTTTGCTTTTGGTTTTAAAGTTCTTTTTACCTGTTTTTGCTCTTTTCTTTTCAATTGCTTCCCTGTAGAAGATTTTTTCTTCTCATAAGGATTCTTATTTGGAGCATATTCTGGCTGTAATTTTCTTGGACTAGTTTCATATTGATATCCTTGGTAACGTGGATATGCCATAGTTTTTACTCACCTCTTTTCTTTTGAATAATTTAGTTAATCAAACCCTGTCCCAAATTGTGACAAATGGGACAATTGGGGACTGTCCCTAATTGCTACTTTTTTTCAAAAATTCTTAATTTTGCACTTTTACTTCTTGTGTTTTCTTCTTGTTCCTGCTCTGATGCAACTATTGGTTTTTTATTTATAATTTGCCCTTCTGAATGATAACCACAAACGCAGTATGGTAAATCTTTTGGGCAAGTACATTTACCCTCTGCCTCACTATATGCTTGCTTAACTGCTCTATCTTCCAAGGAATGAAATGTAATAACGCATAATCTTCCACCTTCTTTTAAACAAGCAATACATTGTTTAATTGTTTCTTTTAATGGTTCTATTTCATTATTGACTTCTATACGAATAGCTTGAAAAGTCCTTTTAGCTGGATGTCCATCTTTTTGCTTAGAAAGTGGAATAGATTTTTTAATAATTTCTACTAATTGCATCGTTGTTTGAATTGGCTCTATTTGCCTTTGTTTTACAATATTTTTTGCAATAACTTTTGCAAATCTTTCTTCCCCATATTCTTCTATAATTTTAACTAACTTTTCTTCTGTATAATTATTTACTACTTTTTCTGCTGTTAATTCTTGTGTTTTATCCATGCGCATATCAAGCCTACTATCTCCCATATAACTAAATCCTCTTGCTCTTTCATCTAATTGATAAGAAGATACTCCTAAGTCTAATAAAATTCCATCTACTTTATTAATTTTAATATCGGATAATAATTTTTGAATATCGTCATGATTCCCATGAATATAAGTTACATTTTGATAATCTTTTAGTTTATTTTTAGCTGCTAGCAAAGCTTCTTCATCACGATCTATTCCAATTAGTCTCCCTTTGCTAGACAATAACTTTACAATTTCACTGCTATGTCCTGCTCCTCCTAGAGTTCCATCGACATATATTCCATCTTTTTTGATTTTTAATCCTTCTATACATTCCTGCAATAACACAGGTTTATGGTTAAATTCCACTCGTTTTACCTTCTAATTATTTATTCATATATAATTAGCGCAAGCAGTTGGTATTTAAAAAATACCAACTGTTATGCACCTTTTTCCTTTGTTTTGTTTATATATTTTCTTCTGTGATTTTACTTTTTTTCTTTTGAAATTAAGAGCTTTTGTGTTCTTTATTTCTTTAGTTTAAAATCTTTTTATTTTATCTTTTGTACATTTTAGGTTTTATCTTTTGTATTCTTGGAATTTTTCATTTGAAATTTAAAATTTTATCTTTTGTGTTTTTAGATTTTATCCTTTGTATTTTATATAAACTTTTGCAAGTTATATACCAAGCATTGTCATATTTTCTGCAATTTCATCTGCTGAAATATTTTCGTCACTATTATAATTCTTCCATTTTTCTCGATTCCAAATTTCTAGTCTAGTTCCTACACCAATAATTACAACATCTTTTTCCATATTGGCATATTCTCTTAAGTTACTAGCAATAAGAAACCTTCCTTGTTTGTCTATTTCACATTCCATGGCACCAGATAAGAAGAATCTTACAAAGTCTCTAGCATTTTTATTTGTAAGTGGTAGTGTTTTTAATTTTTCTTCAAAGTTTGTCCATTCATTTTGGGAAAACCCAAATAAACATCCATCTAATCCTTTGGTTATGATGAACTTTTCTCC
>CANRLO010000022.1 GCA_947631495.1 uncultured Clostridia bacterium
TTTTTCCTCCTTAAAATATAATTATATTTTTAAGTTACTAAATGAAAACTAGTGGTATTATATTACATAATATATATAATTTCAAGTATTTTCTATTTTTTTCTTCTTAAAATCCAGTCTTTTTCTACCTTTACTGGTAATTTCATAAGTACTTTTTGCTCTGCTTTTCCTGGGTTAATATATTCTATTTGTTTTTGTGTATCAATGTCCCACAAAGCATCTATTGTAAAGGAAATTGTTTCTATTTGGTGTGGCACAATTAGTTCTAATTTATCTCCTACTTGTAATTTATTTTTAATTTCTATAACTACTTTATCTTTTTGCTCTTCTACTACTTTGCCACCAAATTCATATTCTGGATTATATTGTTTTCCTTCATATTCTTGGAAGTCTTTATTATTCCTATCGTTGAAATAGAAAGTAGTTAATCCTCTTGTTTTTGTTTTTTCTAATTCTACTAAATATTTAGTGTAATCGTAATTTTTAGGGTCTTTGCAATAATCGTCTATTGCATTGCGATAAGCATTTACGGCCGATGCCAAATAATATTCTGTTTTTAGTCTTCCTTCTATTTTTAAGCTATCTACTCCCATTTCAATAATTTCTGGAATCTCTTTTATTAAGCACATATCTTTTGAAGAAAAAATGTATGTTCCCTTTTCGTCATATTCTACTGGCATTAAGTTTCCTGGCTTATTTGTTTCTTCTACATAAACGTTGTAAGCCCATCTACAACTTTGGGCACAATCCCCTAAATTGGCACTTCTTCCTGCTAAAAAATCACTTAAGAAGCATCTTCCAGAATAACCAAAACATATTGCTCCATGAATAAATATTTCTACTTCTAAATCTTTTGGTTTGTTTTTCATAATCTCTTTGATTTGCTCTTTATTCATTTCTCTGCCTAAAATAACTCTTTTTGCTCCATTTTTATACCAAAAATTAGCAGCATGGTAACTTACAGTATTAGCTTGAGTGCTAATATGAACCTCTACATCTGGGGCATATTCTTTAATAATCTCTACTACGCCACCATCGGCTACAATAATTCCATCTACTTTTAATTCATTTAACATTTTAGCTTGTTTCTTTATTTCTTCATAATTTTCATCCCATGCATAAATGTTAATAGCAGTATATACTTTTTTGTTAATAGAATGAGCATATTTGATAGTATTTGCTAAATCACTATCTTGCATTTCTGCCCTTGTTCTTAAAGATAAACTTGAGGTTCCTGCATAAACAGCATCTGCTCCATATAAAAAGGCAATTTTTGCTTTTTCAAATGAACCTGCTGGTGCTAATAATTCTGGTTTCTTCATTTTTTTGTTTCATCCCTTCTTACTTGTTTTATCATAAGTATATATATTATATCATGTTTTTTTCTAAATATCTACCTTTACAATTATGTTTCTTTTTGATACAATGTTAAAAAGTTGAAAGGAGAATTTTAATGGCAAGAGCAATAGAAAAAAAAGAAGTTAGAAAACTAACGAAGATGCAAACCTATATTTTATATTTCTTTTTATTTGCTTTTTTAGGTTGGTGTATGGAAACCATTTATAGCTTCATTGTATTAGGACATTTTACTAAACGTGGCTTTCTATATGGTCCCTTATGCCCTATTTATGGATATGGTGCCTTGATTTTAATTGGTTTTTTAGGTAGATATCGTAAACATTCTTTTAAACTTTTTATATATTCTGCTGTCATTTTCTCTGTTTTTGAATATTTGGCAAGTTATGTATTAGAAGTACTATTTCACTCCTATTGGTGGGATTATACTAACGACTTTTTTAATTTAAATGGTAGAATTAGCATTTTTTATTCTTTTGCTTGGGGAATTATTGCTATTATTTTTGTAGGACACTTATATCCATTTTTTAAGAAAAAAGTAAATTTATTATTATCTAAAATTCCATATAAAATTAAGATGTTTCTATTATATGGAGTTTGTATTATTTTTGTTGCTGACACTATTTTATCTTGCATACGTTACCTAAATGTATAAAATATTTTTATAACAAAAAAAGAAACAAGGGATTTAATGTTCCCTTGTTTTCATATTTTTTCGTAACGCTATCAATTCATTATGTCCTATATTATAATCAAACAAATCATAAACTTGTTGAATAGAATATCCTTCTCTAAAAAATTCTTCTGCTAATTTTATATTTTCTTGTTGATTTGCTCTTAATGTCTCATCTTTTTGTAATAAACTACTTCTTATTTTTGCAATAGATTTTAAAGAAACAAATTCTTCTTGTTGCATTGCTTCAAATATTTCCTTTACACTCATTCCTTTTATTATTAAGTCTTTTATTCTTTTTGTAGATATTCGTTTTTTATAAATTTCTTTTCTTTTTCTAACTTTAGTTCTATTACGTAATTTCTCGGCATATTTTTTTGTGCTTCTGTTTTCTTGGTTAATGCTTGCCGTCATTTTCACAATGAAATTTCTTTCTTCTTCTGTTATATTGTGTATTCTAGAGTATTTTTGAATTGATCTAAGCGCTTCTGTTTTTCCGCATACTGCTTCTTGAACTTTAATAATCAAAAAAACTGCTTTATTTCTATCTAAACATTTTTCTAAGTTTGCTACAATTCCTTCTACTTCTTCTTTTTGAATTGTTCCTTCATTTAACCTTGATGCAATTTCTATCATATATTTTCTTTGCTCTGTTTTTTGTTGTTTTTCTTGTTCTTTTGCTTTTATTTGTTCTTCTTCCATTTGCTCTTTTATTGTAATTCTATTTAAAAACTCTAATCTTCTTTTTTGTAACTGTTTCTGTTCATCTGGTTGTAATGAACCTTCATTTTCTAAACAAGCATCTAATTCTTCAATTGCTCTTTCTTCCTTTTCTGTAAGTAAATAATATAATTCTGATATAAACATAGCACTTTCCACTTTATTTGGATAACGATATAATTGTTCTTTTACTTTTTCTATGTTTCTACTATTTAATTTACCTTCATAAAACATAGTTTGTATTCGTTGCATATAAATTTCTTTATTTTCTTTTAGTTGTATCTCTTGTACTTTTCGCTCTATCTGTGCTTGTTTCTGATTTTCTTGTTCTTTTAATTGATGTTGCTTTCTTCTTTCTTCAATAACACTTTTTTGCGTATTTCCTTGCATATTTTGTGGCTCAACTTTTAATAATTGTGCATTATATTCCATTGCTTTTTCATAATTTCCTGCATTCATCTCTAATTTTGCCATATTATATAATGCAAAAATATTATTAGGATTTTTGTCCAATATCTTATTTCCATATAATCTTCCTATGTCATATTGTCTTTGTAAAGCAAAACACCTTACTAACTCATTTAATGCAATTTCATTATTTTCATCTATTTTTAGTATTTCAAATGCAATTTGTTGTATTTCTTGAATTAATGCTTCTCTATTTTTAGCTGTCATTTCTGTCTTCTTTAATTTTTGCATCTTTTTAAATAACTTAGCTAACTTTTTTCCTCTTTCTATTTCTTCGTTTTCTTGTATCCAACCTGCTATCACTTCTTTTGTAAGAGGAACTTCACATATTTTATTAATTTCTTCTTCTGTTTTTCCTTGTTTATATAAATTGATAGCTAATTCTCTTATTTGCTTAAAATCCATTTTTTTCTCCTTGTATATCACATTATTTTTTTAATTAAAAGTTATCCACAGTTTTTATATTTTTTGCTCCGTCCCTATAATATATCCCTATAATATAAATTTTGAAATAGCAAGGCCATCTCCTACTTCTAAAATTTGTGTTTCTAAGTTAGGATTGTTTGTTACTTCTGCAATATATTCTCGCAAATTTCTTACGGCTGTACGCTGTTTATGCTTGTTATAATCACTCATAACATATCCTTTATATAAAATGTTATCTGCTAAAATAACACCATTTTTATTTAACATTCTTAATGCTTGTTGTAAGAAAAATGGATATTTTCCTTTTGCTGCATCAATAAATACCATATCATATTTTCCTTGTAGAGTAGGTAAAATTTCAACTGCATCTCCTTCTAAAATGTTAATCTTTTCTTCTACTTCTACTTTTTTTATATTTTCTTTTGCTTCTTTTATTCTTTCTTCATCACGTTCAATTGTATCAATTTTTCCATCTTCTTGCAAGTATTCTGAAAAACAGATAGCAGAATATCCCACTGCAGTTCCAATTTCTAATATTCTTTTTGGTTTCAACTCATTTAGAATTCCATCTACAACTTCTAAAGTATCATCCATAATAATAGGAATATGTTCTTCTAGTGCCTTTTCTTTTATTTTTTTTAATTCTTCTTTGTTCACTATCTTTCCTCTTCTTTTTCTTGTTTTGCTTTTTCTTCCTTTTCTTTTTTTATTTCAATTTCTCTTCTAACTTTTCTTTGTATTGCTTCTTTATATATTTGATATACCTGATTATTAGCTTCTTCTATTTCTTTTAGCATTTCTTCCTCTGTTTTATTTGCAAATATTCCCTTTGTAATAATAGATTTAATATTTGGATTTAGTTTTACAGCCCAATCTCCTATCCACATTTGAAAATATTGTTGATAATTTTGGTAAGCTTCGCTATTTAAAGTGTTTTCAATTTCTTCTATGCTATTATGTTTTTGTACCATTTTAATAATAGTTTGATGAATTTCTTTTCTAATTTTTTCTTCCTTATATATAATATTATCTTCTGTTTTTCTTGGAAGTTGTATATTTTGTCCGTAGTAACCATTACTAGCTTTTCCACTTGCATTTTTAAAGCTTGTTCTAAACACTTTACTTGTTCTATTTTCTGACATCTTATATTCTTACCTTTCTTATCTTCTCGCTTCTCTTTCTCTTGTTTTTGTATCTAGTATTTTCTTTCTTAAACGAATATTTTTTGGTGTTACTTCTACTAGTTCATCTTCTGCAATAAATTCAATTGCTTTTTCCAAAGACATTTGAAGTGGTGGTACTAAACGAAGTGCATCATCTGAACCTGAAGCTCTAGTATTGGTTAAGTGTTTTTCTTTGCATACGTTAATTGCAATATCTTCATTTCTTGAGTTAATACCTACTATCATTCCTTCATATACATCTACACCTGCTCCAATTAAAAGTTCTCCTCTTTCTTGTGCATTGTATAAACCATAAGTAACAGAAGTTCCTTGTTCAAATGCAACTAGCACTCCTCTTGTTCTTGCTTGAATTTCTCCTTTATATGGTTCATAACAATCGAAGATAGAGTTCATTGTACCTTCACCCTTAGTATCAGTTAAGAACTCTGTTCTATAACCAATAATACCACGTGCTGGTATTTTAAATTCTACTTTTGTATGTCCTAATTCTGCAGGTTCCATGTTTAGCATTTCGCCTTTACGTCTTCCTAATTTTTCTATTACAGTTCCAATTGAATCATCTGGTACATTTACTACTAATCTTTCCATTGGCTCGCATTTTACGCCATCAATTTCTTTAAATATAACTTTTGGACGAGAAACGATTAGTTCGAATCCTTCTCTTCTCATGGTTTCTATTAAAACTGATAAATGTAATTCCCCTCTTCCGCATACTTCAAAACTATCTGCAGAATCTGTTTCTTTTACACGAAGACTTACATTTCTTTCTAGTTCTTTGAATAATCTATCACGAATGTGGCGTGAAGTAATAAATTGTCCTTCTTTTCCTGCAAATGGTCCATTATTTACGCTAAATGTCATAGATACTGTTGGTTCATCAATATCTACAAATGGTATTTTTTCAGGGTTATTTAAATCGCAAATGGTATCTCCAATGTTGATGTCTGCAATTCCAGATAACGCAACAATATCTCCTGCTACTGCTTCTTCTACTTCTACTTTCTTTAAACCTTGATATACAAATAGTTTTGCTACTTTTCCTTGTGTATTTTTGTCTTGCTTACAAATTGCAATTGGCATTCCTACTTTAATGCTTCCTCTTTCAATTCTTCCAACAGCAATTCTTCCTAAATAATCGTCATAGTCAATGTTAGATACTAACATTTGAGCTGGTCCTTCTATTTCACAATTTGGTGCATCAATGTATTTGATAATAGTATCGAAAATGCAATTTACATTATCACTTTCTTCATCTAGACTCATTTTTGCAATTCCATTCTTTGCAGAAGCATAAACTACTGGAAAGTCTAATTGGTCGTCGTTTGCATTTAGCTCGATAAATAATTCTAATACTTGGTCTACTACTTTTGCTGGGTTTGAACCTGGTCTATCTATTTTGTTGATAACTACGATTGGTTTTAAGTTTAATGCTAATGATTTTTTTAGTACCTCTCTTGTTTGAGGCATTGGTCCTTCAAAAGCATCAACTAGTAGAAGAACGCCATCTACAGTTTTTAGTACACGTTCTACTTCTCCACCAAAGTCAGCATGGCCTGGTGTATCTACAATATTTATTTTTATATCATTGTACATAACAGAAGTGTTTTTAGAAAGAATAGTAATTCCTCTTTCTTTTTCCAAATCGTTGGAATCCATAACTCTTTCTGCTACTTGTTCATTATCTCTAAATACATGGCTTTGTTTTAATAAACAATCCACTAGAGTTGTTTTTCCATGGTCTACGTGTGCAATAATTGCTATATTTCTTATTTTTTCGTTTTTCATTTTATTTTCCCCCAATTATTCTATTTCTCATTTTTTAATACTTTATGCTATTTTTATTGTTTTAAAAAACTATTTTTCAATATGTTGTTTCATTTCTTATTTTCAGTATAAAAGAAGTTACATTTGGTAACCTCTTTCATACTAAATATATATATTTATGCTTTTCTACATAAATCTTTAGTACTATTCTTGTATTTCTTCTTTACTTTCTTCCTTTATTTCATTTTTTAGTTCGTTTTCTGTTTCGTTTTGTTCTTCTTGTTTTATTTCTTTTTCTAGTTTATTTTGTTCTTCTTGCTTTTCTTCATTGTATTCGTTTGATGTTCCTTCTAGTTCTTTAATAGAAAGTTCTATTTTCTTTGTTTCTAAGTTCATATCTATAATTTTAGCATTAATTTTTTCATTTAATGTTAATACTTCTTCTGGTTTTGTAATTTTCTTTTCTGCAATTTGTGAAATATGAACTAGCCCTTCAATTCCTTGCTCTAATTCTACAAATGCACCAAATGGCATCATTTTTACTACTTTAACTGTAACAATATCGCCAATATGATATTTGCTTTCTATTGTGTCCCATGGATTTGGGCCTTTACCTTCATAGCTTAGTTTTATGCGTTTATTTTCTTTGTCTAATTCTAGTATGGTTACTTTTATACTTTGACCTTGTTTCAATACATCACTTGGTTTAACATTTCTATCCCATGAAATTTCAGATACATGAAGTAAGCCTTGTACAGCTCCTAAATCTACAAAAGCACCATAAGCACTTAAACTTGCTACTGTTCCTTCATATTCTTTTCCTACTTCTACAGTATTCCAAAATTCTTCTTGTTTTTGTTTTCTTTCTTCATCTAGTACACTACGAATAGAACCAATTATACGATTTGATTTTTCATCATATTCTGTGATACGATACCTTACTTTTTGACCTTTTAAAGAGCTTCCATCTTCTCCTCTAGGAATGCCAGATAAAGACATTGGAATAAATACTCTCATATTATTTATTGTAGTAACTAAACCTTTTTCATTTACTTGTGTTACTACTGATTCTATAATTTCACTATTATTTACTTTTTGTTCTAATTCTTTTTTGGTTTCTTGTGCCTTATAACGTTTATAAGATAATAACACATTTCCTAAACCATCATTTTGTTTTAATACAATAGCTGTAATGCTATCTCCTACTTTAAATTCTTCTTTTGGATTTGCATTTTCATCATCACTATACTCTTTTTTAGGAATGATTCCATCTGCTTTATAGTGTAAATCTACAAAGATTTCTCCTTGTGAAGTTATGCTAATAATCGTTCCTGTTACTATTTTTTCTAATTTTGTTTCTTTTAAAGATGCTTTATATAATTCTTCAAAAGATTGTTCTTTTTCGTTTTCCATATTTTCTCCTGTTTTTCTTGTAAATTTGCTATAAACAATAGGTTTTAGCATTTGTTCAATTTGAACTATTTTATTATATAGCAATCTTTTTTTGTTGTCAACATAATTTTACCATATTTTTACTATTTTTTTCTTAAAAATACATAGTTAAATTTTTTAGCAATATAAATTCTAATAAAATATAAAACACAAGAGATGGTGCCCTACATAGTTGGACGCCATCTCTTTATCAAATTTAGTTTTGAGTCTGTTTTCGTGGTATGGAAGATGCTTAGACTCTTACTCACATCTTTTTTCTCTTAATTATTCTTAAGAGAACCACTTTCCGGGGACTTTTAGACCTTGTTGCCCTTTCCGCATAACCTCGTTTTCCTCCTACTATGCGCTCTTATCGCGCACTTTTGGCTTTGCCGCCACCGGCCGCCGCTGATCAGATGTTTTTAATCATATTAGGATTAATTAATCTGGGATTTCCTCTTGCTGTCATACTTTGTCCTCCATTTTTGATATTTTGTTGTGCTCTTATCACTAATATGTGTTAAGGGCAAGTTACATATAAGTAGCACTTAGCTAACTCATATATTTAGTATAACATGATAATTTACATAAGTCAATACTTTTTTATAATTTTTTTACAAAATTTTCATAAAAATTTATTTTGTAAGTTCTAAAATATGGTTCATAATGTCTTGAGTTACCGCTTCTAATGCTTCTTTTTCATCTACACCTTTGTATTTGCTATAATCTAATGGTTTGCCATATCGAATAGTTACTTTTGAAAAAGCTCCTTTTTTTCCTGAAATTCCAACTGGTACTACTTTTGCTCCTGTTCTTATTGCAAAAAATGCTGCTCCATCTTTTACTTTTTCACCTTTAGCAATTCCATTTCTAGTTCCTTCTGGGTATAATGAAATACTCTCCCCTTTTTTCAAATATTTCAAAGAAGCTTTAATGGCATTTAAATCTTTTGAATCTTTTTTAACAGGAATAACCTCAAATACCCATCCTAAAAAAGCAAGGAATGGATTTCTGTATAAGCTTTCTTTAGCTAAAAAGTGTGTTTCTCTTTTGCAAGTTACCTTCATTAAAGGTGGGTCTAAAAAGCTTCTATGGTTTCCACAAAAAATAACTGCTCCTTCCATTGGTATATTCTCTGTTACCATATTTTTACTATTTTTTATAAAAATATATACCTAAAATTTTTGAAAAATATAAATTGTAATACAACTGAAGTGGGAGGGTAATCACCCTCCCGCTTCAGTTTTTAATATTTTGTTGTGCTCTTAACACTAATATGTGTTAAGGACAAATTACATATAAGTAGCATTTAGCTAACTTATGTATTTAGTATAACATAATATTTTACATAAGTCAATACTTTTTTATAATTTTTTTACAAAATTTTCATAAAAATTTATTTTGTAAGTTCTAAAATATGGTTCATAATGTCTTGAGTTACCGCTTCTAATGCTTCTTTTTCATCTACACCTTTGTATTTGCTATAATCTAATGGTTTGCCATATCGAATAGTTACTTTTGAAAAAGCTCCTTTTTTTCCTGAAATTCCAACTGGTACTACTTTTGCTCCTGTTCTTATTGCAAAAAATGCTGCTCCATCTTTTACTTTTTCACCTTTAGCAATTCCATTTCTAGTTCCTTCTGGGTATAATGAAATACTCTCCCCTTTTTTCAAATATTTCAAAGAAGCTTTAATGGCATTTAAATCTTTTGAATCTTTTTTAACAGGAATAACCTCAAATACCCATCCTAAAAAAGCAAGGAATGGATTTCTGTATAAGCTTTCTTTAGCTAAAAAGTGTGTTTCTCTTTTGCAAGTTACCTTCATCAAAGGTGGGTCTAAAAAGCTTCTATGGTTTCCACAAAAGATAACCGCTCCTTCCATTGGTATATTTTCTGTTCCCTCTATTTTTACTCTATGAACTATTTTGCAATAAAGAAAAAGTGCACCTTCTACTATTTTCCTTAAAATATTTTTGATAAATTGTTTCATTTTTGTTAAAATTCCTTTCTTAATGTATAATTCGTTCTAAAAAATTTTTTTGCAGTATTAAATTTATTTTCTTATTACTCTTTTTTCTTCAATAATTTGTTTTACCTTATCTTTTACTTCTTCAATATTTAAAACAGTAGTATCTACATATATAGCATCTTCTGCTATTTTTAAGGCTCCTATTTCTTTTTCTTTATCGTTTTTGTCACGAATTTGAATGTTTTTTAACACTTCTTCATAAGACATGTCAATTCCTTTTTCTTGCATTTCTTTGTATCTTCTTTGTGCTCTTTCTTTTTCATCTGCATCTAAATAAATTTTTACATCTGCATTTGGAAAAACATAAGTAGTAATATCTCTACCTTCCATAATAACATCTTTTCCATTTGCTAAATTTCTTTGCACTTCTACCATAGCAAAACGCACTTCTTTTATTGAAGATACTTGTGAGACAATTTGAGTTACCTCTTTACTTCTAATTTCTTTTGTAACATCTTCTCCATTTAAGAAAATTGTTTGCTCTCCATCTTCTATTTTCATATCTATATGAATGTTTGGCAAAGCTGCAATAATTCTTTCCTTTTCCTCTAGTTTAATATTATTTTGAATGATATATAAAGCTACACAACGATATGTTGCTCCTGTATCGATATTAACTAATCCCATTTCTTTAGATAAAAGTTTGGTAATTGTTCCTTTTCCTGTACCTGCTGGTCCATCAATTGCTACAATAAATGACATGATTTTTTCTCCTTTTCCTGTTTTTGGGGACGGAGGAAAAAAACAGGTCCTCTATCCCTTTAATAATATATAAATTTTTTAATGACCTGTTTTTTTCCTCCGTCCCCAAAAACAGGTCATCCCTAATTTAATTTGGCATACTAATTGATTTTGCAATAACTGTTATTTTTTGCACGTTCATAGTAGTTAATTTTTCTATTTCTTTAACGCTCTTTTCTTTAAATGTTTTTAATTCATTGATTACATTATGACCATATACAACACTTACTTCCATATAAATAGAAGGACCTTCTCCATAATTTTCTACTCTAGTACGAATAACTTTTGCAATTCCTTCTTCTCTTTTTGCTAAGTATTCTACAATTTGACGGAAAACAGTATCTGATATTGTAAAGTTTCCTAAATAGCTAAAAGTTGGTCTTATAATTGATTTTTCTGAAATATATGGTTCATTTCCGCTTCCTTTTGATTTAAAAATTTGAAGTGGGTCCAATATGTAACCTGAAAAGTCTTTTTTGATTTCAAATGTAGGTACTGGTATAACATGCTTTCCTTGTGTTACACGAATATTTCTTGCTGTTTGCATTTCATTTTCTGTTGCTACATCTTGAATATATATGGTTTTTTGAATTTTAGGAAGTCCTAAATTTTCTGCAATTTTGGCAACCATATCATCTGATGTTCCTAATATTAAAATAGAATCTGGTTTATATTTTTTTATTGCTTTTATCATTTCATCTCTTTCTTTTTTATCAATGAAAATGGCATGCTTTACAGTTTCTATTTTAGTTGGTGCTTTTTTTGCAGATTCTCCTGCTACTACTTCATTTTCATTTACTAATAAGCCATCATCTATAATATAAGAAATGTTATTTTCTCCTGCTACCATTTGGGCACGATAACTTTTTCCTGTGCCAGATGGTCCTACAAAAGCAAATACTTTAATTTTATCCACTTATTTTTCTCCTTTTTCCTTAAATGTTTATGCTATTTTTTCTTGTCTATGCCATTATATCATTGCAAAAAAAAATTGTCTATAAAAAATTAAGAAAGATTTAGGACATATCAAAAAGTTGATGTGTTCTAAATCTTTCATTTTAATTTACTTCATTTATTTTTATATCACGCACGTGGTCTATTTTTTCCCATGTTGTATTTCTAATAAATAGACATTTAAAGTTTATTAATAGCCATGAACCTAAAAATAATGGATAAAACATTAATCCTTTTAACATTGGTCTAATTGGTTTTTTATCTAATATCATAATTAAAATTGCTGTTAAAATTGGTAAGAAAAATGTTGGGATTAAATAACGAATAGAATTAATTGCTAATTCTTGTATTGTCATACCATTAACCAAATACATAATTACATTTAATAATAATAAAACAATGGTAACGACGAACATTGGAATACTTCCCAATATATATAATAATCCGTCAAAATTCATTAATGTTTTCTTTTCTTTTACTGCTGCTGCAAGCAAACCTGTATATTCTTTCATACATTGAATATGCCCTACAGTCCATCTACTTCTTTGTGACCAAGATTGTTTGAAATCTGTAGGTTGTTCATCATAAACAATAGCATCAGTTGCCCAACCTAGTTTTCTTCCTTCTATAATATTTTTTAAAGAAAACTCAATATCCTCTGTTAGGGTTTTTGTGTTCCAACCTGTTGGTTTTATAATATCAAAACGAACCATAAAGCCAGTTCCATTTAAAAGTGGTGATAATCCTAAATTGTACCTTGCTAAATGATAAAAACGATTCATTGTCCAATAGAAAATAGCATATCCTGCTGTAATCCAGTTATCAGATGGGTTTTTAATATCACGATAACCTTGTACTACATTTTCTCCTTGACATAGCTTTTTATTCATAGCTTTTAAGAAGTTAACATCTGCAATATTATCTGCATCAAATACACAAAAGGCATCATAAGGTGCATTTTCTTTTATTTTTTTATCTAGAAACCATTGCAAAGCATAACCCTTTGTTTTCTTTTGCTCATCAAATCTTTCATATACTATAGCACCTGCATCTTTTGCTATTTTTGCTGTATTATCTGTGCAATTATCCGCAATAACATAAATATCATATAATTCTTTTGGATAATCTTGATTTTTCAAACTTTCTATTAAATTTGCAACAACAGCAGCTTCATTATGGGCAGGAATAATAGCCATAAAACGATTTTGTTTTTCTTCAATAATAGGTTTATCTTTTAATTTTACAAGTGAACATACACTAACAACTAATTGATATAGCCAAAAAGCTGTTACTATCCATACTAGTGCTTGTTGTAATAGATATATATATTCCATTTTTTCTCCTTGACTTTTTATTTATTCTATTTTTTTGTCATCATTATTATACTATTTTTATTTTTATTTTGCAACGTTTTGTCCAATTTTTCATAAAGTCTTAATATTTTTACTAAAAAATGAGTGAAATTTTTCACTCATTTTTTGCTTAGATTTTTTAGATTTTTTTCTTGGCTAGCACTTCCATAGTAATCAATGTTTTCTATTTTATTCCTCTGTACTAGGATTTACTTCTAAATCCTTCATGCTTAAGTTAATTCTTCCTTGATTATCAATTTCAATTACTTTTACTCTTATTTCATCACCTATAGATAATACATCTTCCACTTTTTCTACACGTTTGCTAGAAATTTTAGAAATGTGTAATAAACCTTCTTTTCCTGCACCTAAATCTACAAAAGCACCAAAGCTTGTAATTCTTGTAACAGTTCCATCATAGATGTTTCCTGCTTCAATTTCTCTTGTAATATCTTCTATCATTTTCTTTGCTTTTTCTGCATCTTGTCCCTCTACTGCATAAATGCATACGCTTCCGTCTTCTTCAATGTCAATTTTAACACCTTTTGCTTCTTCAATAATTTTGTTAATCATTTTTCCGCCAGGTCCTATAACATCTTTAATTTTATCTACTGGAATATGCATTGTTGTAATTCTTGGTGCATATTTTGAAATATCTGCTCTTGGCTCGGAAATTACTGGTAACATGATGTTATCTAAGATATAATCTCTTGCTACTTTTGTTCTATCAAAAGCTTCTTTAATAATATCGTAAGTTAATCCATCACATTTAATATCTACTTGAATTGCTGTAATTCCTTCTTTGGTTCCACCTACTTTAAAGTCCATGTCTCCAAAGAAATCTTCTATTCCTTGAATATCTGTAAGCATGATATAGTCGTTTGGGTTTTCTTTGCTTGTAATTAAACCTGTTGAAATACCTGCTACTGGTCTTTTAATTGGAACACCTGCGTCCATTAAAGCAAGTGTGCTTCCGCAAATACTTGCTTGTGAAGTTGAACCATTTGAAGATAAAATTTCAGATACTACACGGATTGCATAAGGAAATTCTTCTTCTGATGGAATCACTGGTACTAATGCTTTTTCAGCTAGGGCACCATGTCCTATTTCTCTTCTTCCTGGACCTCTTGATGGTCTTGCTTCTCCTACAGAATAAGATGGGAAGTTATATTGGTGCATATATCTTTTTCCTGTTTCTTCATCTACACCATCTAAAATTTGTTCTTCGCTTTTCATTCCTAAGGTTACAATTGACATTGCTTGGGTTTGTCCTCTTGTGAAAATAGCACTACCATGTACTCTTGGAAGTACTCCTACTTCACAAGAAAGTGGTCTTATTTCGTCTATTTTTCTTCCGTCTGGACGTTTATGTTCTTTTAAAATCATTTCTCTAACGCATGCTTTTTCTAGGTCATGGATACTATCTGCAATGTCACGCTTGTCCTCTTCTGCTTTTTCTTCTCCGTATTTTTCTAGGTAATAGTTATTAATGTCTTCAGTTAATTTTTCCATGTTAGCATCACGAGTTTCTTTGTCACCTGCTTGTACATCTTGATACATTCTGTCTTTAAATTCTTTTTCAATTTCTTCATATACTTCTGGTTTTACTGCGAAAGATAAATATTCAAATTTTTCTTTTCCACAATCTTTTTGAATGTCAGATATAAATTTGCAGAGTTTCTTAATTTCTACATGTGCTGTTTTAATGGCTTCTAACATTGTGTCATTTGGAATTTCATCAGCTCCTGCTTCAATCATAGTAATTTTTTCTTCTGTTGCAGCAACTGTTAGAGTTAATCTTGATTTTTCTCTTTGTTCTACAGTTGGGTTAATAATAATTTCTCCATCTACGTAACCTACGTTTACTGCTGCTGTTGGTCCTCCAAATGGAATATCTGAAATTGCAAGTGCTGCTGCAGAACCAATCATTGCACATACTTCTGGGCTATTGTCTTGTTCTACAGATAGAACTGTTGCAACTACGCATACATCATTTCTAAAATCTTTTGGAAATAATGGACGAAGTGGTCTATCAATTGCTCTTGATGTTAAAATTGCTTTGTCTGCTGGCTTTCCTTCCCTTTTCATAAAGCTTCCTGGTATTTTTCCTACAGCATATAATTTTTCTTCATAATCTACAGATAGTGGGAAAAAGTCGATTCCTTCTCTTGGCTCTTTTGATGCTGTTACATTGACCATAACAACGGTATCTCCATAACGAACCATAACACTACCATTAGCAAGTTCTGCAATCTTGCCTGTTTCAATTGTTAATTTTCTTCCTGCAAGTTCTGTTGAGTATGTTTTAAACATAAATATCTCTCCTTTTCCGGCTTTTTGCCTGTTATATTTATTTTAATCAATACTCGTCCTTAGTGTAACCTCTACAATGCATTATAGAGCATAATGCATTGTACAAGCTACTAGCTAATTCAAAGTATTGATTTAAAATAGCAAATTTTAAAAATAAAAACGATGATAAAATTAAAAATAGGACGTTTCACTTTACGAATAGCAAAACGTCCTTCTTGACTTTTATTTTCTTAGTCCTAATTTTTCAACGATATCACGATATCTTTGAACATCTTTATCACTTAAGTACTTAAGTAAGCTACGTCTTGCACCTACCATTTTTAAAAGACCTCTTCTTGAGTGATTATCTTTTTGATGTACTTTTAAATGTTCTGTTAGTTCATTGATTCTTTCTGTTAAAAGAGCGATTTGTACTTCTGGTGAACCAGTGTCTTTTTCATCTCTTTTATAAGTATTGATGATTTCTTGTTTCTTTTCCTTTGTCATAATTGCACCTCCTATATTTTTTATTTGCCTTAAACTGAGTTTTAGGGCAGGTGTCCTTTCCAAAAACCAAGTATAAGGTAAGCATGCTTATTGAAAGCATAAATATATTATCATATTTTATACCATTTTGCAATAGTTTTTGTAATTTTTATTGCAAAGAATATCCTAAAAGGCAATTTTATTTTATTTTATTATTCTATTGATTGCTTCTATTGTATTTTCACGACTTCCAAAGGCTGTTAATCTAAAATATCCTTCTCCACTTGGTCCAAAACCAGAACCTGGTGTTCCTACTATATTTTTTTCTTCTAATAATTTATCAAAGAACTCCCAAGAGGTCATTCCTTCTGGTACTTTTAGCCAAATATATGGTGCATTTTTTCCTCCATATACAGTATAACCTGATTTTTCTAATCCCTCTCTTATAATTCTTGCATTTTCCATATAATAAGCTATATTTTCTTTAATTTGTTTTTGTCCTTCTTCTGTATATACTGCTTCTGCTGCTTTTTGTGTAATATATGGTACTCCATTAAATTTCGTACATTGCCTACGATTCCATAAAGCATTTAATGAAACCTCTCCTACTTTTAATTCTTTTGGAACTACTGCGTAAGCACAACGAACACCTGTAAATCCAGCTGTTTTTGAAAAACTTCTAAATTCGATGGCAACTTCTTTTGCTCCTTCTATTTCATAAATACTATGTGGTACATTTTCTTCTGAAATATAAGCTTCATAAGCAGAATCAAAGAAGATAATAGAGCCATTTTCTTTGGCATATTTTACCCATTTTGTTAATTGTTCTTTATTTAAAACTGTTCCTGTTGGATTATTAGGAAAACATAAATAGAGCATATCTACTTTTTCTTTTGGCAATTCTGGCTCAAAGTTATTTTCTGCAGTTGCTGGCATATACACCACTTTTTCAAATTTTCCTGTATTTTTATCAAAGAAACCTGTTCTTCCTGCCATTACATTAGAGTCTAAATATACAGGATATACTGGGTCTGTAATCGCTATAATATTGTCAGTTGAAAATAATTCTTGGATATTACCTGTATCACATTTTGCTCCATCAGAAATAAAAATTTCTTCTTTTTCTATAGAGATTCCTCTTTTTTTATAATCCCATTCTACAATTTTCTCTCTTAAAAAGTCATATCCTTGTTCTGGTCCATAACCTTTAAATGTTTCTTTCTTTGCCATTTCATCAGTTGCTTTATGAATTGCTTCTATTATTTTAGGTGCAATAGGAAGTGTAACATCTCCTATTCCTAATTTTATTATTTTTTTATCTGGATTTTTTGCTTGAAAGTCTGCTACTTTTTTAGCAATTGTTGAAAATAAATAACTATCTTGTAGTTTTAAATAATTTTCATTTATTTTAATCATTATTTTCTTTCCTTTATTTTATATTTAGGTTTTTATTATGGCTTTACCTATAAACCATCTATTTTCATACTATGCTTTTACTTTCTCTAATTCTCCTTCAAAAACTGTAACCGCAGGTCCTGTCATATATACGTGGTTGTCGTCCTTGTTCCATTCTATTTCTAACTTACCACCTAATAGTTCTACTGTTACTTTTCTTTCTGTAACATCATTTAAAACACTTGCAACAACAGATGCACAAGCTCCTGTTCCACAAGCTAAAGTTTCACCGGAACCTCTTTCCCATACTCTCATTTTAATATAATTTTTATTTACTTTTTCAATAAATTCTATATTTGCTCTTTTAGGAAATTTTTCACTTGTTTCTAGAATTGAACCATAAGTTTCTATTTTAAAATCTTTTACATTATCAATATATGTAATAGCGTGTGGATTTCCTATAGATACACAAGTAAATTTAAAAGTTTTGTCTAGTGCTTTTATTTCTAAATTTTTCACTATTTCTTCGTTTGAAATAACTGGAATTTTACTTGGTTCTAGTATTGGCTCTCCCATATCTACTCTAACTGTTTCTACTTTTCCTTCTTTTACATTAAGTTTTAAAGTTTTAATTCCTGCTAAAGTTTCAACGGTAATAATATCTTTATTGGTTAATCCTTTGTCATAAACGAATTTTCCGCACACATCTAATGCCATTTCCACACATTTCTGCTTCTGTGCCATCGTAGTTAAACATTCTCATTTTAAAATCTGCTACATCACTTCTGCAAATTAAAATTAGTCCGTCAGAACCAACGCCAAAATGTCGGTTACTAACAAAGCGAGCTAGGTCAGACACGTTTTCTATTTCTTGCCCATCTGTATAGCAATCCATATAAACATAGTCATTCCCTAGCCCATGCATTTTTGTAAATTTTCTTTTCATTTTATAATCACATCCCTTTCTCAAGATATAAATATAGTTGAAAGAATTATAATTATTTTTCAAACTCATTTACCTCTTAATAGGTTTTAATAACAATATAAAATGTAATTACATTTTATCGTTTTCTATTTTATCATATGCCATTTTTAAAAGCAATAGAAAATTTTTTTAAAACTTGCATAAAAATTTTAAAATAAGTATTGACATTTATTTTAAAATTTAGTATACTTAATCTCGTCGAAAGAAATGGTCGCTTAGCTCAGCTGGGAGAGCATCTGCCTTACAAGCAGGGGGTCATAGGTTCGAGCCCT
>CANRLO010000023.1 GCA_947631495.1 uncultured Clostridia bacterium
CTATTCTACTATTCATAGTTTATCATACCCCCCCCCCAATAGGTCAAGAGTTTTCATTTTGTAAACAGAGGCTTGCACAATAACATTTTAATCCGTACAAGTACTACTTTTTTGATTTCCACAAACTAAACAAACCGTATAATTAACAATTTTATTCATAGAAGTAGAGTTTTGCACTTGGGCAATTACATAAGATTTACTTTCATCACATTGGGAATTACTATCATCTGGATCTTTGATAGGTTCTGCATATCCATATTGAATTAATTCATGGAAGTAAATTGTTTCATTTTGATATCCAAAAGATTGATGATTTTTACAAAATTCATTGGTACTACCTGCTAAACAATCTGCATAAGCATCTTTTGCATTGGTTCTCAATGTATTTTCTGCAATCTTAAAAGAATCCTCACTACTTTTCCGTATATAACTATGATACGCCTGATAAGCCATCGTTAAAATCATTCCTAAAATTATGATTGTCGCCAATAATTCTACTAAAGTGAATCCATTTTTTTTCATCTTCATTCTTCTTATCACCACTATTATAATCATACCCTATTCTGCTTATTTAGTCAAAATTTATTTTTACTTTTAAAAACAAGAAGTATGATTTAAAAAATATTTTTCATACTAAAAATAATGGAGGAATCCTATGATAGAACGTCTAAAAAAAGAAACTAATTCTGTTAGTGATATCATCTATAAAGATATCAAAATTGCGGAACAAACAATTTATCTTATTTATTCGGAGGTATTAGCAAGTGGAGAAGATATTAGTCGAGTTATCTTAAAAGAAATTAGCTATATTGTGGAAGAAAACTTAAGTGAGGGAAAAGATTTATATACTTATCTTTACAATAATATTCCAGGTCATAGTCGGGTAAAAATTGAAAACTTTCAACAACTTCTTCTAAAACTATGGAATGGTTATACCATCATCTATCTTAACGATAATCAAATATTTGCTTTAGAAACAAGAGCCCAATTAGATCGTGGAATTACTACCGTAGATAGTGAACTTTCTATCCGTGGTCCCAAAGATAGTTTTACAGAAAATTTTAATAAAAATTTTGGGCTAATTCGTAGAAGAATCAAAAGTGAAAATTTATGGTTAACAGATTTCACAATCGGAAAAGAAACCAAAACAAAAGTGGGAGTCTGTTATATGAACAATATTGTAGAAGAAGAATTAGTCACACAAATTACCGAGAAATTACAAAAAATAGACATTGATGGAATTATCGATAGTGGTTATTTAAAAAAATACTTAGTAGAAAAAAATAGTGTATTTCCTACTATCATTACAACAGAAAGACCAGATTTAGTCAGCATGGCTCTACTGGAAGGAAAATGCTGTATTCTAGTAGATAATAGTCCTTATGTTTTAATCTGTCCTTGTTTTTTTGTCGATTTATTACATACTCCAGATGATTATTATCAAAAAGCTATTAGTATTTCTTTTATTCGAATCATCCGACTGCTTGCCTTCTTTATTTCTATCTTTATTCCTGCCTATTATATCGCCATTACCACTCATAATCATGATTCGATAACAACAGATTTATTACTGGACTTTTTAGCACAAAGACAAAATGTTCCTTTTCCTGCATTAGTAGAAGCTTTCATTATGACGATATCTTTTGAAATTTTACGGGAAAGTGATATGAGAATGGCATCTACCATGGGAACAGCAGTATCTATTTTAGGAGGTTTAGTTTTAGGAGATGCTGCAGTACAAGCTGGCATTATTTCCCCTATTATGATTATCGTTGTTGCCATTAGTGCAATCTCTGGACTTGCTTTTACCTCTATTGAGTTAACTGCAGCAATCCGTTTTTGGAGAATTTTACTGATGTTTTTTGCTGCCTCTTTAGGAATTTATGGAATCTTTTTAGGATTTTTGTTACTCATGACCAAACTTGCTAGTATTACTTCGTTTGAAAAACCTTATTTAGCTCCCTTTTCTCCTTTTATTTTATCAGAACAAAAAGATGCTATTTTAAAAATTAATCAAGGAAACCAAATCAAAAAAAGAAACCCATTATTAACGAAAAAAAATAGAATAAGAGGTCGATAATATGAAAAAAATAATAATTTTGATTCTTACTTGTTTCTTGTTTACTGGTTGTGTTTCTTATACAGAATTAGATGATTTAAGTATTGTTAGTACCTTAGGAATTGATTATCAAGATGGGAAATATCAATTATATGTACAAGTGATTCAAGGGGAATTAGAAGACAAAGAAGTAGAACAAAAAGTCTTTCCTTATTTCGGAGAAAGTACTTCGTTAGAAAAAGCCTTTTATCAGCTTTATACCAAAAGCAGTAAACGATTATATTTATCCCATATGGATTTACTCATTCTAACAGAAGATGCCATTAATCAAAAATTTCTAGATATTATCTCTTCTCTATTAAAAAATAATGAATATCGTCATAACTTCCATGTTGTTTTTTTAACAACTCCATTAAAAGATTGGATGAATGCTAATATTACTAGTGAAGAAGTAAACCGTTTAATCAAAACCAATCAACAAGAAACTTCTACCACCGTAGAAAAAGAATTTGAAACTATGATGAAAGAATTGTTAATCGATCAAAACACTTATCTTCCTAGTATTTCTTACCAAGATCAGGAACTTTCTTTAACTGGATATACTTTCATTCAAAATTATCACGTGAAAGAACAGTTAGATTTAGAAGATAGTCTTTTATTTAACTTTCTATCTAATCAAGTAACCAAAGCTTATTTCAATTATGCTAATATTTCGGAAAATCAAACCATCATTACTACCAAAAAAAATCAAGTAAACTTTCGATTTTTAACTACATTAGATTACAATCAGGATTGGATTTCTGAAACAAAAAAACAAATAGAAGAATTTTTGATTCGTTATCGAAAGCAGGGTTATGATCTTCTCAAACTAACCGAGAAGATTAGACAAAATGATTATTCTTATTATCAGAAACAAAAGAACTTGCTAGAAAGCTTAAACTTTACGTTTTCCTTTGAAGTAAGACAAAAAGAAAATTATTTGGAAGGGGATTTTCAAAATGAAAAAAAATAGTATTACTTCTTTTCAGTATTCAACAATTCTTTTCTTTTTATTAAATTCCTTTTTGATGAATGTAGGCTATCATAGTCTTACGGTAATTAGTAATACAGATTGTTTATTCGATGTTTTATGGGGAGGAATTTTGATACTTCTTTTTAGTTTTTTTCTTCTTTATTTTCAAAGAAAAATAAAATTATCATTAACGGATTATATCAAAAATCATTTTACTCTCATAGGAAAAGTTTTCTTTTTCTCTCTTTTTTTCTTACTAATAGGTTTTTCCATGATTGATACTTTCAGTACTTTATCTTCTTTTATTCATTATTTTGTATTAAAAGATATTCCAATCGTTGTGATTACTGCTACTTTAGTGATTACCAGTTTATATATTGTTTCTAAAGGAATTCAATCCATTGGAAAATTAAGTGAAATTCTTTTTTACTTTTACCTCTTTTTATTTTCTATTGGAATGGTAGGTGTGATTTCTTATCTGGATGTATCTAATTTAAAACCTTTCTTTACTTCTTCTATCTCTAATCATATCAAAACCACTTTTACATACTTTTTCGGAAGTATAACTCCCCTTTTTTTATTACTAGAGATTCCAAATACGCAAATTTCATGGAAAAAGAAAAATAAAAAAATCCCTTATTTTCTTCTTTTATTATCTATTCTCCTTACTTTCTTACAACTTATCTTTATTATTTCTGTTTTAGGAATTCGATTAGCGAATATTTATCAGTTTCCAGATATGGTTTTATATAAAAAAATTTCTTTTTTAAATTTATTAGAACGAGTAGAAACCATTTTATCTTTTCAACATCTAGTAAATAGTTTATTTTTCTTAATTTTAGGAATTTACTTTCTCAAGGAAATCATTCTTCTCTTTACCAAAAGAAAAAAAGAACATATTACCTATGTTCTAATTGGTATCGTTTTCTTTCTTGCTAGTAGTATTTTTACTTTTTCTATTTCTTCTTATCTTTTTACCAATTTTATTTTATTTTTTGTTTTAGGAATTCTTTTTATGAGTCTAATTCACTACAAACATAGCCGTAAGTAACAAGATATTCTTTCCATTTATCAATATCATCATTTAATTGATAAGTTGAAGTAATGGCAGTTGGATTTTCTTCTCCTGGAACTGTAATCGTAGTTGGACGGAAAGTAGATAAGTCATAACGTTCTGTGATTTGAACTGAAGAATGATCATCCTCTAAATGAATACTATATTGATAACCTGTAATCATATTAAAAGAAGTTGTATATTGTCCATAAGTTGGTTTTAATGCTTGATAGACCATTGGATCTATATAAGTACGAGTCGTTATTTTCTGGTAATTCAATAACTTTCTATTCCTATGAGAAAAAGAAATAATTTCATCATCTATCGTATCTACATTTTCAATTCCTTCTTTATGACAGGTAGTGATACCACTAACATCTTCATTCATTGGTCCCTCATCTTCTTTTAAAAAAATACGAAAAACAGGTGGTAATACCACAAAACAAGACAAGATAATAATTCCTAAAATAGATAAAATCCAATTCGTAGTAGTTAATCCTACTTTTTGATTTCTCATAACATCCCCTCTATTCTAGTATTAGAATAACATATTTTTTTCATTTTGGAAAGAGAAAAAAGAGAAAACAAGAAAAGTAGAAAAAATGGCTAAATACTAGCCATTTTAGTCCATATCATGTACCATTTCATTTACTTTTTGAATCAGTTTTATCTTGGTAGATATTTTTTCTTTTGAAATATCCATTGGGATCCACTTCATCCATTCTTCTAAATTAATATTTCTAGAAGAATGATTTTTTAAATAATCGATTGTGCAAATTTGATCTAAAATAGGAATCAAATTTTCTTCTATTAATTCTTCTCTTATTTTTCTTCCAACTGTTGGTATTACTTTCTCATAAAAAGGGGATAATTTTACGGAATCAATTTTTTGTATAGGTCCAAATAGAGAAAGAGCAGAGATAAGCTGTTCTATACCAATATTAGATACCAGACAAGTATCATTTAGGAAATAATTATCATCTAGTATTTTTCCAAAATGAAATCCATATTTATTTAATAAATATGTCATGCATTCTGCTTTTCTTTGTGTTTCCGTTTTACTAAAATCTGGATTTTCTTGGTAAAATTGGAAATATATATAACATAGAGTCTTTTCTTGTTCTGACAAACAACTCCAATCTCCTTTTTTCAAATTTCCTCTCCTCTTTCTTAAAACGGTCTTATTATAACACAGAAAAGACAGAAAATCAAATGATGTTGTTGTGCTCTAGGAAAAGAGAAAGCTATTTATTTTAAATAAAGATTTTTCCCTTTTTCTAGATAAATTAAATATTTTCCACTTTTGTTACTAGTAAAGATTAATTTGGGTAGTGCTTGTTGGAGTTTTTTTAATTCTTCTTCACATGGAAGGGTTTCTTTTTTTTCTATCTTGGTCCAACCTTCCTTCGTTGCAATCCAAAAATTTTCTACTTTTACCCATAAGTAATCTTCCTTTTGTATGGTTTCTAAGATATCATAGATTCCCTTTTTGATATAACCATAACTAGTCGATTCTACTGTAGCATCACTTCTTGCATTTAAATTATCAACCATTATTTCTACTTGATCTTTTGTCTGATCTCTACTTACAGGTGTTCCAATGAATTTCTTTTCTTCTTTTGGCAAATCTTTCCAAATCAAAGAACCACCCCATAATTCATTGGTAAAACTTCTATCGATATAAAATACTTCTTCTGGTTTTTTTGCTTCTCCTGGTACCATTATCCAAGCTCCGTTAGAATTTTCTTTCCAATTATCGCAGTATCCTCTTCCACAAACAAAATGAATATGATTAGCTGTTGCTCCATCGGTTCCTTCATAACAGATAATATCTCCTCGATGAAAGATATCCCCTACTTTTTTATTTTTTAAATCATCATCATTAGAGTGTGTTAATGCCAAATAAACAATTCCTGTAAAGGTGGGGGTTACTACATCTGAAGTGGAAACTAACCAAATGGTATTCGTATAACCATTTCCTACCCCTTGAATATTCGTTACCCTCATTTCGTCACAAGGACAATAAACAGGATCTTTTCCTGTATCGATTCCTGCATCATCAATCGGATAATCAACAAGATTATTTGTTACATTGATACAATGTTTTCTATGGCTTCCTTCATCATATCTACAAGTAATGCGCATATTTTTTAAAGGGTATGTCATATAGTTTTTATTCATAAGTTATCTCTCCTACTATATTATCTTCTTTTTCTTCTGTCGTAGTATCTTTCTCTTCTACTACTTCTAGAGCATTTGGAATAGAAGATTCTACTTTTCCTACTAAATCAGAATAAGAAGAAAGTTTTCCCTCTAAGTTTTTAAAAATTGTATCTGCTCCTAAAAAACTAAATAATCCAACCCATAAGCTTTGTATATAATCTATTTTTGTAAAAGTTTGACAAAAGAAGAATCCTAAAAGAAGGTTTATAAAAATACTATAGAGAATAATACCATCACTATTTTTACAGAATTTTTTCGTTTTTTGGATTAGTATAACAGTGACACTACTGCAAGCAATAGCAATGATTAATAAATTTTCTAATAAACTCCAATTTAACATCGTTTTTGCTCCTTTCATCTTATTATATGAAGAAGAAAAAGAGGAAACTAGTGTTTTTACATGGAATTTTATCGAAAAGGACTTGCAGAATATAATATTTTATATTAAAATGATATCAGAAAACAAGCCGATTTAGTTTAGCGGTAAAACAGGCCCTTGGTAAGGGTCAGAGGACATTTCGACTATGTCATTCGGCACCAGATGGATACCAAACTCGGACTTTTCAATTTATTTGATTAGTTCGAGTTTTAAAATGTTAGAATTTATGCTATCATTTCTATAGTTTAATTGATATATTTGTCAATTTAGAAAACATACTTGCATATCGACAAAGTCAATATGCGTATTAAAAAGCCGGTGATAATATGAGTCAAAACTTTAGTAAAATTATGGATTATGCCATGAAAAGATGTGAAGGAAAAATAGATGTTGAGGATGGTGCACAAAAAAATTGCTTTTATCAAATTTACCCTTTTACAACAGAAAATATATCAGGTTATATTAATGAATTTGACTTAAAAGATAAATCATTATTAACTGTGGGTTCTTCTGGAGATCAAGCCATAAATGCAATTTTATATGGATGCCAAGATATTTCTATATTAGATGTTAATCCATACACAAAATTTTATTATTATTTAAAAATAGCTAGTTTACTAAATTTAGAATTAGAAGAATTCTTGTTGTTTTTAAGATTTAAAGATTATCCTAATGTCTTCAAGGATAATAAATTTGTTTTTAATAAAGAACTATATAATAAAGTAAAATTAACATTACGCTTGCTTGATTATGAATCGTATCTATTTTGGGATGAATTATTTAATACTTTTAAACCTGTAGATATCAGAAATAGACTGTTTTCTTTAGATGAAGATAGAACCAATGTTATATTAGGTTGTAATCCATATTTAAAAGATTTAGCATTCTATGAAAAAACAAGAGATAAAATTCAAAAAATATTTCCTCATTTTATAACCGGAGATTTGTTTAAAATAAATTTGATAAGAAATTATGATAATATTTGGTTGTCAAACATAGGAACATATTTACCTAGACATTTTGTGAAAATTATGACTGATAAATTAGCAGAATCATTAACTCAAGATGGAAATCTTTTAATTAGTTATTTATATCAAATAACAGCAAATACAAAATACGAAGATGGGTGGTGTTTAATATATGATTTAGAAAAAACTTTTCATATTTTAAGAGAATATAATCCAAATTTGATATCTTTCATGGGAGTAAAGGGCTTAAAATTTCAAGATTCGAATATAAAGGATTCTATATTAGTCTATAAAAAAAAATAATAAAAAGTTGTCGTACTCCTTTCTCAATGTCATCAGTTTAAGGAACTACATAAGAATTGTGTAGTTTTTATTTTTTCCTAGATTTAAAGTTTGATTAATTTGTTACATACCAAAAACCATCAACAAGTATTGATGGTTAAAATATTTAAATACTACTTACCTTATTATAACTATTTTTGTTATAAGGACTAAATCTTACCTATAGATGATTTTGAGCATTAATTACTCACTAATCATCTTTTTTATCATTTGGCTTGGCTTGAACTCCTTTACTTTCTTTATTGGATCATCGTCGGCTGATGGAAGTGATAATCGTGTGTCACTTCCTATGGTTAAAAGACTATTAAAATCACTTATTTGTTTGAAATCAATTTTACCTGTTTCATCAGTTGGAGCAGTAATACTTAAAGTTCCTATCTCTCCTGTATTAGTATTTAAAAATTGTGAACCATTATTACCATATATTTGAATTAAATTTCCCATTGGATAACATTTATGTTCAATAGAATCAAGAACAATTTCGCCATTTGCTTTTTGAAGTATATATCTATAAAAAGAACGAGGTCCATCAGCAATATGTTTAATAATACATATATAATCGTTAACTATGAAATAACTAAATTCAGTATCTCTAAAATCTAATTTAAACTTTTTATAATCAAATTCAGGAATAACAATATTTAAATTTTCATCAAAAAAATCGATTTTTTCAGTAGAAAAATTAACTCCATATCCGTAAGGCAAGGAATTATGAAAAGGAAAGGAATTATGAAAATGAATATAATTATAATCTACTTCTTGTATAGCACCCGTTTCTGCATTAAGTAGTAGTTGTTTTTCTTTTGAGTTAATAATAAACATACACTCTTTATTACTATCAACACTTTCATAATAATTAGCTGATACACTTATTATTGGAGCAAGATTAGCGTTATAAAAATGAAAATCTGTTACTTCTGTATCAAGATTATCTTGACCTATATAAGTAGTTGGATTCCAATAAGGATATCCTTCGATACGAATATGCGAGATTGATTTACCTGTTTTTAAATTAACGAATAAATGTTTCCCAATTTGCTCACCATCTACTGTATAAGGAAGTGCAATTTTTAAAGTATCAGACACAATCTCATAATCTGTAACTTCTTCTAAACCATCAATATTTAATTCACTAACTAATTCAAGACTAGGTGTATAAATTTTAATTACACCTTTTTCTATTAAAATTATATTTCCATCATGGTATGTAGGTTTGGCTATAATGGTTTCATTTTGTTTTATTGTTTTCATATCTAAAGTAGATTGCTCATTTATTCCTATAATACATAATTCATCTTGCTTAATAATAATTAAATGATTATTACTATAGTAAATATACCCTTCAATATCTTTTAAAAGAAATTTTCCATCAGCATTAATAACACACCTTTTATAATCATAAAAATGAGTGTCGGAATTATATTGTTCTCTAAAAACATATAAGTTATTTCCTAAAAAATGTTCAAATTCATATTCAGTTGGAGCAGGTAAATATTTTTTTGTTTCTATATCATATATTGTGTTATTTCCGTCTCCAATTTTCATAATTATATGTAAAGTTCTCTCATCTTGTTTACTAACATGATAGGCATCTCTATCTTCAAATAATGTTTCCATTTTATTTAAATCTACTACACTTATACTATAAAATTTTGTAAATACTGCACATAGTTTATCACCCATAGTGAAAATATTAGTAAAATGACTATATTCAGAACAATCGTATAATTCTTTTCCGTTAGTTAGAATCTTTTGCCCATTGTCTAATATAATAAATAAGTAATCATTTACTTTATCCATATCTTTAATAGCTATATTTTTATATTCTAGCTCATTATTTGAATTATTAACTGATAATTGGTTATCAGGCATAGTAATCACCTCTTTTTAATTGGGATTTATTATACTACAAGATTTTTAAAAATACGATAAAGTTTAGCAAATTTGTTTATATTTCTTAAAAAATATAGTATTATTACCTATAGAGATTGATATTTTATGTATAAAATCGTTAATTTTTGCGAGAAGTTGTAGATTACTATGTCGTCCGCACTAGATTGATAGGAAACTCGAACTTTCATAATTCGAGTTTTAAAATATCCAAATCCGTAATAAATTGTCAAAGGTAATAGAACTTTAAAAAGAAAAGAGGATAAGAGACATGGCTATTGATTCACATATGCATATTCATAAAAAAGTTTTAGAAAACCAAGAAAAGTATATAGAGGCAATCAACAATAATGCTATGATTGAAAGAGTCATAAATGTTGGATTAGATATAAAATCTTCAGAAGAATCCATCCATATTTCAAAGGCAAACCAGAAATTCTTTTCAGCGATTGGAATCCACCCATTATATGTTGCATCCCAAAATTTAGAAACTCTATATGAATTATCCAACAATCCCAAAGTTGTTGCGATTGGAGAAATAGGATTAGATACGAATAAAAGAAACTTTGAAGAACAAAAAAAGTACTTCATTAACCAAATCGTAATAGCAAATGAACTTCATTTACCTGTAATCATACATTCTAATAATGCTAACAAATTAGTAATAGATATCTTTGAAAAAGATATCAAACCAAAATATGGTTGTGTATTTCATTGTTTTCAACCAAATATAGATGATTTAGAGTATTGCATAGAAAATAATTTTTATATATCTTTTGCTGGTAAAATAACTTATAAAACAGCAAAAAAATCGATAGAAGTTGCTAATAAGGTGCCCAATCATTTATTTTTAGTGGAAACAGATAGTCCCTATATTTCTCCTGAACCATTCAGAAATCAAAGAAATGAAACTGCAAATATAAAATATATCATTCAGAAATTATCTGAAATCAAACAAATCAATGAAAAAGAGATAGAAAGAATGACGAGTGAAAATGCGAAAAAATTATTTAAAAAAATGGATGAAAAATTCTAAAATTTTCTTTCTATCCCATAATTTGCCCACCATTATTATGTAAAACTTGCCCTGTTACATAACTGGAATCATCACTGGCTAAAAAAACAAATGTTGGTGCTAATTCATAAGGCATTGCACCTCTTGCCATTGCTGCATCTGCTCCTAAAGATGGTATTTTTTCTTTTACCCAACAAGCTGGTTGTAAAGGGGTCCAAAAAAATCCAGGAGCAATGGCATTCACACGAATATTTTTTAAAGCTAAGTTTCTAGCAAGTGCCCTGGTAAATCCCACAATAGCTCCTTTTGTGGTGACATAGTCAATTAATTGCGGATCTCCATAAAAAGTCGTTACAGAAGATAAATTAATAATTGAATCTCCTGATTTTAAATGTGGTAAAACTTCTTTGGTGAGATAAAACATTCCATAAATATTTACTTTCATCGTCCAATCGAATTGTTCATCACTAATTTGTTCTAGCGAATCTGCTTGATATTGTACTCCAGCATTATTGACTAAAATATTAATTTTACCAAAACGTTCCAAAGTATATTCTACAATTTTTTTACAGAAGTTTTTATCTGTAATATCTCCTGCTAATAATAAACATTCTCCTCCCAGATGTTCAATATAATCTTTGGTATTTTTGGCATCTACATGTTCATCATAATAAGGAATGACTACTTTAGCTCCTTCTTTCACAAAAGCAATTGCTGCAGCCCTTCCTAATCCACTATCTCCTCCGGTAATAATTGCTACTTTATCCTTTAATTTGCCACTTCCTCGATAATTTGGATTATCAAAGATTGGTTTTGGTGTCATTACATATTCAAATCCTGGTTGTCTATTTTGTTGTTGCTCTGGTGCTAGAATTTGATACTCCGTACTTTGTACTCCTAATTTTCCATAGTAATGATAAAATTTGTTTCCAAAATGATAATCATAATCCATCTTATAACCTCCTATATTGATAGGATATTTGAAAAAAATAGTTTGGTGCCTATTTTCTTTTCTTTTTTCAAAACAAAAAGACACCTTCGTGTCTTTGAAAAAGTGTGCAGTAGCAGTAATCATTACTGCTATTTTTAGTTTACCATTATTTTTTGATTCTTTCTATTGGCTTAGTGACCACATCTATTTAGAAAATCCTTTAAAAATTTCTTGGATTGTTTTTTTATCTACATTTTTTTGATTATAAATCTTTCTACTAACTACCATGCTATTTTTCTTTTGAAATTCTCGATTTAAATACTCATAATATGTTCCTGGTGTAATAACACCATTCATCTTTAATAAATCGATTCCACTTTTTCCAATAATCAAATCAGCTAATCTACAGCAGTTTGTCCCTAAAACAAAATACTTCTGAAATCTTCCCGAAGTAAACTTATAAAACTTAGCATTTGTAATTTGATATAACCTACTGGCATAATCTTTATATTTATGTTTACTTACTCTTTTTCTTTTCGATAATGCTTCTACATAAGGCGGATTCCACTCTACAAGTTCTGAAAATAATTTATTCAATTCTTTATCAATATTTTTCTTTTGATTTTCCGTTAATTTTAATCCAAAGACAAATAAAGTTTTCGCACTATGTTCAATACAAAAAGGAATATATTTTTCTCGATCTGTTGTGAAAATTACACCATCCCCTATCATATCGAAAAAGTGAACAGAAGAACTATCATAATTTCCATAAGAAATGACTTTTCCTCGATAATATAAATCAACATGTCCCATACGGTTAAATCCACGGTTCGAAGTATGCACAAACACTTCTATATCTGGTTCTATTTCTTCTCTTTTTTCTTCAAAGATAAAAGGTTTATCATAATTTTCCTTATCCAATAAGTAGTTGATTTCATTTAATACTGTATAAGGAATAATTGCTTCTACGAAAGCAGGAAGACTAATTCGGAAACTTCTTTTGATTTTATTTTTCACTTTTTTGGGAATTAAAAAGGTAATAAAATCTATTAAATAATTTGCTCCTAATAAAATAAAATAAATTCCTAATAAAATTAAAACACGATTTAAATTTTTAAGGGGTGAAAAAATAATAGGAATAGAGATAACAAAGTAAAATAAAGCAACTACTAACTCTGTTAATCTTCCGTTGGATTTATTTTTCCAAAGAATCATATAATTTATTAATTTAATAATTCCATTTAGTAATAGATAACTTCCAAAAATAAGAGGAAGAATAGATAAAGGAATATTTCTAAAAAAGGAGATAACAATACAGAATATTAAATTCAAAAAGCACCTCGTAAAGTTTATTTTACGATCTTTCTTTTTTCCAAAAAAATAATTTACAAACTGTTTAATAGATAGAAAAAGGATAGCTAAAATAAAAATTTGTACTAAGTTAATGTATAAATTATCTTTTAAAACAATAAGCAAGATTCCACTAACTATCAAACAGACTCCAATCATGAAAGAATTTGTTGCATTAAATAATTTATCACTTTTTATCATATACTACTCCATTTTTAATATATATGTGAGATAAAATTTTCTGTTTTTTGATAGATTTTTTTGAATCTTAAAACTATTTTCTCTTTTTTGAAATCTATTCCTATATATCTTGGTAACTCTTTTGGCTTTTTCAATACTTCTAATGATACATATTTATCTGCCATCGTAATAATCCATCCTTCTAAATATCTAGGAGGAATTACCGTGAGAGGAAACATATGCTTTTGGATAGAATCAATTACTCTTTCATTCATGAAATCAGGGAAAAATTGGGAGGCATTCTTTACCGCCATCTTTCCATGTACGAAACCATGTGATTGAAAAAAATTTGCTGCTTTATAATCTCTCCAAGGGGTTACATAAAAATCATGCAACAATCCACCTATTACTACATTTCTAATATTTACTTTTCTATATTTTTGGATGATTTTCGCAATTTTATAAGATACCCAAGCTACTTTTAGAGAATGTTCATATACAGAATCCTGATGATGTAAAAAGTTTTTTCTACGTTGGAATTCCGTATTTCTTAAAATCGGTTCAATGATTTGATAGAATTCTTTTTCTTGATAATATTGATTCTCCATTGATATCACCATTCTTATTATACTATAAATAGAAAAAAATAGAAAGTTTCCTTTCCCAGAAATTTTCTATTTTTTTACCCAAAAATTAACAGAATACCAATAAAGAGACATAAAATGACCAGGATGATAAAAAAGGATAAATTTTGTTTTGGTTTTATGGTTTGGTCATTTTCAATTACAGCTTCTTTAATGACTTCGTTTTTTCTTCGCTTGACAATATCTTTTTTAGACATTTTTTCTTTCTCCTTTACTTGATTTGATATAAATCTTTGGCTTGCTGTTTATTTTCTTCTGTATATCCTATCAGCATCGATGGATTTTTTTGGTAAATATTTTGAATGATTTCGGAATATTGCTCTTTTAATTTGATTGAAAGACCAGAAAGTACAGCAATCTTTTTCTTCTTTCTACTCAATAATGCTACCATCAAACAACTGTGATGGGTGATTCCATTATACTTTTGTTCATAAGGATATAACCAAACAATATCTTGATAAGGAATGATTACAAGATTACGACTTCCATCCACAATATAATGATCCGTTAAAAATAAATGCATTTTATCATAATTGATACAGGTAGAACTTTCTAATTCTTTTTTCACATTTTCCCAAATTGGCATTTTTTCTATTTCTTTCCACTTTGATAAACGAATTAGAAAGAAAATAAAATAAATTATAGAGGCAATGAATAATCCGATTCCAATCATCAATGGACCCATACCATAAGAAGAATTGCGAACAGTATCAATACAGATTAAACCTAGATACTCACTAAAATTTTCCTCTGTTAAAATCGTTTCTTCTAACTCTTCATTATAAACTTCTATCGCAATTTTTTTCACATCTTCTGGTATCTTTTTAGTAAAACCTTTCAACGTGATGGGATGCTCTAGAATGTCATCTGTATTTAATTCTAAATATGTGTAATAATCTAAATATCCAATATATAAATAATCTTCATCCATCAAAAAATAAAATTTATCACTGGTAGGTTCTTCCTCATATTCCGCAAATAAAAATGGTCTTTCTGTCACTTGTAAAGAAACAAAATTTCCCTCTTCTTCTTCCTTATGGGTAATTCGTTCATGTAAGCTAATATTTGTATTTTCTAATTTTTCTTCTAATTGATAATACCAAATAAAGCTCAAAATAGAACCTATTAGTAATAATAACCCTAAGATCAGATATTTATTTTTTCGTTTTCTTAATAATTTTAACTTTTGATTTAAAATATCCATGATATAACTCCTCTTCCTCATTATATCATGTATACATTTAGATGTAAATGAAGGGAAAAATATTCACAGGATAAAATCATGAAAAAAATGTTTGCAAACCTTTTTATATTAAGGGTTTACAATGATTTTAAAAATTTTTCATGATTTTATCCTGCTTTATTTTCTAAATTTTGTTGAATTTTTAATATTAATTTTTATTTTTCCTTTTTCTTTTTATGCAAAGGAAAATAATAATTCCTATGGTAAGAAAACTAACAAAAGAAATACCTAAAATCCAAACCAAAGAATTTATCTTTCTTTCTTCTTTTGACTCTTTAATGGATGGTTCTTCTATTGTTTCTTCTTTTGGTTCTTCTCTTGTAATATAAAGAACATATTCACTCGTTGATTTATCTTCAGCAATACATTTAATACTGATAACGTTTTCTCCAACATTTAATGAATAGCTATCCTCTTTTTGAATAGTAGATGTACTTTTTTCAGCTTCTGCCTTTATTACAATATTTTCCATTTTATAAGAAAGAGTAACATTATAAGTAAAAGTATCTTTTTGAAAAGAAATAGGAACCCCTTCTATTTCTAGCGATTTTAAATAACTATTTCCATCTTTTTTCGTTATTGTATTACTGCTAGAATTGGAATTATTTGAGTTGGTTCCTGAATTTGAATTAGCACTTTTCGATGGTTGTTTTGGAATTTCATCCAGATAGATAAAGCCAGTTAAATAGATACCATCACCAGAACCAATTTCATAACTTGTTGTCCTATCTCTTTTCTCAGTTCCAACAACACCACCTTCAATTATACGCATATAACCATCTAGAACATCTAGAACATAGGCAACATGACCATATCCATAAAATCCTGAATAAACAGCAATCGAATTTTCCTTTGGTGTTTCTCCTACTTGATAACCAACATTTTTTGCGCTTTCGAGCCAATTAATAGCATTTCCCCAATCACCTGGTAAAGCGATACCTAAGCGATCATATACTTCTTGCCAAACCACTCTTGTGCAAGGAACACTTTTTGCCCCATTAATAGTTTGTGTTTTAGGATAGGGATTTGTTGCAGCCGAAACAGGAAGAATTCCAAAACAAAATAATGCTAAAAAAACGATAAAACCTTTTTTCAATTTTTATCACCACTTACTACATACTAAATGATATTCATTACATATCTCTTCTGTTAGTAATTCATCATAACTTGGATAAACACCATAACCTGGTAAAGTTACATAAATTGCATCCGAAAAAGTACTATCAATTTCATTTTGTAAGTTATTTTTGTTTGCCTTAAAGGCAGAATTTAAAGAATGATAAGAAGTATTGCTAACTGTTAGATAAATATATTTATAACCAAATTCGTGGCCACTTATATTTGGAGTAAATTGGATGCCTTTTTGATTAGCACTTTCAATTTTTTGGAAAACCGCTTTGGCATTTTCTTCTTTCGACGTATCAAATGTGAATTTTTGTAGTGCATCTTCCCAATCAGAAAGAAGAACATCAATGCCATCTCCCACTTTATCTTCATCCCAACCAACTGTAATACTTTTTTTCCCTGTTAGTTGTGGTAAAACAGAAGCCATATTGTTTATAAAATAATAACCTCCTGGTTGACTCCAATTAACAAAATTTAATGTAACAGAAATATTATCATTTAAATTAATTTTATCAATATTTGAAGAAGACGAACTTGTACCAGAACTTGTGCCAGAAGTTGTTCCAGATACATTATTTTGCTCATTTGAACTGCTACTTGAATTATTAGGCTTTTCTTCTTTCTTTTCCCACTTTGCCTTTAGCATTATATTTTCCTGAATAGAAGTTGTAAAATCAAATTCTTCTTTGTTGTAAAGCCATGAAACAAATTGGTATCCTTCTCTGATTGGATTCTCAGGTCTCTCAATGATACTACCTTTTTCTATTTCTAAACTTCCTACAGCACTTCCACCATTAGCATCAAAAATCACCTTGACAATCTCTTTTTTTTCTATAACTTCACTTGAATTATCATTAGGGGTAAGATTAGAAGTCTGTTTATTTTTAATTACGAAATAATAAGTAATCCCACTTCCTAAAACGATAAGCATCAACAGTATTCCCAAACATATAAGCACTTTCTTATTTTTAAAAATCTTTTTCATTAGAACAATACTCCTTCTTAAAATATATTTTATCATGTATACTTTTAGACGTAAATTAATGAAAAAAATATTCTAAAAATATATAATACATAATAACCGTGGGGTCACTATGTATTATATATTTTTAGTTTTCTATCTTTACCTCGTATTTTTCCGAGTTTCAATCAATCTGGTGCCCGAAGTCGGACTTGAACCGACACGGTATTGCTACCAGTGGATTTTGAGTCCACCGCGTCTACCATTCCACCATTCGGGCTTGTGTATTCATTATATCATAAATTTTCTCGTTTCGTATCAAAAAAAGAAGATTTTTATAAAAAAGAAAAAGATGTAATTTAAAAAATGAAGTGCACAATTGTTGTGCAATAAGTTTTAGAATTTATTTATAAGCAAATCATTGACAAT
>CANRLO010000024.1 GCA_947631495.1 uncultured Clostridia bacterium
TAAATTTTCCTGCTTCCAATGTAAGTCAGTTCTATAATAATCTTCTAACTTTAAGCCTTCTGTAATATCAATATATTGTGCTTTTGGAATGCTTTCTTGCATAATTTTTTGAACATCTTTAACATCTATTTTCAAGTCATAAGACTCTAAATAATAGTTTTTATCTGGAATAAGTGAATAATATACATCACTATTATTTAAATATTTTTGAACTATATTTTGTATTTTACTTGCTGATTTTATAATGTTTTTCCTATTGATTGGATATTCCATTTTATAAATGCTTCCGTCTAGCATAAATAACCCATTGTTATCTTTTTGACGGAAAATGTCATTGCTAACAAAAGCCTTTAAACTTCTAAAAGAGTCACGAAAAACAAATTGGTCTACTGTATATTTGTCAAATTCTTCTGCCGCTTTTCCATTTTCTAATTTTTTTAGTGTAATAGTAGGAAACTGAGCTAATTTTCTTCTTTCTGCTATTGATATTGTTTCATCTTTTTTAATAATATTTCCAAAGAAGAAGGCAAACAATATTAAAGCAAAACCTACGGTTATTATTTTATTTTTTGTATTTTCTTTCATTCACTTACTTCTCCTTCCGAACAGTAGGGACGCCCCTTTTCGTTCCATTTTGGAACGCTGGGGACACCCCTTTTATTGTTTCGTTTTTGAAACTTATAGACGCCATTTTATATTTTTGACTTACCAAAAGGGACAGATTTACCAAAAGGATGAGTTGACCGTTCGAGCGGATAGCGAGCTACGGACAACTTATGCAGAGGCAAACGTCCCTAAATGTAACTTTACAAAAAGGAAACGTCCCCAAAGGTCATTTTTTAAAATCTAAAGTACAAGAATGGATTAAAAGAACCATCTACAATGTAAGAAGTACAAATAAGAAGTAAACTTAATAAATAAATTGGTTCTAAAAAATTAGATATTTTCTTCATTTTAGGCAAATTCACAAAATTTTTTAGTAAAGGAGTTGCTCCTACTACTCCTATTAGAAGTACAACAAAATAACTTTTTAAATAGTATAAACTTTCATTTGAAACAAGTGGCACTCCTCCTATGCCCACTAATCCACCTATATTTTGTAAAATTTGTGCAGTACTTTCTCCATTAAAAATAATAAAGCTAATCATAACAAGTAAAAGTACATAAATGTGAGACAATACTTTAGGAAGTTTTCCTAACTGCTTTTTTTCTAACTGCTTTCCTAAAAATAATTTTTCCAAAATAAGAAGAATTCCAAAAAATAATCCCCATATTACAAAATTCCACGCTGCTCCATGCCATAAGCCTGTAAGAAGCCATACAATCATAATATTGCGAAGCCATTTTATTTTTGAAGTTCTATTTCCTCCAAGTGGAATATACACATAGTCTCTAAACCAACTGCTAAGAGAAATATGCCATCTTCTCCAAAAGTCTGTAATACTTTTAGCAATATAAGGATAATTGAAATTTTCTAGAAATTCAAAACCAAACATTTTTCCAAGTCCAATAGCCATATCGGAATAACCAGAAAAATCAAAATAAATTTGTAGCATTGCTGAAATAGCATATAACCAATAATATAGAACACTCATTTCATTACTTGCTACAAATGTGCTTACTAATTCTCCTAAAATATTTGCAATAAGTACCTTTTTGCTAAGTCCTATTATAAATCTTCTTACACCTAAAGCGAATTTTTCCATTGTGTGAGTTCTATTTTCTATTTGTTCTTCAATCGTGGTATATCTAACAATTGGACCTGCAATAAGTTGTGGAAATAGAGAAACATACATAGCAAGTTTAAAAATATTTTTTTGGACCTTTGCTTCTTCTTTATATACATCTATTAAATAGCTAAGCATTTGGAATGTATAGAAAGAAATACCAATTGGCAAAGCTACGTAAATAAAATCAATTTTATGGCTTAGCCACAAGTTGATATTTTCAATTAAAAAATTAGCGTATTTAAAATAAACTAATAAACCAACACTGCATATAATTGCTAAAATTAAAAATAATTTAGCATATTCTGCTTTTTGATATTTGGCAATAAGTCTTCCAAATATGTAGGTAAGAATAATTGAAAATGCCATAAGAAGCACGTATTTTGGCTCTCCAAAATAATAAAAAAGAAAAGAAGATATCAATAATACGAAATTTTTTGCTTTCTTTGGCACAATATAATAAACAGCAAGTACGATTGGTAGAAAATAAAATAGAAATGTAATACTAGAAAATACCATGTTTTATTCCTTTCATTGTTTTACTTTTGTTTAATTTTTTATAATTAATTTTTTACTTAATATATTTTAATATTTAATATTTTATATTATCTATTTTCTATATCTTTTTATTGTACACATACAACTTTTTTATAAAACTTAAACAATCGCCGGCAAGATAGACTTATTCTACTCTACGCCGGCGATAACATTGTTTTTATATTTTTTATAGTGGAAGTGGAAAACTCATATCAGGTGGTAATTCTTCATCTTCTGTTGTTCTTTCGTATTCCTCTCCTATTGTTCCTGCTAAAGCTTTAAAGCTTTCATAAACTCCTTTTGACATTTCTTCATTTGTCATAATAAGAAATACAATATCTCCACTATTAGTTGCATATAATTTTTTTGCTGTAACGCAAATCCATTTTCTTGGATTTACACCTTCTGACATAGCTTTTGCAACTTCATTTGCATTAACACCACTTTTTACTTTTGCCATAACTAATGAATATGGTTGAGCATTAATCATTGGCTCTGATACAATAGCATATTCAAGGTCTTGTCCGTTTTCAAGACCAGTATAAGATTTTACAGAAGTTTCATCTGTTAAATCAATACTAATTGTTTGCACACTATATAATTCTGTGCTTACTCCTTCATAAACTTTGTCTAATAAATTACTTAAATCTTCCTCACTATTTACTTGTGCTAAATTCGTTTTTCCATTACCTGAATTACTGCTCACTGCAAATATAATAATGGCAACTGCAATAATAGCCACAACTGCAATAGCAATAATTATTTTTGTTTTTTTCTCCATATAAATTTTCCCCCTTTTTTTAGTATTATATAGAAGCAAACTTATATTGTCAAGAAAATTTTATATTTTAGGGACGGAGCAAAAAATATAAAAACTTGTATATAAATATTTAATAAAATATACAAACTTTTGTTTACTTATAATTTATAATATGTTATACTCTAAAAAGAGAGGTGATAATTTATGAATGCTGAAATTAACAATAATATGGAGAAAACTAAAAATTTGCTAAATAGCATAAATACTGCTGATGCAATTCAGTTTTCTGAATGGACAAAAGAAAAAACAAATTTAAGGTATTATGGACAACTTCCTAAATTTCCAATTTATAATAATTTTATTTATTGGTGTAATCTTGGAATAAATATTGGAAGCGAGCAAAATAAATTAAGACCTGTTTTAGTATTAAGAACTTTTAAAAATTCGCCAATATGCACTATTCTTCCTTTAACCACAAAAAGATTACAAGATAGTTTTTGGTTTCATATTGATTTAGAAATAATAGATTCTACTGTTTTAGTTGAACAGTTAAAGGTTGTTAGTAAAATAAGAATTATAGACCCTTACAGAAAAAAAGGGAATTTAGTTGCTATTTCAATAAATGATTGGAATAAAATTAATTCACAACTTGAAAATTTATATAGATTAAGACCATTAAAATCTAAATAATTTTTTTATTTTTACTTGACTTTATGCTTTTTAATAGTTTATAATTAAATTAGTAAAACATTAGTGTCCGTTCTGAAAGGAACGTAATCATTATAATCCGATAGTCTAAAAGGCTATCGTTTTTTATTGCATATAATATTATTTTTTTCATATACTATTATTACATTAGTGTCCATAGCATTTTGCTATGTAAATCATTAATAAAGGAGAAGAACTGCAAATATTTCTTCTCTTTTTTTGTATTAATTTTATATTTTAGTAATGAGCAAAATATTTTATTATAAATTCTGTTCCTACTCCACTTTCTGAAGTAACACTAATAGTTCCATTATCTTTTTCAATAATAGTTTTTGAAAGAGCAAGTCCAATACCTATGCTATCTTGTGTTGCATTTTTTCCTTTAAAAAATCGTTCAAAAATATGAGGTAAATCTTCTTTTGCAATTCCTTCTCCAAAATCTTTTATACTAATACTAGAATACACATGGTTTTGTTCATACGAAATACAAATTTTAGAGCCATTTAGAGAATGGTCTATACAATTTTTAAGTATATTAGTAATAGCTTCTACTTGCCACCTAAAATCCCCCTGCATACTTGCATTTTTATTTTCTTGTATTTCTATATGAATGTTTTTCAAGTCGCATAAAGTGGAAACATTTTTTACCGCTTCTTCTATTAACTTACTTATTTGTATTTTTTCTTTTGTGAAAGTAATGGTATTAGAATCCAGTTTAGAAAGTTTTAATAAAGCTTGTACCAAAAAATTGATACTTATTACTTCTCTTTTGATATCTTTCATAAAATCGTTTCTTGTTTCTACATCCATAGTTGGGTCATCGAGCATATCATCTAACATAACTAAAATACTGGTTAGCGGTGTTTTCAATTGATGTGAAATGTCTTCTAAAGATTTCTTTAAATTTGCTTTTTCTATATTTGAATTTTCTGCCGCTTCTTTTAGCATAATGGTCGTTTTGTAAATCTCACTTTTCAAAATTGACAATTCATCTTCTGAAATAGAATCCATATTAAATTCATAATTTTTGTGATTGATTTGTTCAATACATTTTGTAATATCTTGAATTTCCTTTTCCTTTTTTCTATTATATATAAGAAAAACAAAAGATAAAATCAGAAACATAGCGAGCATAAATGAAAGATTAATAATTAAAAACTTAGCAAAACTTGCATCATTTTCTAAAAGAATGGCACTATTTTCTATATCTATCCCATATTTAGCAAAAATTTGAGAAGAAGAATTTTTTTCTTCACTATTTAAAATTGTAATGATTTCTTCTTCTGTTATATTAGGATATTTTTCCTTTAAAATGCCTACTATTTCTGCTATTTTTTGATTATAATGCATGGTGTAAACGTCATACTCATATTTGCTTAAGGCTAGGAACAAACCTAAAAAGCAAATTATGAGCAATATGCTAATAACAACATATTTTTTCAATCTTATTTTATTTTTCATCTATTCGATACCCAATTCCTTTTATCGTTGTAATAATATCAGTTCCTATTTTTTCTCTAATTCTTTTTAAATACACGGTTATGGTGTGGTCATCTACATCATTTCCTGTCCATTCCCATATTTTATCTAATATAGTATTTCTGCTAACTACTTTATTTATATTGCTAAATAATAAATGCACTATTTTTAATTCTAACGAAGTTAACTCTATATTTTTTCCATTCTTTTGCAAAATTAACTTATCCATATCAAAACTAACATCTTTTATTTGAATGGTGCTTTGTTTTTTAGAGCGTAAAACAACTCGATTGATTCTAGCTAGTAGTTCTTTTGTGCTAAAAGGCTTTGTAATATAGTCTTCTGCTCCCATATTAAGACCCTTAACAATATCATCTTCTTCCTCTTTTGCTGTTAAAAAGATGGTTGGAATTTTTAGTTCTTTTATGCTATTTTCGAATAATTCAAAGCCATTACCATCCGGCAGTGCAACATCTAATAAAATAACATCTATATTTTCTTTATTCTCAAGAAATTCTTTTGCTTCCTTTATAGAGGTTACCCATGTTAGTTTATAAGAATTTTTTTCAAAGGAATATTTTAACCCTTTTGCAATAGAAGGGTTATCTTCTACTAATAAAATGTGCATGCTTCCACTTCCTTTATTTAGCTCTATTATATGGATTTCTATTTTATCTGTCAAGGTACCAAAAGGGACAGATTACCCATTGGGGACGTTTCCTTTTGGTACATTTTTATGCACCATTAGGGACAGTGATACAAAAGGGACAGATGATGCAAAAGGAAACGTCCCCAATGTCGCACCCAATGTCGCAATTTATATATTTTCATTGCGGATGGTTTCTATTGTGTTTTGCTTATTAATTTTGTTGATTGAGTATTTCATTAGTATTGTAATTAAGAAGAATACTGCAAGGATTGCTAATAAAATTGGCACATATGGTATTTGGAATTTTATTCCTTGTTCTTTCATTAAGAAATAATAGATTAAATAAGATAGTCCTATTCCAATTGGAATACCAAATGCTAAAGATTTGACTCCCATAAAGATACTTTCTAATCGTATCATTTTATTAAATTCATTGTTGGTCATTCCTATTGATTTTAACATTGCAAATTCTTGTTTTCTAAGTTCCATATTTGTAGTAATTGTGTTAAATATGTTGGTAATTCCAATCAAAGTAATTACTGTAATAAAGCCATATAGGAAAATAGCCATAAGAGTAAATAAATCATTTAGCATTTCTGCATTTTCTTGAATATTGTTAACGCTAAAATAATTTAAATTTAAGTCTTCTAACTGCTTTTCTATATCATCTTGTAATTGGTTTGCATTAGATGATAGAAAGTAAATATTTAATTGATTTGCCTTAATATAAGAATCAAATAGTTCATCACTTACAATTAAAAGTGTTTGATTATTACTATCACTTAGTCCAAATGGATATTTATCCGTAATACATCCAATTTCTACCTTCATTTTTTTATCTTCGCCTAATTCAGCAGAAATTGTGTCTCCTGCTTTGTAATCAAATTTTCTCATTTGATGTTTTTCTACTTTATTTTTCTCCTCATTCCATAAAGATATAGTAGTTTTATCAATTAAAATGCCTTTTTGTTTCATTTCACTTTCTTTTAGTCCTAAACTTGCTAAATATTCTTGATATTGTTCTTTTCCTACAGTTATAAGTGTAGTGTATCCCCTTTTCGCTTCTTCTTCATTTAAATTCAAAGTGTCTATATATTCCTTACTATATTTTACATCTTCAATGTTTAACGTTTTTTCTTTACAGATACTATATTTTTCAATGTTATCAAGTTGTGCTACTTGTATTATTTTCTCATATTCTTCCTGATTTTCAAATCGAGCATACAAGGTAATGTTATAATCGGTTCGATTTAGTTCATTTTCAATTGTGAAGAAAGCAGAGTTCATAAAATATGATAATGCAATAAATACAAATACTGAAACTACAATAGAAATAACTGTCGTTCTATATTTTCTTCTATTTCTTTTTAAGTTTTTGTACGAAATTTCTCCTCCTATGCCAAATATTTTTTGAATGATTTTAGAACTTTTTATTTTCTTTGCTTTTATTTTTATATTGCTACTGTTTCGAATAGATTCAATTGGAGAGACTTTAGCAGCTCTTCTTGCACTTTTAAAAGCAGAAAAGTAAAGTGTAATAATGCCAAGAATAATAGCTACAATAGCAGAAGCAAAAGAAAATTCAAATTTTAATATAATTCCTTCTGCTAACATTCCTTTTAAGAAATAGTTACTTACTATAATAAGAATGAAGGATGCAAGAAATCCGAATAGTAAACCAAGTGGAATTCCTATTATGCCAAGAAGGCTTGCTTCATAAAATACGTTCTTTTTTATTTGCTTTTTTGTTGCACCAATGCTTCTTAACATTCCGTATTGCCTTATTTTTTCTGTAATGGAAATATCAAAACTATTTTTTATGCAGAATACAGAAGTAAATACAATTATGGCACATACTATTGCCACTACTATTCCTAATCCACCAATAGCACTACTGCCAATTGGGTCTGTTTGCAAGCCAATTAAGTAACTATTGATGTTGATTTTATATTTTGCATTGTTCATTTGTGCTACATAAGTATCATATTCGCTATTCTTACCAGTTTCATAACTTGCACTAGAAGCATTAAATTTTTCAAATAAGTTTTCATCTACTCCTAATATATTTGCTGTGACTTTGTAAGCATTTTTTGTTCCTTCTTTTGTGTATCTTGCATATATATCTACATTTTTGTCTAAATTTTTAAATTCATTTTGTTCATCTAAATATGTTATAAAGGTGTAGCCCGGTGCAACATAACTTTCAATATTTGATGCTGGTCTTTGTATAATTCCTACAATTTTATACGTTTTGCTTGTTGTATCTACAATTTGCTCTATGCTAGGATGGTTTTCTACTATATCCAAATTTTGTATAATTCCTTCTGATTCGACAGATTGAAAAGGATTACTTTGCTTTAATTCTACGCCATCTTCTCCTATTCTTTTTCCAATGTCTAAGGTAATACTATCCCCTACATGCATAGTTACTCTGCCATTTGTTTTTAAATGAGTTGGTATTACAATTTCATCTGAATTTTGTGGCAATCTTCCTTCTACCAAGGTAATCGATAAATTTTCCAAACCTTCTTGTGAAAATGCTTTTACAAACGCATAAGGTTTATATTCATTTTTTGATTCTTCTAATTTAGCATATCCTATGTCCTTAGTTAAATACAATTCTTCGATTTGACGGTTATTCTCAAATATTTTTATATCTTCTTTTGGTACATCATAAAATACTACATGAAAATTTCCTTTTTCCGTTGTTTCAAAATCAATTAATGAAGCAATAGCACTTGAATATATAGAGGCAACTGCTGTAATTAAAGAAACGGATAATAAAATTCCAATAATAGTAACAATGGTTCTTTTTTTATTTAATTTTAAATTTTTGATTGTTAATTTATTCAGTAACTTCATCTTTTTTATCCTTTCTGAATTTATAATTTTTTATTATTCTTTTTTTATTATGGAAGTTATAATTTTTACACTATTCTTTTTTACTTTGGAAGTTATAACACACTATCTTATATAAACTTCACTTTTTATATTTTCTTGTAATTATTTTTAAAATTATAATTCATTTCTTATAAATTCGTTTTAATTTGTAGTAGTTCATTTTAAAATAGCTTTAATTATTTTCTATAATTCTTCCATCTTCTATTTTAATAATTCTGTCTGCTACTTTTGCAATTTCCATATTATGCGTAATCATAATAATAGTTTGTTTTAGTTCTTTATTTGATTTTTTTAGTAATGCAACAATTTCGTCACTTGTTTTAGAATCTAAATTTCCTGTTGGTTCGTCTGCTAAAATAATGGTAGGATTCGTAATAAGAGCCCTTCCAATGCTCGTTCTTTGTTGTTGTCCACCAGATAATTCATTAGGAAGATGATTTTTTCTATTTTGAAGTCCTAACAAATCCAACATTTTATTTAAGGTATCTTTATCCACTTTTCGATTATCTAAAGATAATGGCAAAGTAATATTTTCTTCCACATTTAGAATTGGAATTAAATTGTAAAACTGATAAATAAGCCCTACTTGCCTTCTACGAAAGATTGCTAATTTATCATCATTGAAGCTAAAAATATCTTTTCCATCTATATACACCTTTCCTGAAGTTGGTCTATCAACTCCTCCTATTAAATGCAAAAGCGTAGATTTTCCAGAACCACTTGCTCCTACAATAGCAACAAATTCTCCTTTTTCTACTGAAAAAGAAACATTATCTAATGCCACTACCTTTGATTCATTCTTTCCATATACTTTGCTTAAATTTTCTACTCTTAAAATTTCCATTTTTATCATTCCTTTCTAAGGCATAAAATTTGTTCAATAATTCTATATTTAAGATATTATTCAACTTTATTTTCCTTTCAATTTTTTGTTTACAAGTGTATTATAAAACATGCAAAGTTACAAGTAAGTTACTTTTTTAAAAAATTTTATATTTTTGTATTTTGGGGACGGAGCAACTTCTATAAATTTCTATAAAAAATTTTTTTAACTGAAGAAAAAAATATATATTCCTATAAAAATTTTATAACCCCAAAAAATTATATATACATTTTTTCTACCTATAAAGGCCTATCCCAAATGGCAATTAAAAAGCCCTAAGAGAATTTAATACTCTCTTAGGGACTTTTTTAATTTAATTCATCTGCAAGTTGTTTGATGTACTCAATTAACTCAATCTTAATTCCTGCACTTCTTATGGATTCTATCATCCATTGTTCTACATTATCATGCTCTTCATTTTTTGAGAAATGCGTATTTCTGTTAACCGGTACAACCATTCCTTCTTTCACCTGCTGGAAGAATTCAGCTTTAGGAAGCTTGCCTTCTATTTTGTAGATGACAATTCCCCGTTTTAAAAATTCATAGCCAGGCATAGTGGAATCTAAGCCTTCTCTACGGAGCAATGCATTTGCATTACTGTACAACCCAGGATATTCAACTATTTTGCACATATTCTTTCCTCCTTGATTAATGTATCTTTTAATTTTAAAAAATACTTTTTACAATTAGTTACCATACTACTATATCACATTTTATGTTAAATTGCAAGTAAAAATGCATATTTACTATAAAATTATGGCAATAAAAATTCACGAGTAAACCCGTGAATTTTTATTTATTATTTTTAAGAATGAATATGTTTATCCCACCATTGTCTACCTTTTTTTATGAATTCTTGGATTTCTGTGTTTATTGCAGGATGTTCATCATTTTCTCCAAGCATTTGTTGTGGTGTTTTTATGTCTGTTGTTCCAATTTTAGTAATTGTTACATCAATTTTATTATTTTTATAAGTTTGTTTAACTTCACCGTCTTTAGTTATAGTAAAGTTGTTAAGTGTCTTAATACTTGTTACATACTCATTGTTACTATCAAGCGTTACTTTTAATACTACTCCTATAACGTCTTCAAATTTATAAGTATTTTCACCTTCTTTTGTTTCATTTGTTGCAAAATCAATGTAATTTCTATTTAACCAGTCACTAATTTTTTCATGACTTACAACAACTACATAGGTATTCTCTTGTTCATCTGTTTTACTTACTTCTAGCACTGCTCTAATAGTACCATTTGTGCTAACTATATCTTTAAGTAATTCTAATTCAAGAACACCATCACCTACTTTACTAAATGAATTACAATATTCCCAATTATTTAAGTATGCTTTTTCTTCTTCTGTCTGTGTGCTTACTTTTTGAACGCATATTTTACTATTAGCAGCATTTTCATTTACTTCTCTTTCAGCAAATGTATATTGTGTTACTTCTCCTTCTGTATAATATCTTCTTCCTGTTTCTCTGTCATATTCAACTGTACAATTTTGTTTATTACCTTTAATATCATTATTTCTTTGAAGTGTTAAGTTATTAGCTTTTTGAGTATTTTCAGCTGCTTTGTTAATCATTTCTTCTATGGTTTTTACCTTATTATAGTCAATTATGTAATTTAAAACAGCATATTCGTTTTCATTTTCTCCATCCATATCTATAGCAATTTTATATATTTTGTTTCCACTTGCTATATTAGATTCTTTTATTGCTTCTAATTGTAAATTCATTGCTTTTACATTACTTACAGTTGCAATTTCATTTTCTGCATTTTCACTATAAGTATAAACTTCTGTATTGTTATTAGGGTCTGTAACAGTTATAGTTGATACTTCATTTTGAAAATTTTCTGATGCTATAGTAATTGGTAAATAATATTTTCCGTTTTCACTTTTTGTATTAATAATACCAGAAATACTATTTCCGTTTGTTTTTAACTCATTAGTATTTGGACCTAAAAATTGTGCATAAGAAGTTTGTTGTACTTTTTTAACTTCTAATTTCATATCTCTTGAAATTTTTGTTTCTCTGTTTACTTCTGAATCAGAATTGTTTATGTCTATAATTACACTTCCATTTTGTGCTTTTTCTTCTAATGCTTCATAAACTTTTTTGAATTCTGGAATTTCATCTATTAAATTTTGAATTGTTTTTTCTTCATTTTGCTTTACACCAAATCTTTTTGTTATTTTAGTTCCGTCTGTTTTTGTTTCATCTGTTTCAATAATAATACTATAGCCCTCTACATATCTAGGATATAAAGTACAATCTTTTGCTGCTACTGGATCTGTTATTTTTGCAGTATTCCATTTATATTCTTTTTGGGCATTAGCTAATAAAGTGTAATAACTTTGTTTTGACCAACCATCACGAACATAAGATTTATCATTTACTATAAGAACATTTTTATAGTAACCTGTTGAATTATAATTTTCTGATGTATTTTTTATTTCATCACCTTTTGCAAAATATTTTTTAGTAATTGCTCCATCTCTTAAATAAACCATATAATATTCAGCATTTTCTGCATCTAAATAGTAATGTGTATGTTGTGTATTCCTTAATTCGTCCCATGCTATGTTTGATGGTGTTCCAAGTAATTTTTGATATTCTTCTTTTAATTTGCTTGAATCATTAGGATCTTGGAATTCTGGATAATATTGATGTGTTTCAGGGTCTCTAAAGTCTATATCTTCATATTTACCTTCTTTAGGAGAAACTATTCTTTTATAGTCCTCCACTTTTTTTGGTTCTTTATCTGTTACTGTAACTGTTCCTTTACCACAAATTGTTGGATAATGGTATGATTCCTTGTTAACTGTATTTCCATCTGCTGTTGTTTTTAAATATTGTAAACCTGTTCCTGTAAATGTAGCACCTTCTTCTACGTCAAATGCTGTATCTTGGCTATCTATTGCCACTACATTATTTGCTATAACTGTAGCCCCAGATTTTACTGAAATCGCTCTTGTTGCTCCTTCTATTTTAATATTTTCAAATGTTACATCACCTGATTTTACTTCAATTACAGGTGTTTTATCTTTTTCTCCTTCTTCTGTTTGTTCTTTATCGCTTATTGTTACTGGATTTTTACTATCTAAAGATTTTATTGTAACTTTTCTATTTGCAATGTCTATAATTAAAGTATGAGAATGTTTTTCATCGTCGTTAACATCGCCTAGTTCTATATTTTGTGCTACAAATATTTCAGTTACTGTTTCTTTTGCTAATGCTTCTTTTAATTCTTTTTCAGTATTTACAATTACTTTTGTACGTTCACTATCAGATTGAAAATCTACATTGCTCCAATCTATTATATATTTTGCTGAAGTATATTCTTTTGATTCTCCATCTAAATCTACTTCTATTTTTAAGGTTTTATTTTCTTCATTTTTATCTAAATGTGCTAATATTAGCATAAGTCCATCTTCTACATTATCAAATGCACTTTTTCCTGTTAATACTTTGGTATCTCCACTTCCATTGGTTAATTTTACTGTTGTAGCATCTGTTATTGTACCTTCCACTTGTAAAGTATAGGCAAAATAATATCCTGTTAGTTCATTTTGTGGAAACACTGATGTATCTACTTCTTCATTTAATTCAATTAAACCTGTTAATTCTCCTTTTTCACTTAATTTAAGGTTCTCTGAATTTTTTTCATATTTTAAAGTTTCTTTTGATTTTTCTAATAGTTCATCTACATTATCTAAAGATACTTTTATTTTTGTGTCTTCTGGGATTGATTCATTATCTACATAACTAATATTTAAATTAAAATTTTCTTTATCTAATTGTTTTCCAATTGAATTGTCTTCTACAATCCATTTTCCTGTTGGTTCATAATCTTCATCATATTCCCTACTTAATTCATATATTGCCATTTCTTCTAAGGCATTTTCTGGATTTTGTATATGAATACTTCTTGCAGCTAGCATAACATCTTGTGTTGTAATAGTATGGTTTGTTGTAAATACATATTCTCCTATAATCCATATAGTATCTGTATCACTATTAATTTTATCTATTTCTACTCCAATATTTTCTTTTGTAACTTCTTTTGCTAAACTAGGCACCATTAATATACATAAAAGCAATGCTGTTAAAATCAATAATTTACTACACTTTTTTACCATATTTTTCTCCTTTCTTTAATGTATGTGTATTACTTTTGCAGTTACTTTTGTTCCGTTTGTTAATGTTAATATAACGGAAGTAATAGAATCGTTAATTTTCGAAGCAGATACAGTTGGGTTTCCTGCAGTAACTGGTTTTTCATTATATGTAAAACCTTTCCAACCATTAAAACTTACTCCATCTCTTGTAACAGTTAAACTATATTGGCTAACAGCATCTGTTACAGCTTGGTGAATAGCTTTCAAAGTAATTTCATAATATGATGCTACTGTTATTTGACAAGTTGCTGTTTTTCCATTTGAAGTTGTTACTGTAATAGTTGTTGTTCCGTCAATAACACCTGTTACTTTTCCAGTTTTAGAATCAATTGTTGCTACTTCCGGATTGCTACTACTCCAAGTTACATTTTTGTCTGTTGCATTATTTGGTGTAATAATTGCTTGTAAAGTAATAGTTCCTCCAACTTTAATTTGTTGTTGCCCACTTATGCTAACACTTTCTACTGGTACAGTAGTTGGTGTGTCTGGCTTTTGTTCTTCAGGTTTAGTTTCTCCACCTGGATTTGTTTGGCCTCCTGGATTTGTTTCTCCTTCTGGGGTTGTAGGTTGCTGTGGTTTAGTCTGTTCTTCAGGCTTTGTTTGCTCTTGTGGCTTAGTTTCCTCTTGTGGTTTAGTTTGAGTAGTACCTGATGTATTTGGATTATTATTGTCTTCATTATTGTTATCATCTGCACTTACTACTACTGTTACTACGCAAGTTGCACTATGTTTTTCATCTTCTGTTTTTACTGTAACTGTTGCACTTCCTTCTTTTAATGCTTTCACATTTCCATTTTCATCAACTGTTATAATATTTTCATCACTAGAACTCCATATTAATTTTTGTATTTTTGCATTTTCTGGCATAAAATTTACTACTAATTGTGATGTTTCTCCTGTTTTCAAAGTTAATTCTGTTTGTTCTAATTTGATTTCTGCTATCTCTTCTTCTCCTAGTGGTGTCCACTTTGCCTCTAATGTCATATTATGCATGATTGGTTTATCGAAGTCATATAATTCATCATCATAATACCAGCCTGCAAATAAATATCCTTCTTTTGTTGGATCTTCTGGCTTTTCTATTTTATCCTTTTCACTAATTCTTGCAGAAACTACTATTGTTCCACCATTACTATTAAATGTTACTTCATATTTTTTCTTATAAAATATCATAAATGCTATAATAAAAATGAGCAATAGAACTGCTATTCCTATTAGGATACATCTTTTTTGTACTTCTGAAAGTTTTCTTTCCATTTGTTCTTCCCCTTTCTTTTTTCTTTGTATCGATTTTTATATTATTTTAAAATCGAAATCACCCCCTAAATTTTATGCCTTACTATTCTATGAAATATATATTTTTTTAGTATATATTTCCTTTATTTCCTATATATTGTAACATTTTTATTTTAGATAAGTCAACAGTTAGAAGCAATTTCCATATTTTGCAAAAAAAGAAAGAGGGTTTTCCCCTCTTGTTCATTAAATATATAATAAATAATGAAAAATAAACCAAAATTGGCAAAAGCTTCCTAACATTACAAAAATATGGAATATCTCGTGGAAACCAAAGTGTTTTGTAGTAAATGGTGCTTTTTTCAAGCCATATATAATTCCACCAATTGTGTAAAAAATTCCACCTGCTAGAAGCCACCATAGTGAAGATAATGCGTTTAGTCTTTTAAATGTGCTAAGAAGTGGATACAACATTACAATAACTAGCCAGCCCATGGCAATATATATAGTTGTTGTAAGCCATCTTGGGGCTTTTATCCATATCGCTGTTAATATTGTTCCTAAAATGGCTAATCCCCATACAATTCCAAAAATACTCCAACCCCATGGTCCTCTTAATGGTCCTAAGCAAATTGGGGTATATGTTGCCGCAATTACAAGATAAATCATAATATGGTCAAATTTTCTAAATACTCTTGTTCCTGTTTCTCCTAAATTTAACAGGTGATATAATGAACTAAATAAGTACATTAGAACTAATATGGAACCAAATATTGTAAATGTAACTATATCCCATGCTCCTTCTCCATATTTTGCTGCTTGAATAATTAGTAATACGAGCCCTGCAATAGATAAGCCCATTCCTATTAAATGTGAGAACCCACTAACTGGGTCTTTTATTTTTTTGAACATTTTTTATTATCATTCCTTCCCTTAAGTATGCAATCTATTTTTTACTTTATTTTTCCTTGTAAATAAATTTAAATTTTATTACCCTATTCTACCATAGTTTTCCCTATTTTTTCAAGTTTATTGGTTATTTTTAACAATTTTTTTAATTTCTTCGAATCTTTTTACTTTTGCTGTTGTAGTTTTAATCATTGGCTCGTCTGTTACTATAATATTTTTAATATGTTGATAATTTGGAAGATTTTGATTGATTTGTTTGATATCTTTCCATATTATTTTTTCCATTTCTTCTTTTGATAAATTATTTTCTTCTAAATATTCTTTATTATATACAATTTTGGCAGAAACCACTAAATCATCTTCTTTTGGCATTCCAAATACCATGTTTTCTTCTACATAAGGTAAATTACTTACTAATATTTCTAATTCTTCTGGGTAAACGTTTTTTCCATTTTTTAGAACAATAACATTTTTCTTTCTTCCTGCAATAAAAATATAACCATCTTTATCTTGGTAGCCTAAGTCTCCGGTGTAAAACCATCCGTCTTTTAATACTTCTTTTGTTGCTTCTTCATTTTCATAATAGCCTAACATTACATTTGGCCCCTTGGCTATAATTTCGCCAATTCCTTCTTCATTTGGCTTATCTATTTTTACTTCTACATTTGCTAAAGGGTAACCAATTGAACCATATCGAATGCATTTTTCATTTTCTGCTGTAAGTACAGGAGAAGTCTCCGTTAAACCATATCCTTGAACAGTTAAAATTCCAAAATCGTTGAAACCTTTTGCCACTTTTTTATCTATGGCAGAAGCTCCACTTACTACAAAGCGTATGTGTCCTCCTAATTGATTTATAATATCTTTAAATACTTTTCTTCGAATATCAATTCCAAATTTTAATAAGAAATTAGTAATAGGAATAACTCTTTTAATTAACTTTGTTTTTCCTTGTTTTTCAACTTCTTTCATTATTTTTTTATACATAGTTTCTAAAAGCAATGGAACACATACAAAAATAGAAACTTGATATTCTTTTAAATTTGTTTGAATATGACGAATTCCATCACAAAATACATTTGTAGTTCCGCTTACTTAAAAAGAAG
>CANRLO010000025.1 GCA_947631495.1 uncultured Clostridia bacterium
AATTGTTCTTGATATTTTTCAACTAATTTTTGTTCATCTCCTATTTCTGCATAGTCTGTTTTATAATCAACTAAAATTAGTTCATCATTTTTATTTATATAGTACAAATCCATAACACCTTGTAATAAAATCATTTCTTCTTTTGGATAATTTTCATTTAATCTATTTGCTGGAATTTGCATATAAAATGGTTCTTCTTTATGAATTTCTTTGGCTTCTTTTAGCTCTTTCCATATATTTGATTTTAAATATTTCTTTATTGCTATAATAGGAATTGCCCCTGCTTCTTCTTGTAAAATTATTTCTCTTTTTACTAGTTCTTCTATTAAATTATTTAAGTCATTTTCTGTATATTCTTTTGTAATATCTAACTTTTGTAAACACAAATGAACCAAAGTACCTTTTCTACTACTTGAAACAATTTTACTTTCTTTATTTGCAAATTGAGGAGTACTCATGGTATGTTCTTTCTTTCCTAATAACTCCATTAGTTCTATTTCCTGTGTTTCTTGCTGTTTTTCTTCTTTCAATTTACTAACAGAAGTTTTACTTGGAATTTGAGAGGAAATAAGATATGGATACTGCCATTCTAATTGTTTTTGAATTTTTTCTATTTCTTCTTTTTTGCCTACCTTTTGTTTTTCCAATATTTCTTCTTTTTTCTCACTATTTTCTTTTTGATTTTCTTCCAATTTATGAACTTTATATGTTATTTTGTTTTGTACTATATTTTTTAATAGTAAAAGCATAAACCAATCTAAATAAGATGTATATTTTTTTAGTAATCTTTCTGGTAATTTTTTTCCTTTTTCTTTGTTATATAAAGTAAGTATGTACTCTTTTTCTTTCCAAGACTTTGTAAAATCTTTACTAGTTCCTGTAATAATTAATTTTTCTTTTGCTCTAGTTAAAGCCACATAAAGAACTCTCATTTCTTCTGCAATTAGTTCTTTTTCTAATTGCAATTTCATGGCTTCTTTAGCTAAAGTAGTATATTCTATGCTATCTTTACTATTAATATATTCTGGTCCAAATCCTAATTCTGGATGTAATAAAATATTATCATTTAAATCTTGTTTATTAAATTGTTTGCCTGTATTACATAAGAATACCACTGGAAATTCTAGTCCTTTACTTTTATGAATACTCATAATGCGAATAACATTATCATTTTCTCCTACAATTTTAGCAGATGATAAATCAGAATTACTAATATGTAAGCGGTCCATAAAATGGATAAAATTATATAATCCTTTAAAACTTGCTGATTCATATTGTTTGGCTCTTTCAAATAACATTTTTAAATTAGCTTGTCTTAAAGCACCATTATTAAGTAGACCAACATAATGATAATAATTTGTATCGGTATAGATTTTCCAAATTAATTCATTTAAAGGTAGTTCTTTTTCTAGTTGTCTCCATTCTTCTAAAGAATTTAATAAAATATCTATTTTTTTTCTTAAATTTTCTTCAGCAGAAGTTCTTTTCTTTAACATTGCATCATAAAAATAACCTTGCATATCTGCTAATCGAATTTCCACTAATTCATTATCTGTAAAGTTGCCAATAGGAGAGCGTAAAACTTCCACTAGTGGAATATCTTGCATTGGATTATCAATTATTTTTAGTAATGCTAACATTGTTTGAACTTCTTCTTCCTCTAAATATTGAGAAGAAGTATCGCAAAAAACAGGAAATTGTTTGTTTGCTAATTCTTTTTCATAAATAGGTGCTGCAGTCATAGTAGAACGAAGTAATATAACAATATCTTTATATTGTATTTTTCTTTTTCCTACTTTTTTATCTTGTACCATAAAATTTTCTTTAAATAATTTTTCAATTAGATTTGCTACCATTTTTGCTTCTTCTGTTGTTTTCTCTATAATTTGTAATTCTTCTAGTTCTTCTTGTATTTCTTCATCTATTTCTTCTTTGTTATTTTTAATAATAGCTTCTTCTTCAGTTTCTTCTTCCTTAGCTAAATCTAATATATGTAATTCTGGAATCATACTAGTAGAATCTTCATAATTTGCACCTAAATTTAGATATTCTTCTTCGTTATATTCTACATCACCAAGTTTTTCACTCATAATTTGCTCAAATACCCAGTTGCATAAGTTTAAAACTTCTCCCCTGCTACGAAAGTTTTGAAATAACTTTATTTTTTGTCCCTTTGCTCCATTAGGGACGTTTCCTTTTGCGTCATCTGTCCCTTTTGGAGCATTTATTTGTTCTTCTTTGTTTTCTATACTTTTAGATACTTCTTGCTCCTCTTTTACTAATTCATACTTTTTATATTTTTCTAAAAATAATTCTGGCTTTGCTTCACGGAAACGATAAATACTTTGTTTAATATCTCCTACCATAAAAATATTATTTTGTTTTGATACACTATTTAGAATATATTCTTGCACAAGGTTGCTATCTTGGTATTCATCAATAGCAATTTCTTCAAATTTTTCTTGCAATTCTTTGGCAACATTACTTGGAATTATTTTTCCATTTTCATCTTTTTTGATTAATATTGCTAGTGCAAAATGTTCAATATCATTGAAATCAATACGATTTTTTTCTCTTTTTTTACTAGTATATTTTTCTTCAAATTCTAAAACTAATTCTTTTAAGCTTACTAAAATAGGATACATATCATAAATAGCTTGGATAGCTTCTTTAGAAGTATTTAACATGATTTTCTTTGTTAAAGCTTGAATGGATTTTTTTATTTTATCACGCATTTCTTTTGCTTCTTCTTTACAAGCTAGATTTACTTTTCTATCAATTGGCCACTTTTCAAATTGCAAATTTTGCATTGCAATATATACGTTTTCCCATGTACCATCTTTTTTATTTAGTAGATTTTGTATTGTTTCTAATTGCTCTTTATCTTTTAAAATCGTTACTGTATATTTTTCTAATTCTGGATATTTTTGTAGTGTTTGTGCAATTTTTTCGAGTTTTAAGCTATTTTCTATTACTTCTTCTTCTAATTCTTGTAATAATAATTTTCCCCATATAGTTTGTGAAAAATCTTGTTCTATGCTTTCATCTAAGTGAAACATTTCTACTTTTTCATCTAACCATTCTTTTGGAAAAGGATGACTTTGAATTTTTGTATATATTTTTAAAACTAATTCTTTTAATTCTTCATCCCCTCTATAAGTAGCATAAGTATCAATTAATTTCAAAAACCCTTCTTCTTTTTGCTCATATTTTTCTTCTAACAATTCTTCTAATGTTTCTTGCTTTAGAAGTTCCATTTCCGTGCTATCTCCAATTTGAAAATTAGCAGGAATGTCAATTTCATAAAAATAATTATGTATTACATCTAAGCAAAAAGAGTGAATTGTACAAATACTTGCTTTATTTAATAATGTAATTTGCTTTTGCAAATGGGTATCATTTGGTTTTTCTTCTATTTTTTTATAAATTGCATCTAATATTCTTTCTCTCATTTCTGATGCTGCAGCATTTGTGAAAGTAACTATTAATAATTTATCGATATCTATTTTTTCATCGACAATTTTATGAATAATTCGCTCAACTAATACAGCTGTTTTTCCACTTCCGTGCCGCAGCTGCTACTAATAAGTTTCTTCCTTTTGTATTAATTGCTTGCGTTTGTTCTTTTGTCCATGTAATTTCTGCCATATTTTTCTCCATTTCTTTTTTATCTACGTATAATCTTATCATTTTATAAAAAAAAATACAATAAGAACGTAAAATGAATGTCCCAAATGGTCATTTATTGCCAATTGGGACACTCACTCTTTTATTTATTCTATTTTAAATACAAGTTTGGATCTACATATTCATCATTTTTTAAAATTTCAAAATGTAAATGAGAATCATCTGCTATTTCAAATGTAGCAGTATTTCCTACTGTTCCTATTGTTTGTCCTTGTGTTACTTTTTCTCCTTCTTTAATAAATTCTGCTGTTAATAAATTAGAATAGATTGTTTTATATCCATTTACATGTTCTATTACAACTGTTATACCATAACGCGGGTCATTTTTTATGGATTTAATGGTTCCTTCTGCAGATGCTTTTACTACCGTAGTTTTATCTGCTTTGATGTCAATTCCATTATGAGTTACCCATTCTTGTAAAGTATTTGAATATACTAATGTATCTTTTGCAAATTCTGTTGTTATTTCTCCTTCTACTGGTTTTGCAAATGTTGGGTCTGGTACTTTTTCATCTTTCTTTTCTTCTGTTTGAGGTGCTGTAGTTTGTTGTGTTTGCTCATTTACAGTTTCTTTTTCCATACTAGAAGTATTAATAGCTATTTTTTCTGTTTCAGTCTCATTAACTATTTCATTTGTTATGCTATTTTCTTCTTGCATTTCATTTACTGTTTTTCCAATACTAGAACTTGCACTAGAAAGTTGTTCTTCATTTACCTTTCCTAAATCTGTAATTGGTGCATTAAATTTTGCTATTTCTGCTTGTTTATTTAAATAATTGCGATATACTACGAAAGTAATAATAAAAGCAAGAATTGCCATTACTAAAACAGCAAAAGAAATGATTACTATTTTATTTGTTTCCTTTTCCTCATCAAATGGTCTTCTGTTATTTCTTCTCATGTATTTTCCTCCTTCACTTTTTCTTTAGTTAGATTGTTTCCGGTTTTTACAGTTTTATACCATTTGTTTTTATTTTGTATTTTTTTGTTACAAATCGCAGTTATAATTAATGACACAAATAGATTTCAAAAATTATTACTCTAAAAAAATTATAAATCTACTATTTCCACTCCTGTATAAAAATGTTTAATAATTTCTTCATAATTACTTCCTTGTTTTGCCATACTATCAGCTCCTGTTTGACTCATTCCAACACCATGTCCATAGCCTATTACAGAAAATTTCAAATTATCTCCTTCTAATGTTATTGTAAAATTAGCAGATTTTAGCCCTAGCATTGTTCTTACTTCTACACCAGAAAATTCCTTATTTCCTATACGAATTCTTTTTACTCTACCCGCTTCTGTATATTCTAATACTTGAATTGAATCCTCTTTTGAAAAATCAATTTCAAAATCTGCATGCTTTTCTTTTATTTTATCAATAAAAGTTTGCTTACTTAAAGTAACCTCAGATTTATACTGGCTATAAGCATCTTCTCCCGAAGTTGAAACAGATTGTAAATAAGGGTAACCGTCTCCTCCCCATACATTTAACGTAGTTTCTGTTATTCCTCCACTATTTGAGTGAAAAAACGCATTAATTGGCTTTCCTTCATAAGTAATTATTTTTCCTTTTGTAGCATTGACACTACTTAGTATTTTATTCCAATTTGATTCTCGAGCTTGCTCGTCCCATTTAGCAAATCTATCTTCTTTTGAAATCCATGCTTGGCAACAAGCAGAATCATCGCAAATATCTGCTCCTTCGTGTTTATTTGCATTATTCATAATTTTATAAATTGTATAAGTTCTTGCTACTACCGCTTGCGCTTTTAAAGCTTCTTCTTCAAAACTTGCCGGCATTTCTGCCGATACCACTCCATATAGGTACTCATCTAAAGCGATTTCTTCTACTGTGCTTGTTTTCGCATGCCATAACTTGACTACATTATATTGCTTATAGTCATAAGCTATATCGGTTGGTGGTTCTTCATTTACCATTGCAATTACTGGTTCTTCTTTTTTTTGCGTAAAAAGAATTGGAATAGCAAAACACAACAATACAAAGAGCAAAATATAGCCTAAAATTTTTTTCATAATTTCTATCCTTTCTACCTAAAGCATCAATCTATTTTTAAATTGTAAGTATTAATATTTTTTTGTTTTGCACTTTTCTTATTTGCACTTTTTCAAAATTATTGCGCCAATTTTAGTTTCATTGAATGTAATATTTTTTTCTCAATTCTTGAAACTTGCACTTGACTAACACCCAAGATTTTCGCTACTTCCATTTGTGTTTTATTTTTATAATAACGAAGTAAAATGAGTTCTTTTTCCCTATCTTCTAAATGATTAATCATTTCTTTTATTGCAATTTTACTAACTACTTGCTCTGCTTCATCTACTCCAGTGCTTAAAGTATCAATAAAAGAAATACCGCCTTCCTCATTGCTATAACTATCATCATAAATAGAAACAGTTGGCTTTAAAGAATCTAAAGCAAGTGCAATTTCTTCTTTTGGTAGTTTAAGTTCTTTTGCAATTTCTACAATTCCTATTTCTTCTCCCTTTTCTTTCATATATTTATTTTGCAAATCTCTAATTTTCATAGCTAATTCTTTAATGCTACGACTTACCTTAACACTTCCATCATCTCGAATAAAACGCTTAATTTCTCCTAAAATATAAGGAACTGCATATGTAGATAATCTAACATCAAAAGAACTATCAAATCGTTTAATGGATTTTACAAATCCAATGGTTCCAATTTGATACAAATCTTCTAATTCATAGCCTCTATCTTTAAATCTTTTCACTATGCTCCAAATTAGTCCATTATTTTCCTCGATTAATTTTGTCATCATTTCTTGGTTTCCGTTTTGAGCATCTAAAATATCTTTAACATTATTTTCATATACCATTGATGACGCTCCTCTTTTGTTATTGTTCTTTTCCTATTTGGCTTAATACTTTTTCAATTTCTTGTTCTGTTACTTCTTCTTTCTTGATTAGTTTTTTCATAGTAACTTTCGTTCCTAAACCTACAATTGATTCAATTTTTACTTCATCCATAAAACTTTCCATAATTGTAAAGCCCATTCCTGAGCGTTCTAAATTTGGCTTAGACGTATAAAGTGGTTTTCTTGCTTCTTCTATATTTTCAATTCCCTTTCCGGTATCTGAAATTTCAATCATAATAGAATTTCCAATAATTTTGCAATATACTTTTACTATCCCTTCCGTATCTTCATAACCATGAATAATACAATTAGTTACTGCTTCTGAAACCGCTGTTTTAATATCTGCAATTTCTTCTATGGTTGGGTCTAGCTGGGCAGCAAAAGCTGCTACGCTAATTCTAGCAAAAGCTTCATTACTAGATTTACTAATAAACTCTAGTTTCATTTCATTTTCATATATACTTTTCAATTTTTCCCTCCTCAAATTGCCATTTGGGACGCCCCTTTTTGGCAATTTATTGCCATTTGGGACAGCCCTTTATTTATGATTACTTTTTTTGTAATCTATCTATGGCTTTTATATGTATAATTTTATTTTCAGTATTTTACTATTTTGTAAATGTTCCATTAGGAAACGTCCCCAAAGGTAATTAAATGTTCCAAATGAACATTTTAAGAAACTTCCTTTAATGGACATATTTTTGTGATTCCACTCATTTCAAATACTTTTTTAAGCATTGGTGAAACGTTAATTATTTCTACGCTTCCTCCTAGCATTTTCATCATTTTGTATCTTCCTAGCACCATTCCTATTCCTGCACTATCCATAAAAGTGACATGACTAAAATCAAATATAACTTTTCTTGGCATATATCTAGTAATTTCATAATCGGCTTTCCTCCTTATTTTTTCGCTTGTGTGATGATCAATTTCTTCTGTAATTTCTAACAAAAGAAGCTTGTCCTTTTCTTCATAACTTACATTCAATCTTTTCTTCCTCCTTTTCTTTTGTTTGCTTTGCTTATTATATTGTATTTTCCATTATTTTCCAATAGCGAAATATAAGAAGTTTTGACGATTTTTCAAAAGTTTTCGACATTATTTTTACTTATGTTATTACATATTTTTTTCTTTTTTACTTCATACTAAGTGTGTAATAGTAGAAAGGAGATTTTTATAATGAAAATTCATGAAGTAGAACAAAAAGATTTATCGATTTTATCTAATTTATTTGCTACAACACATCTTAATAATTTTGAAGAAGATTGGACTTATCCTACTGCTCTTTCTTATTTAGAATATTACTATAATTTACAACCTGATTTGTTTCTTGTAGCTTATAGTGAAGATGGTATTCCTATTGGTGCTGTTATGTCTGTTTTAAAACCTAGTTTTGACGGAACACATTTAACGCAAATAGAACTTTTTGTGGCAGAAGATATTAAAAATGAAGATAGTAAAAATATAAAGAAAGAGCTATTATATAATCATTTAGAGCTTGCTGATGCAAAATATCAGCCTACAAAAGTGGAAGTAATTGTTCCTCATAATGATTTAATAGCTTGGCAGGAAATAATAAAAATGGATGTAGATACTTCTTTTGTTCTTATGCATTCTAACTTGAACGATTTACTAAAACAACTAATTTAATTTACTAATTATGTAGTACATGATAATTTTTTACTGATACAAAAAATCGAGCCTAAGATTTTCTAACAAATAGAAATTTTAAGAAAATCTAAGGCTCGCCATATTTATCTAGTACAGAAAGTCCTCCTACAAGGAGAACTTTCCTACTATACAAAAACAGACTGTGAAAATTCACAGTCTGTTTTTGTGTTGTAAAAATAACTCTCATTTTTACACACTTAACTTTTTATTTATCTTTGTAGTAAAAGCTACTTTAATTTTATCAACTTTTTTACCACATTTTTAGGCTTTCTTTTGCTTTTTGCAATAAATCTTGGTATTTGCTTAATTTTTGTTTTTCTTCCTCAACTTTTGCAGCTGGTGCTTTGCTGATGAAGCCTTGGTTAGAAAGCATTTTTTCTGCTCTTTGTACTTCTGCTTCTAATCTTTTAATTTCTTCCTCTAGTCTTACCTTTTCTGCCTCTTTATCTATTAAGTCACCAAGTGGAAGAATAACCTCCATTTGTGAAGTATGAATAGAAGTTGCATTTTCTGGTATATTTTCTTTTTCTTGTTTTACTTCTATATTATTTGCAAAACCTAATTTTTCTATCATAGCTTTAGATTCTTCTACCATTTGTGCTAATTCTTTGGTAATGAAAATTAAGCTTGATTTTTTAGAAGGATGAATGTTTTGTGTTGTTCTTAAATTTCTAATTGCAACTATTACTTCTTTTAATTGCTCTATTTCATTTTCTTCTTTTTCAAAATTCCATTCTTCCTTATATTCTGGCCATTTTGATATCATAATACTTTCTTCTGTATGATATAGTTTTTGGAAGATTTCTTCGCTCATGAATGGCATTACTGGATGTAATAATTTTAAAGAATTAATTAACACTTTATTTAATGTCCATAAACAAGCATCTTTATTTTTAGAGTTTTCATCATATAAACGTGGTTTTACCATTTCAATATACCAGTCACAGAATTCATTCCAAATAAAATCATAAACTTTTTGAAGTGCAACACCTATATCGTATTTATCTAAGTTATTGGTAATTTCTTTAATAATACGATTTAGTTTTGCTAAAATCCATTTGTCTTCATACGCTAAGTTTGTTGGTAGTTCTTCCTTGCATAATATACTTTCTTCTACTTTTCCTTCAATATTGCCTAAAACAAATTTTGAAGCATTCCATAATTTATTAGCAAAGTTTGATGCAAGCTCTAGCTTTTCTGGCATATAACGAATATCGTTTCCTGCAGAAATTCCATAAATTAAAGAAAAACGCAAAGCATCGGTTCCATATTGGTTAATGATTTCTAATGGGTCAATTCCGTTTCCTAAACTCTTAGACATTTTTCTTCCTTGACTATCACGTACAATACCATGAATTAGAACATCATGAAATGGAACTTCTCCTGTATGCTTTATTGCAGAAAAAATCATTCTTGCTACCCAGAAGAAAATAATATCATAACCTGTAACTAATGTTGATGTTGGATAGAAATATTCTAAATCTTCTGTTTTTTCTGGCCAACCTAATGTTGAAAATGGCCATAAAGCTGAACTAAACCATGTGTCTAGTGTATCTTCGTCTTGATGAATGTGAGTGCTTCCACATTTATAGCACTTTTCTGGCATTTGTTCTTCTACCATCATTTCATGACAATCTTCGCAGTAGTATGCTGGAATTCTGTGTCCCCACCATAATTGTCTTGAAATACACCAGTCTTTTACATTATCCATCCATGCGAAGTATGTCTTATCATACTTTGCAGGTATAAAGCGAACTTTTCCTTCTCTTACTGCTTCATTTGCAGGTTTTGCTAAAGGTTCCATTTTTACAAACCATTGCTCTGAAATCTTAGGTTCAATAGTGCTATGACATCTGTAACATTTTCCTACATTATGAGTATAATCTTCTATTTTTACTAAAGCACCTATTTCTTCTAGTTTCTCTACAATTTTTTGTCTTGCTTCGTATAAATCCATACCCTTATATTCTTCTACTAAGTCACCCATTTTGAAGTTTTCATCAAATACTTCAATAATTTCTAGGTTATGTTTTTGTGCTGCTTGATAATCGTTTGGATCATGTGCTGGTGTTAGTTTAACCGCACCTGTACCAAATTCTTTTTCTACGAATTCGTCTGCAATAATTGGAATTTCTTTATTCATAATTGGAAGAATGACAGTTTTACCTACTAAATCTGTGTATCTTTCATCTTCTGGATGAACTGCAACACCAGTATCTCCAAGCATTGTTTCTGGTCTTGTAGTAGCTACAATAATGTATCTATCTTCATCTTTTACTTTATAACGAATGTGCCATAAATGAGTTGGTTCTTCTTCATATTCTACTTCAGCATCAGAAATAGAAGTATTACAACAAGGGCACCAGTTAATCATACGTTTTCCTCTATAAATTAAGCCTTCTTTATATAGGTTAATGAAAACTTGTTGTACCGCTTTAGATAAACCTTCATCCATAGTAAATCTTTCTCTTGTCCAGTCGCAAGAACAACCTAATTTTTTGATTTGATTAACAATAGCTCCTCCATATTCTTTTTTCCAATCCCATGCTCTTTCTAGGAAGCCTTCTCTACCTATATCTTCTTTGGTAATACCTGCTTCTTTCATTTTTGCTACAATCTTGGCTTCTGTTGCTATAGCAGCATGGTCAGTTCCTGGAACCCATAAAGCATTATACCCTTGCATTCTTTTATAACGAATTAAAATATCTTGAATAGTATCATCTAAAGCATGACCCATGTGCAATTTTCCTGTAATGTTTGGTGGTGGAATAACAATAGTATATGGCTTTTTAGTCTTATCTTCAGATGGCTTAAAATAGCCTTTTTGTTCCCACTCCTCATACCATTTTTCTTCAAAGTTTTTTGGATTATACTTTCCTTCTAATTCATGTTTATTTTGCATACAATTTCCTCCTTTAGTTACCATTGGGGACGTTTCCTTTTGGTAAATCTGTCCCTTTTGGTAACTTTATATTATCATTATAAATTGAATATCCATTAGGGACAGATTTACCAAAAGGAAACGTCCCCAATGGTAACTAATAAAAAACTCGCCCCTCTATTTAAGGGCGAGCATATTTCTCACGGTACCACCTTAAGTTAAATAAATAGAGTATTCTATAAACGTTTCTATTTATTTTTCTTATTTTGCTTTTTAACGCTAGCAACGCGAATATAGTTACTTTTTATTTCTCTATATTAACTCCAAAGCTACCTTCTGTTTGCTATTCTATAAGAAGCTTTCAGCATTTTACTTCTTTTCTCTTTCTAGCTAGTTCAAACATACTCCTCTTTTTCTTTGTTTTTTATTTTTTACTATGTGCTTTATTATACCCTATTTTTTTATTTTATGCAACTAATTTTGATGTTTTTTTGTAATTTTCCGTCATTTGCTTTCATTTTCAACTGTACGATATTTTCGTACAGTTGACTTCCTTCTTCTGTTTATTTTGACAAATTTCTTGCTTTGAATTAACTCATATTTTTTCCTTTTTTCTAAAAAATAGTGAAATATAAACTTATTATCCCTATCATAGCTATAAAGAATCCACCTAATTTAAACCATTTTGAACCTTCGTTTTGGTCATGAAAACTAAAATATTTTTTTGCTAGTTTTCTTGCATCATAAATGCAAATAACTCCTAGCATTGTTAATAATAAAGCAATTAACATTCCAATTAAATTGATTATTTCCATACTTTTTAACATCCTATCTTTTTATTATCTTTCTTTAAAAAAATTCTACAGTAAATTTACATTCAAATTCTTGCTTTGGTGGTAATAATAAAATATCTGTTTTTTGTCTAAACACACCAGAACCATTGATGCTATCTGCTGTTGTCATATATGGTGCAATGCTAAGAAATGGTGCTTTTGGTTTTGACCAAAGAGCAAGGTAAGGGAAACCTTCATAATAGAAATTTAATATAGGAATCTCTTTTCCTTTTTTCTTTAAACTAATTTTTTTTGATGTTAACCCTTTCATAATAAGTGCATCATGGTCGAAAGTGTGAGAATCAAGTGGAATTATTTTTTTATCTATCATAATATTTTTGGCATATTCAATACCAACTAAACCATCAACTAAATATAAAAAGTGAATTTTCTCTTCCTCTTCTTCAAATTCTAAATAATAATTTCCTTTTTCTAAATCTTCTAAAGAAATTTTAAAGGCTGGTTTTGCACCTATTCCAAATGGCATATCTACGTCACCTTCATTGGTTACTTTGTAGATGGTAGTTAGTTTATTTCCATCTGTTCTGTAAGTAACAAGCAAAGAAAATTCATAAGGATATTTATCAATTAGCTTATTTTCACTTTTAAAAAGATAAGAGTGAAAGTTATCTAATTTACTTATTGGCTCAAATGTCATATCTTTTACAAATCCATCAGCTTGCATTTCATACGTTTTTCCATTTATGATTGTTTGATTTTGCTTACATTTTCCAACCGTAGGAAATAAAACTGGATAACGTCTTTTCCAGTATACTTTGCCATTTTCACTTACACATTCTTCTCCTTGGTGAATTTTTTCTTCTCCATTTACCTTAAAACTAAGAAGCTGAGCTCCCTCTTTCGAGGTTAATATTTGTGTATGCATAAAAGCCTTTCTCCTTTTTTCTACTTTTTCTGCTATTATCTTATTCTTTTTTTATGTAAATGTCAAGGTTTTGAGGAAGTTTTCTACTATTTTTCTTCTTTTATTTTATAGCAAATATTTTCTATTTTAAAACCTTTTTCTTTTATTTTCCCTTTTTCTCCATGTTTTGTATTTCTTTCATAAATAATTTTATACTCTATTTCTTCCTTATTTTGCTTAAACCATTTTATAATTTCTTCTACTGCTTTCGGTTTATAATACACTTGATAATATTGATTTCCTTTTGAGATATCTGGTATAATAGCTATTTTTTCATCTTCGTAATAATGTTTATAAGATATTTTCATTCCTAATGTTCTTGCAATTGCACCAATAAAGTTACTATGTGGCAAATCATTTTCTGAATAAATATGTAATTGCTCTGCTATATCAGAGGCTAAACAATAATCTTTTTGAATAATAACGTCTATTTTCTTTTTAATTTTTTCAATTTCTTGTGTATTTTGCTTTGATTCTTTTTCTACTAATTTTAATTTTTTCTCATTTTCCTCAATTTGATTTAAAGCCAAATGCATTATATCAAAAATAGTTTGAGGAGATTCTATAATAGTTCTATATCTCTTTTCAATTTCTATAAAATATTTACGTATTTTTCTTCCTATTTCATTATTTTCTATCATACATAATTCTTTTGCCATGTCAATTGTAATATAATATTCTTTGCTCTTGTTTCCTAAATTGTCATTTTGATTACGTTTAACAAATTTGTTAAACGTGAAAAAATCTTGGTTTTCTTTAAATTTATAATGCTCTATTCGTTGTTTTATCCAATTTGCAAATTGTCTTTTACTTTGTAAAGCACCATGTAATTCTCTTGCATCAATTAATCTTTCTCCTTGACTATTTTCATAAATATGAATCATATCTTCTTCTACTAATTTTAAGTTTTTTTCCAAATTTCATTCCTCCTTTTTTCGACAAAAAAAGAAGCTAATTTTAAAAAAATTAGCCCCTCTATAAATATTTGTTCATTAGACTTTATTTTATTTGCTCTCTAATTAGCAAAACTTATTTGTTCATTAGACTTTATTTTATTTGCTCTCTAATTAGCAAAACTTATTTGTTATTCATAATATTAACATATCAAAATAAGATTGTCAATATTATTTACTTATATTTTATGTAAATTTTTGTTTTTTATTACTTCATATTTCAATTCGATTGCTAAATTTTTTCTCCACTAACTTCTTTAACAATTCATTTTTCTCTAATTCCAATTTTGAATCTTCTTGTTCTATTTTTATTGCTAATTCTTGTACCACTTTTAAAATTGGCATATCTTGAAATAAATTGGCAATTTTGAACTCTGGAATACCATGTTGTTTGGTTCCAAAGAATTCTCCACTTCCTCTTAATTCTAAGTCCTTTTCTGCAATAACAAAGCCATCATTCGTTTCCTGCATGGTTTTCATTCTTTGCCTAATGACATCTGAATTTCCTTGGTATTTTAAAATGCAATATGATTGATATTCTCCCCTTCCTACTCTACCTCTTAATTGGTGAAGCTGGGCAAGGCCAAAACGTTCGGCATTTTCTACTACCATAATACTAGCATTTGGTACATTAACTCCTACTTCAATTACTGTAGTTGAAATTAAAATATCGATATTTCCATCTTTAAATTCTTGCATAATGGCGTCTTTTTCTTTTGGTCTCATTTTGCCATGTAAATATTCTACTCGAAATTCTGGAAATACTTCTGTTTTATATCTTTCTGCAAGTTCTAAAACTGCTTTTGCATCAATTTCTTCGTTTTCTTCTACTAATGGGCAAACAATATATGCTTGTCTGCCTTCTCCAATTTGCTTTTTGATGAAGTTATTTACTCTTTGCTCCATTGCTTTGGTTACAGCAAAAGTATCAATTTTCTTTCTATTTGGTGGCAATTCATCAATAATAGAAATGTCTAGGTCACCATATAAAATTAGAGCCAAAGTTCTTGGAATTGGAGTCGCGCTCATAACTAAAACATCTGGATTTTCACCCTTTTGCGCAATTATACCTCTTTGTCTTACTCCAAAACGATGTTGCTCATCTGTGACGACTAGTCCTAAATTTTTAAATATAACATTTTCTTCTAATAAAGCATGAGTTCCAATTAAAATATCGATTTGTCCATTTTTTAGTCTCTCGAGTAATTCTTCTTTTTTCTTTTTGCTAACACTTCCTATTAGAAGTTCTGCTCTAATTCCATACTTTCCTAAAATTTCTTCAAATGAAGCTAAATGCTGACTTGCTAAAATAGCTGTTGGTGCCATTATGGCTACTTGGTAACCACATTTTACTGCTTTGTAGGCTGCTATCATAGCCACAACTGTTTTTCCGCGAACCTACGTCTCCTTGAAGTAACCTATTCATTGGTTTTTCTTGTTCCATGTTGTTATCAATTTCTTCTAAAACTTTTAATTGTGCTTTTGTTAATTTGAAAGGAAGTTCATTTATAATATCTGACATTTTGACGTCTTTGGAAAAAGCAATTCCTTTTTCCTCTTTGGTATATTGTCCTTTTAGACTGATTAGTGCTAATTGCATCGCAAGTAATTCTTCAAATACTAGCCTTTTTCTTGCTATTTCAAAGCTTTGAAAGTCTTTTGGAAAATGAATTTGCATATTTGCTTCTTCTCTATTTTCTAAATGGTATTCTTTTAATATATAGTCTGGCAAGGTTTCTTCTAATAAATTTTCTTCTTTTGCTGTTTTTAAGCCATTTTCAATTACTTGTCTAATGGTTGTTTGTGCAAGTCCAAAAGTAGCAGTATAAATAGGAATGATTTTTCCTGTATTTTTGCTGGTTTGCTCACTATCATACACAGGAGAATTCATTTCTATTTTTCCATATTGCATGGATACTTTTCCATAAAATTTATATTTTTGTCCTAATACAAATTTATTTTTTAAATAACTTTGGTTAAACCAAGTAAGCAAACAAGTGCCTGTTTCATCTCGCACAATTAGTTTGTAAATTGTCATGTTTTTTCTTATTCTTTGCTCGCTCATACGTGATACTACCATTGCTTCAATTAAAGCTTCTTCTCCATGCTCTAAATAAGCAATTTTCTTTGGCTTACTTCTATCTTCATAGTCTCTTGGATAGTAAGTGATTAAATCTTCTAAGGTGTCAATACCAAGTTTGTGCATAAGTGCTGCTCTTTGTGGTCCAACTCCTTTTATAAATTGAATTTCTTTTTCTAAACCTTGCATAG
>CANRLO010000026.1 GCA_947631495.1 uncultured Clostridia bacterium
GCAAGACATTTACTATATGCAAGATTCTGGGTACAATTCCTTTATAATATTGGTCTTGTACCAAATAAAGAAATGATTTGGACTCGTGTTAGCCATGGTATGGTATTAGGTTCTAATAACGAAAAGATGAGTAAGTCTAAAGGAAATGTTATTAACCCAGATGATATCGTAAATGAATATGGCGCTGATACGTTAAGAGTTTATGAAATGTTTATGGGTGATTATACACAAGATGCTCCATGGAGTACAGATTCTTTAAAAGGTTGCAAGCGTTTCCTTGATAAGGTAATTCGTTTGAAAGATAAAGTTGTAGATGGTGAAAACTATTCTCCAAAACTAGAATCTATTATTCATAAAACTATTAAGAAAGTACAAACGGATTTAACGACTATGTCTTATAATACTGCTATATCAAGCTTAATGATTTTAGCAAATAGTTATGAGAATGAAAAGAATATTACGAAGGCAGATTATCGTTTACTTCTAACTTTGTTAAACCCTGTTGCTCCTCATATTACAGAAGAATTAAATGAAACTTTAGGATATGCACCTATTTGTGAATCTGCTTGGCCTGTATATGACGAAACAAAGACGGTTGATAGCGAAATTGAAATTCCAGTACAATTCAATGGAAAATTAAAAGCAACTGTCATGGCTCCAATGGATTCAGATGAAAGCACAGTAAAAGAGATTGTTCATAACAACGAAACTGTTACTTCTTTACTAGAAGGAAAAACAATTGTAAAAGAAATTTATGTAAAAAATAAAATTTACAATATTGTGGTAAAATGAAGTTTTTGAAAAAAATTTATTAAATTATTGTTTATTACGACAAAAAACTAGGTAAGAGAATTACTCTTACCTAGTTTTTTAGTGTTTTTTGGTTTTACAGAAATCTTTTATTACAACTTATCACGGTTTGAAAAGTGCCCGATTGATTTTCCCTATTACTTAAATTACCTCTCTTTTTTTTCATTATACGCGTCAAGTGCCTGATTGATTTCCTCTGTTGCTCGAATGGCTTCTGCCTTTGCTGCCTCTGCCCATGTTTCTTCGGAATACTTATCTTTCCAACAGTCTTTTTTGTAGGCCTGCATAATGCCTCTGGAAGAATTGATGATAGCACCTAAACCGTGAGAATCAAAAGCAACTACTACATCATCTGCCGTTGCACCTTGTGCACCATAGCCCGGCACCAGTGCAAAGGTATTACACATCCGACCTGCCAAATCTTCTAACTGTTCTGGATGCGTGGCTCCTACTACTGCTCCTACCATAGAATAATCCTGTATAAAATCATAGTTGTCGCATTTTTCCACTTTTGTAGTCCAATCAATCACCAAATCTGCCACTGCTTCATAGACCTTTCTTCCATCCTTTAATTCCAAATCCTGAAGTTCGCAGGAAGATTTGTTAGAGGTCTTTACCAAAACAAACACGCCTTTCCCATTTTCCTTGGCCATTTTCATAAACGGCATGACGCCATCTGTACCAAAGTAGGGGTTGATGGTAATAGCATCAAAAGGAGAATCTTCTGTGAGGAAAGCCTGCGCATACGCCTGCGAAGTAGAGCCAATGTCTGCTCTTTTTACATCGCCGATAACAAAAAGCCCTGCTTTTTGTGCCTCATATGCAATATCCCAATATAAATTTTCCAAGTTTTCTGCTTCAAAGAAAGCACTGTTGATTTTGATGGCCGGCACTACATCTTTAACTGCCTGAATATACTTTTTACAGTATGCTCTAAAAATTTGCTCTTTATAGATTTCCTTTCTATCTTCTTCACCAATAGCTCTTTCCTCTTCCGGCTCATCATGAAAGAATTTGTCTTTCAAAGTATTGGGAATCATCTCCCAAGTAGGATCCAAGCCTGCGCAGATTCTGCTGTTTTTCTGCAGAATAAATTCATTTAACCGTTGCATTGCATTTTTTTCTGTGTTATTTGCCATATTTTTCCCTTTCTCGTTCAATTGAACGTTTGAAATATAAAATTTTGTTACGTCAACTATTATATCATAATGTTGACTTCTATTCAAGTATTTTCTGTCATTTTATTCTTCTATTATTTTTTCAATTGAATCTTCTCTCATTTGTTTAATAATGTTGCAACTATTGTTTAGTTTTTCTTGTTCTTTGTCAGTTAACTCTAATTTTAAAAGCTCTCTTACCCCATTTTCATTAATAATGGCAGGAACTCCTATATAAACATCACTTTGACCATATTGACCATCTTGTAAGTACGTAGAAATAGTTAGTACAGAATTTTCATTGTCTAATATAGCTCTTACTAAACGATTTAGCGACATACCTATTCCATAGTATGTTGCCTTTTTCTTTTCAATAATTTCATAAGCAGCATTTACAACATTTTGATGAATTTTTTCTAAATCTTCCATTGGACGATTGTTATCTTTCATAATATCAATAATTTTTTTACAACCAATATACGTATGTTGCCATGGAACAAAAGAAGAATCTCCATGTTCTCCCATGATATAGGCATGTACGTTTTTACTAGATACTTCAAAATAATCTGCTAACATGTAGCGAAGTCTTGCAGTGTCTAAAACAGTTCCTGAACCAATCACTTTATTTTTTGGCAGACCTGATACTTTATAAACTACATAAGCCATTAAATCTACTGGATTACTTGCTACTATAATAATTCCATTAAACCCACTTGCCATAATGCTTTTAGTAATATCTTTTACAATTTTGGTATTTACTTCTGCAAGTTCTAATCTTGTTTGTCCTGGCTTTTGTGCTACTCCTGCTGTAATAACCACTATTTCTGCATCTTTGCAATCTTCATAATCTCCTGCTTTTATTACCATTTTTTGAGGAGCAAAAGGAAGTCCATGAGATAAGTCCATTTCCTCCCCTATAGTTTTTTCTTTGTCTATATCAATTAAAATTAATTCTTCAATTCCACCACGATTTAACATAGAATATGCCATGCTCATTCCTACAAAACCAGTTCCTACTAAAACAATTTTTCCTTTTTTCATTTTTACATTCTTCCTTTCCAAGACACAAAATTGCTTAATAATTCTACTTTCTTCCTAATGCACAAATTTGTTTAAAATTGCTCTTGTTAATATTTTTAAACAATTTCTTACTTTTTGTATTATTATATCACTTTTTTCTCAGAACATAACAAAAAATTGATTTTTGTAACTGAATTGTAACAGAAATTTAACACATCTGTTATTAACTCTTTTATTAATTTCTTTTATAATAATGTTGTAAAATAAACAAAGGAGAAAATACATTCTTATGAGTATTGAAAAAGATTTACAAAAAGATGGAATCCGTGTAATAAAGTCTATAGATACACTTAGTACTACTTTAATTGCTAAATTTGTTGCAGAAAAACTTATTTCTTTTTTCCCTTTTTATGGCTTTCGTTACCATGATTTATTTGTTAAAATTTCTCGTTTAAATATGTATGTTGCCGATATGCCAGAAGGAATGTCAGAAGCAAATTATTTTTATAAAAATTCTAGCATTTATTTTAAAGATGGCTTATCTATAGATGAAATGAAGGAACTTACTATTCATGAATTTATTCATCATTTCCAAGAGATTAAAGATAAAAATGGTACTTTGTATCGTTTAGGTTTATGCGATTTTACCAATATGAAGGTTCATGGTATGGCTTTAAATGAAGCTGCTGTGCAATTAATTTCTTCTAAAATTCTAAATAAACCAGAGGATAGCGTGAAATATTATGGAATTGAATTTTCTACTACAACTCCATCTTATTATCCACTTCTTTGTAATTTAATGCAGCAAATGGCATATTTAATTGGCGAATCAACATTATATCATAGCACTTTATATAGTAATGATAATTTTAAAAATGCATTTATTCGTTCAACTTCTTATGCTACTTTTTCACAAATTGAAAAGAATTTTGATAAGATATTGGAAAATGAAGAAAAAATTATTCGTATTACTTCTCATCTACAACAAGATGAATTAAACGAAAAAAAGATAGCAAAAGCTTCAACAAAAATTGAACATTATAAAAATATCATTCAACAAACTTTTATTGAAACACAGAATAAAATTTTTACTTCTTATTTCAATAAATCTTTAGGCAATTTATATTCTGTTCAAGATATTGAAGACTATCGTAAGAAGTTATATTCCTACAAAGATTTGCTAGGAACAACAGAAAATTATACTTATTTTAACGATTATTACATTTATCTAATGACAAAATTAGATGAAATATATGAACAAATTACAGGAGAAACTGCTCTTGTTCCTTATAAAAGAAGTTTATGGCAAATTTTACTTAGCAAAATTGCCAAATTACTTCGAGGAGGAACACAAACTCAAGATATTTATAATTTATAATAGAAAAAAAAGATTTGGGACACGCCCAAATCTTTACTTTTTTTTAGAATTGCTTGCAAGATTTTAATACATTTCAAACCCTTACTTTCTTTTTAGAATTGTTTAAAAATTTTTAACACATTTCAAAGCTTTACTTTCTTTTTAGAATGTTTGAAAAATCTTTACATATTCGAAAGCTTTCTATCGATTGCTTCTGCTGCATTTCTACCTGTTCTTGCTGCCCATGCTACTGTTGCTTTTGAACCTATAACATCTCCTCCTGCAAAAACGCCTTTTTGAGATGTCATATAATTTTTGTCTACTTCAATATAACCTTTAGAATTTACTTGTAATTCAAGCTTGCTAATAATTTCTTTTTCTGGTTTTGAACCAATTGCCATTACTACATAATCCATATCTATTAAATAATTACTGCCTTCAATATCTACTGGACTTGGTCTTAAATCTCCTTCTTTCTGTTCTAACTTAGTTTTCACACATTCTATTTTTTCAACTTCATTTGTATTTTCTTTTGGCAATATTTTTACTAAGTTATGTTGGAATAAAAATGTAATACCTTCTTTTTTAGCTTCTTCTATTTCTTTTTTTTCTGCTGGCATTTGTTCTTCGGCCCTTCTATAAATGACATAAACTTCTTTTGCACCTTTTCTTTTAATTGTTCTAGCACAGTCCATTGCTACATTTCCACCGCCAATAACTGCTACTTTTTTGCCTTGGTAGTTTGGATGTTGTTGTTCTTCTAATAGTTGATTCCCACCATATACGCCTTGTAAATTTTCTCCTTCTATTTTCATTTGCATAGGAATATTGCTTCCAATTGAAAGGAATACGGCATCATAATTCTGCTTCAATTGTTGTAACGTTATATTTTTTCCTAAAATTTGCTCATATTTTACTTGAATTCCTAGGTCTAATATTTTTTGAATTGTTTTTTCTAAAATACTAGGATTTAAACGAAACTCTGGAATTCCATGAGATAAAATACCTCCGCAATTTTTCATGCTTCTCAAATATTGTTACTTCATAGCCTTTTCTTGCTAAAAAGGCACTACAAGTTAACCCTGCAGGTCCTCCACCTACTACTGCTACCTTTTTCCCATTTTTCTTTGCTTTTTCTTCTTCAAATGGAATATTTTCTTCTATTGCTTTTTTTCCTATATACGCTTCCATTTCGCCAATAGAGGTAGGCTCTCCTTTAAATCTACGAACGCAGTTTCCTTGGCATTGGCTCATGTGTGGGCAAATAAGTCCGCATATTGGTTGCAATACAGTCGTTCTACTTAATATTTGATAGGCTTTTTTGATGTCGCCTTGTTTTACTTCTGCAATAAATTCAGGTATATTATTTTCTAATGGACAACCTTTTGTGCAAGGTTTTGTTTTACAATTTAAACAATATTCTGCTTTTTCTTTTATTTCTTCCATTATTCCCTCTTTCTAGTTAATTGTAATTTAATTATCTATTTTTACTTTTACTCTTATCTCTTATATTTTATATAAATTCTTGCATTTTTTTCTTAACTTCTTTTAAATCGTTCCAAAATTCTATTTTTTTATTTTCATCTCGAAGGAGAGCTGCTGGGTGCCAAGTTGGCATATAGAAAATACCTTTTTTCTCTATCCATGTGCCCCTTGCTGAAGTAATTCCATATTCTTTTCCTAAGATATTTTTTAATGCTGTACTTCCTAATAGTACTATGATACTTGGTTTTACAAGTAAGACTTGATTTCGCAAATAATCTAAACAAGCATTAGCTTCATCTTCTTCTGGAACACGATTTGAAGGCGGTCTACACTTAACAATATTAGCAATATATAACTCTTCTCGATTTAGACCTAAACCTGCTAATGCTTTATTCATTAACTGTCCGGCTTTACCTACAAAAGGAATTCCCTCTTTATCTTCGTCTGCACCTGGACCTTCTCCAATTAGCATCACTTTTGCTTGTTTATTTCCTGTTCCAAATACAATATTTGTGCGGTTTTGACATAGTTTACATTTATTGCATTGTTTAATACTTGCTTCTAGTTCTTCCCAAGTTTCGTACATGTTTTGCTTCTTCTCCTTTTTATTTTTTTAACTAATTGTATCATACCATATTTTCCTATCCTTTTCAACTTAACTTAATACATTATTTTTTGTTTTATGCGTATTACAGTATATATTTAATTATTTTGTCGATTTCTGTCTTACGATTTTTCTTGCATTTTATATATTTACATAATATAATTGCTTTGCCTCGTTTAGAGAGTATTTTTTAAAGGAGGTGAAGCTTATGAAAATTATTCTTAAGATTATTGCATTATTGTTAGTGTATCTTATTCTTAAAGAATTTGGTTCCAATACATAGTGCAGTAAAAAGCCACGAGGTGCAACTCGTGGCTTTTTTTGATGCTTATGAAATTATCCTTAAGATTTTCTATTATTATAATACTCTATCTTTTCAAAAATGTCAATAGTTTCCAATTAGATTTTTTTGTATTTCTTTGGTCGCTATTCGTTGCCTATCTAAGTAAAACTCTACCAGTGCTCAGTGCTACATGATATAAAGTGCAGGGCGAAAACCCATATTCGTGGCAGTGTCAGTCGCTGCGTTGTAACCACGGTAGCACGCAGGGCGTTCAGATGGAGCATGGAGGAAGCTACCTCCACGAAGCATATATCGTTCCAGTGCATCAGAACAGTAAGCTGTTTCTTGTGTCCATTCCCATAAATTTCCTGCTATATCATATAAATTCTTCTGCTTTACTCCTTCTGTGCTTGCTGTCGTTCTTATTCCATAGTGATAATCTGCATCTGATACTTTAAATGCTGTTGTCATTACTCCAGTATTTGAGTTTACTCCTGCATATCTTCCTCTATTTGATTCGTAAGTAATTGTCTTGTTATCATTATAATTTCCCCAATTGCAACCTATTGTTACTATTGAAGTTTCATCACCTGCTATAAAATTCATTATAGCATCCCACATTGTTCCTGTTACTAATCCACTATACATATAAGATGTATTATACATCTTATTGCATAGTTTTAATGCTGTAAAATAATCAGCATGATAATAAGGTATTTCTCCTGCCTTAGTTGTTATTTTTCCTGTTGCTGTATGATTACTTAAATCATCTCTTATAGAAAAATTTGTATTTTCCCAACTACTTGCTGTATTTGCAATTGAAAAATCTACTGTTGATGTACCTGTTGATATTGTAATTTCACTCGTCCCTGCTTCGTATCTTCCTACATAAAATCCTTCATATTTTTTTATTTGTGCAAGTTCTGCTAAATTGGTTTGTGTTTCCCATGTGGCATTATCATAATCTTTTCCACTTACTGTATTCCAATTTGTTTTTTTGTAATTTTCCTCTGTTACTGGTATCCATACAAATTGATTTCCTAATATTGCTGTATTTTTTTCTTCTTCTTCAAATTCATCTAAGGTTACTTTTCCTTCATCATCATATACTATTCTTTTTGCACTTCCGTCTTCTTTATATATTGCTCCTGCTGGTACATCTGCTTTCCCTGCATATTTATTTTGGTCATCTTTATTATCTGATATTACTACTCCACTTGATACTGTTCCTCCTACATAGTAGAATCCTTTGGGTACTGGTACAATCTCTCCATTTCCTGTTGCTATTGCTTTTACATTTGATGCTACTACTTCCTTTTTTACTATTTCTCCTTTTTCTATTTCTACATATCCAGATGTTGTTGTTAACCACTTACTTGGTAATTGTACCTCTGTTCCTGCTTCTGTTTCCTCCGTATTTTCTGGAAGCCCTTTATTTAATTCTTCAATTTGTTTTTCTAAATTATTTATTCCTTCTTGCTCTGCTATTTGTGCATTTATATATTCTTCTTTCGCTTGTTTTGCCCTACTAAATAGTCCATTTTCTCCTAATACTAGATTTATATTAATTCCTGCTAAAATGATTAAAATAATAATTGTAATTACAAGTGAAATTAGTGTAATTCCTTTGATATTTCTTTGTTTTTCTTTACTAATTTTTGTCATTAGTGTTCCTCCATTTTTACCAAAATAATAATTTATAAATAATAATTTTAATATCTTTATCACTTTATTTTCTTTAAAAGCTCTCCATTATTATTTACGTTTTAATTTACTTTATGTCTATGAGTTACTACTTTAATTTTTTATTATTTTACCAATATGTTATTTTTACGTCAATAGTTTTTTGTAAAATTTATAATTTAGAATTTTACCTTATATTAATTATATAAAAGACTTTAATTTTTTCAATAGAAAAAACGCCTCTAGAGACGTTTTCTGTATTTTTATGCTACATTATATAAAGTGCAGGGCGAAAGCCGACGCACGTGCCAGTGTAAGTCGCAGTGCTGCAATTACGGTAGCACGCAGGGCCACTAGAATAAGCGCGATAGAAGCCACCCCCACGATTCATGTAGGATTCTGCTGCGTTATTAAGGTAGGCTGCTTCTTGAGTCCATTCCCATAAGTTTCCTGCTATATCATATAAATTATTTTTCTTTACTCCTTCTGTACTTGCTGTTGTTCTTATTCCATAATGATGTTGGTCGTCTGATAGTTGAAATGCTGACGTCATTGAACCATTACCTGAATCCACCGTAGCATATCTTCCTCGCCCTGTTTCAAAGGTTACACCTTCTGTTTTTGCATTATAATTTCCCCAAGTGCAATTTGTTGTTACTATCGAAGTGTCCTCATCTGCTATAAAATTCATCATTGCATCCCACATTGTTCCTGTTACTAATCCGCTTTGCACATATTCTGTTTGATACATATTACGAGTTAATTTTACAGCTGTAAAATAGTCTGCATGGTAATATGGTATTTCTCCTGCCTTACTTGTTATTTTTCCTGTTACTGTATGATTACTTAAATCATCTCTTATAGAAAAATCTGTATTTTCCCAACTACTTGCTGTATGTGATGCCGAAAAATCTACCGTTGATTCTCCTGTTGATAACGTTATTTCACTTGTTCCTGCTTCATATCTTCCTACATAAAAACCTTCATATTTTCTTATTTGAGCAAGTTCTGCTAAATTAGTTTGTGTTTCCCATGTGGCACTTTGATATTTTGTATCCCATTTTGTTTTTACATATTTTTCTTCTGTTACTGGTATCCATACAAATTGGTTTCCTAATATTGCTGTATTTTTTTCTTCTTCTGTAAATTCATCTAACGTTACTTTTCCTGCATCATCATATACTATTCTTTTTGCACTTCCATCTTCGTTATATATTGCTCCTGCTGGTACATCTGTTTTCCCTGCATATTTATTTTGGTCATCTTTATTATCTGATATTACTACTCCACTTGATACTGTTCCTCCTACATAGTAGAATCCTTTGGGTACTGGTACAATCTCTCCATTTCCTGTTGATATTGCTTTTACATTTGACGCTACTACTTCCTTTTTTACTATTTCTCCTTTTTCTGTTTCCATATATGCAGATGTTGTTGTTAACCACTTACTTGGTAATTGTACCTCTGTTCCTGCTTCTGTTTCAGGTGTATTTTGTGGAAGTCCTTTATTTAATTCTTCAATTTGTTTTTCCAAGTTGTTTATTCCTTCTTGCTCTGCTATTTGTGCATTTATATATTCTTCTTTCGCTTGTTTTGCCCTACTAAATAGTCCATTTTCTCCTAATACTAGATTTATATTAATTCCTGCTAAAATGATTAAAATAATAATTGTAATTACAAGTGAAATTAGTGTAATTCCTTTGATATTTCTTTGTTTTTCTTTACTAATTTTTGTCATTAGTGTTCCTCCACTTTTACTAAAATAATAATTTATAAATAATAATTTTAATATCTTTATCTTTTTATTTTTCTTATTTTTTTAACTTTTCATTATTATTTACGTTTTTATTTGTATTATGTTTATAAGTTACTACTTTATTTTTATCATTTTACCAATACGTTTTTCTTTCGTCAATACTTTTTATGAAATTACCTTCTTATTTGTCATGAATTTATTACAAATTAGTAACATATTGTAATAAATTTTTCACTAATTATTGTAAATGTAATTTGTTACATATTTATTCAAAAATAAAAAGAAGCAAACTTTAATTCACTTCTATTATTTTACACAATTTTCTAATAGTTCAATTTTATTTACCTTACTAGTATCAATTCTTGCCATTGTTCCTATTGGTATTACTTGTTTTTTCTCTGTATGTCCAAAGTTATTTGATTTTATAATAGGAAATTTATATTCTTGTTGTAAAGTATCAAATAATATTTTTTCTAATGCAATTGAGCCTTCATAATTTCCTACCCAAATTCCTTTTATTTTGTCAAACACCCCATTTTGCTTCATTTCGTATAAATAATGGCTTACCATTTCAGGTGGACTTTCTAAAAATAATTCTTCAATAAATAAAATTTTATCTGTAAAGTCTAAAGAATAACTTCCTGCACTCATTCCTGCTGCTAAGCTTAAGTTTCCTCCAATTAGTCTTCCTTCTGCTATTCCTTCTTGTAAAGTTATAAATTCATCATCCTCTTCTCTTAAAGATATTTCTTGTTTTACAAAACGTTTCATAACCTGCTCATAGCCATAAGGGGTTTGCCATGAAGTTAAAGCTTTAAATGTTGGCCCATTAAAAGTAATAAGTCCTGTTTTTTGTGTAATCATATTTGTAAGTGATGTAGCATCACTAAATCCACATAAAATTTTAGGATTGTTTTTTATTAATTCATAATCTAAATATTCAAAAGTAGAATTAGAGTTTGCACCACCTGTAGCACAGAAAATTGCTTTTATCTCTTTGTTTTCAAACATTTTGTTAATATCTTCTGCTTTTTGCTTTGCTGTAGCACCATATCCTAAAGAATTTTGAAATACATACTTTCCAAATTCAATTGAAAATCCTGAACTTTCCATTAATAAAATGGATTCATTAATTGCCTCTAATCTTTCTTCTGTAATTGGATTAGAAGGTGCTATAACTCCTATTTTATCTCCTTTTTCTAATTTTTTTGGTATTATCATAGTTTACTCCTATTCTAAATGTACCTTTAGGAAACGTCCCCAAAGGTACACATTGTAATACAAAAAGAAACGTCCCTAATGTATCAAGCTTCTCTTTTCCAGTAGAATAAGTATTGTTGCGCGATTCCTGCTAGCGAGCCAAATTTTTCATAAGCAATTTTTTGTATTTCTTCTTTTTTTACTTTGTTTTCATTTGGTTCTTTTATATATAGTTCATTCATTACTCTTCTTACCCATACATCTATAGGAAAGGCTTCCCATCTTTTTAAAGAAGAAAATAGTAAAATACAATCTGCTACTTTTGGTCCTACTCCTGGAAGGGTAAGCAATGTATTTCTTACTTTTTCAAAATCTTTTTCTTGTTTTAACTTTTCTAAATCTATTTGCTTGCTTTGTATCATTTTTGTTGTTTCATAAACTCTTACATCTCGAAAACCAAGTCCTAAGCTTCTTAAATCTGCCACACTTGCTTGTGCCAATGTATAAGGTGTTGGAAATGTATAGTAGCTTTTATTTTCAAAAATTATTTCTTTTCCATATGCCTTTGCCATTCTTTCTATAATTCCTTTTATTCTAGGGATATTATTATTAGCTGAAATAATAAAAGAAATAATTGTTTCCCACAAGTCTTGATTTAAAATACGAATGCCTTTTCCATAAGAAATGCTCTTTTTCATGTTTTCATCTATGTTTGATAAGGTTTCCTTAATTTTTTCATAGTTTGTATTAAAATCAAAATATTCGGTAACAAGTTCTTGTAGATTGTCTTCTCCTACGCTTTGAAATATTACCTTATTTTCTTGTTTTTTTACTTTTATAACATTGTTTCTTACGATTCCAATATAACTTCCATCTTCTTGTTTATTCCATCTAAAACATTGTCCACATTCAAATATATCTCTTAATTCAAACGTATTACAATTTTCTATTATATATGTTTGTTCTTTACATTTCATCTTTTCTTTCATTCCTTCTTTATCTGCATTTATCATACCATATTTTTTCGTGCTTTTCAACTTGGAAATTTTATCCTTTTTCTCGTTTTTAATTCAATCTATCATCTTAATTAGTAAGGCAAAATAATTTTTTCTCTTGTATATTTTAGTTAATTTTCTATCTATTTCTTGCATTCTAAATATAGAAATGTTATGATTTATTTAGTACAAAAGAAAGGAATAAAAAATATGTTTGAACCAAAAATAGATTTTTATAGTCCTACTAATTTAAAATCTTATAATTTAGACGCAGTTATGAAATATCAGTTATCTATGCTAGAACAATTGGATATTTTCACAAGGCGTCATAGTGAAAATGTAGCTAATTTAGTTTGCCGTATTTGCGAATACTTGCATTGTAGAAAAGCTTTTACAATTCATGCTACTATTTGTGCTTATTTACATGATATTGGAAAAATGGCAATTCCTAAAGAAATTTTAAATAAGCCAACTGCTCTAACAGAAGAAGAATATGAAATTATGAAAACGCACACTACAATTGGATATGAAATGTGTATGAAGGACTTAAAGTTAAGACCTTATGCAGATGGTGCTTTATATCACCATGAAGCTTTAAATGGAACAGGTTATCCAAATGGATTAACAAAAAAAGATATTCCTTATGTGGCACAGATTATTCGCGTTGCAGACGAGTATGACGCTATTGTAACCAAAAGGCAATACACAACGCACATTAATATTTCTGAAACGTTAAGGGAATTAATTAGAGATGCTCAACCTACAGATTATATTAAAACAGTTGCTTTGGATTCTTTAAAAGAAAATTATAAAGTAGGAAAAATTAACCCAAAAGCTCTAAATGCTCTTTTTAAAGTAGTAATTGACGATACATTATATGAAATTAGTGGTGTTATGGAATATATTGATTATTTAGCTGAGCAAATAAAACGTTTAGAAAAAATTGAAAAATATGATTCAAAAAGTCAAAATGCAAAAAAAGAAAAAGAAAAGGAATATTATCAAGAAGGTATGAGAATGTTGTTCTCATCTGGAGAAAATGCTGAAAATTATAAACAAATTTTAGAAGAATATAGACAAGCTTTCTTTTTAAGACAAGAAGTAAAAGAAAAATTATATAAAGAAGTAAAAATTATAAAGAAATTAAAGATTTAGGAAATTTTAGGGACGGGGGTTAAAATTTCTAACCTGTGGATAAAATGTTAATAATAAAAAAAGTTTTCCACAAATTAGAAATTTTAACCCCCGTCCCTAAAATTTCTAATCATCTAATCCAAAACTAACGCCTAAGGCATTATTTATTTTATTCATTACGACATCATCATTGATATGACCTATTTTTTCTTTTAATCTGCTTTTATCAATTGTTCTAATTTGTTCTGTAAGTACAATTGAGTCTGCCTTTAATCCGCTATCTCCTGAACCTATTTCAATATGGGTTGGTAGTTTTGTTTTTCCTGTTTGGGAGGTAATAGCGGCAGCAATGACTGTTGGGCTGTGTTTATTTCCAATATCATTTTGAATAATAATAACGGGTCTGATTCCTCCTTGTTCTGAACCTACGACTGGACTTAAATCTGCATAAAACATATCTCCTCTTTTTATTACCATTTGTCTATCACTCCTACTATTTTTCCATATCGAAAGTTTCTTATTTTTATATATTTTGAATTTTATTTCGAGATTGTTACCTCAGTATATAATATGTAGACTAGTGTTTTTTGGTTAATATCTTGAACTATCATTTTGGTTGGTTTCCCTGTTTTTTTATCTAGATATAATTTTTTGTGGACGTTATATGGATTTTCTTTTTTCTCTGTTTCTAATATTATTTCATTTTCTTGACTACTAATTTTGGTATTGTTGTTTTCTTTATATTCTTGAATAAAAGAATCTAGCCATAATCTGTTTTCTACCATATATTGATAGTTTTCAAATGTTGTTTCTAAGTTTAATTTGTTATTTCTTATTTTTAAATTTTTTCCATCATATTCTGTTACAACTCCGGCTATATTTTCTGGCTCTAGTACTTCTTGCTTTGATATTCCATTTTTCATACTTTGGCTTACTACATATTTTGTTTTATTTTTGTTTGTTTCTATTGTAATATCTAGTTTTGCTTGATAAGATGTCATATTTAAAATTGTATCTAATATTTTTTCTTCCGATTGGTTAATCATAGTGTTTCCATTTTTTCCGTTTTTATAATAAAAAATGAAAAAAATTGTAAGTGCTACTAAGATTAAGATAATGAAAAAAATTAAAATTATTTTTTTATTTTTCATGTTTTCCCCTTTCTGAAACTAAAGTAGTTTGCTACTTTTTTAATAATCTAAGTTTTACTTAAATTAGTTTCTCTTTGTATTAAAGAGTTAATAGATAATGTTTTTTATTAATATTGTATAGAATATTTTTTCTAACTACATTATCTATTAACTAAAAAAGAATAGCATTTTTGCTATTCTTTCTTTCATTATATGTTTGCTAATGTAAAGTATTCTTTAAGACAAGTTATCAGTTCTGCTTTTGTATCTATTTTATTGATTTTTTCTCTCATGCTAGTTGCATCTGGCATATTTTTTATATATGCTGATAGATGCTTTCTTAATTCATTTATTCCTACTCTTTCGCCTTTTTCTTCTACTTCCCATTCTATATGTTTTAATATGGTTTCTAATTTTTCTTCTTTTTCTATTTGTCTTTGCTCGTTTCCTTGCAAGTAATTTATTATTTCTTCAAATATCCATGGATTTCCTAAGCTTGCTCGTCCTATCATAATACCATCTACATTTGTTTTTTCAAAAATTTCTAAAGCATCTTCTTTGGTTTTGATATCACCATTTCCAATTACAGGAATAGATACATTTTCTTTTACTTTTTTGGTAATATCCCAATCTGCTTTTCCTGTATAAAATTCCTGTCTTGTTCTTCCATGGATAGTAATTGCAGATGCTCCCGCTTCTTCTATTATTTTAGCCGCTTCTACTGCTACAATATTTTCTTCGTCCCAACCTTTTCTGATTTTTACTGTAACTGGCACACTTGAATTTTTAACTACTTCTTTTACTATTTTTTCTACTAATTCTAAATTTAATAATAGTTTGCTTCCATCTCCATTTTTTACTACTTTTGGAGCTGGGCAACCCATATTTATATCAACAATATCAGCTATTTTTGATACATAATTTGCTGCATATCCCATGGTATCAGCATCACTTCCAAATATTTGTATTGAAATAGGCTTTTTTTCACCTTCTGTATTTAAAAGCAATTTCGTTTTTTCATCATTGTAAAATAACGCTTTGCTACTTACCATTTCGCTACATACTAAACCTGCTCCATAATTTTTACAGATTTTTCTAAAAGCTCTATCGGTAATTCCTGCCATGGGTGCTAGTAATATATTATTTTCTAAAGTTACATTTCCTATTTTTAATGGTTTTAAGTACATTTTCTTTCCCCTATTTTGAATTTAGTATTTATATTATATCAAATTTTTTCTTTTTTTGCATTCCGAAA
>CANRLO010000027.1 GCA_947631495.1 uncultured Clostridia bacterium
GAAACAATCTTGCATTGGAATAATTTCATGAGTTCTTTTTGCAAATACACCAACTACTTTTTCGTTTTGTTTATTTAACCCTACTGGAAATTGTGCTTTGTTACGATAATGATAAGGATTTCCCATTCCAATAGTTGACTTTATCTTCACATTTTTATTTAAAGTTTTACTTACTAAATTTTGCACCATATTTTGCTTAATGTTTAATGTTTCTTCATAGTCGATATGGCGAAGACTACATCCTCCACATCTTTGATAAGTAGCACAATCACTTTCTATGCGGTAAGGAGATGGTTCTATAATTTCTAATAGTTTTCCATAAGCATAAGAAGAAAGCACTTTTACAATTAGGATTTTTACTTTTTCACCTTTCATGGCATTTGGAATAAAAACAGTAAAATTTTCTATTTTTGCAATGCCTTCTCCTTCCATTCCATAATCGATAATATTTACAATATATTCTTGATTTTTCTTAATTTCCATTTATTTTATCCTTTCAAAAAATGAAGTTTAAATATGAACATTTCAACATATTTTTATTATTTATTAATGAGACAAAAGGGACAGATGGCACAAAATGATAAGTTAGCCGTTTGAACGAAGTGAATTACGGATAACTTATGCAGAGGATAACGTCCCTAATTTATAAAAATAATAAAAGCAAGGTATTACCTTGCCTTTATTATATACAACTTATTCTGTTTTTTCAATATCTTTTTTCTGCTTCTATTCTATAAGCTCCTAAAATTACAAATATGGCAAGAGCCAAACCAAAAACAATTACAAGAATACTCTTATGATCTACTGGGGCTCTTCCTAATAATAATGTTGTTATTAGAATTTGTCCAGAAGTCATCCATTCAACAATTAGAATGTTTTTTCTTATATGTGATTTCTTAATTAAATCCCATATTGCTTCTACTTCCACCATAAAAGCACTCCAATACAGAAGTCCACTTATGAGGATAAAGGGAAATTCTATAGGTATTTTTTTGCACAAAAACAATTCTAAAAGTATTGCTATTACCAATCCAATAATAGTACTACATAATCTTTTCCGATTTGCCATGTTTTCTTCCTCCTACAAATTATTGTTTTGAGTGTTAAAAATAAATTTTACTTCTTTATTATACTACTCAAAATGATTTATGTCAATTCTTCAAAGAAATAATTTCTTCTAATCTAGTTACAATAATAGTCTCTCGTTTGTTATATAATATTTTATTAAGCATTTTTTGTATTTATAATTAAGTTTTATATTAATTTAAATTTTTCTTAATCTTTTTTCTTATACCTATTGACATGAAGCATAAAAATGTGCTAATATAAATATTGTCGACAAGATAAAGATGCGGATGTGGCGAAACTGGCAGACGCGCTAGACTTAGGATCTAGTCCGAAAGGGTGGGGGTTCAAGTCCTCTCATCCGCACCAACGACGTATCTGTTCGAACTAATGGACAGGGTGTTAAAAATACTATTCTGAAAAAAGGATAGTATTTTTTTAGTTTTATTTTCAGTATGTATTACATCATAGCCCGAGTTTTGTAACATTAGTCAAAACTCATAAGGGGTTAGGAATTATGACAGAGCAAAGTGCTTTGTTATAAAAAATTGTTTATGAATATAGAACTACCCTAATAAATTTTGCTAAATATCATCTTATAATGTTTGCAATGGCTAAAATTATGGAAATGACAAAAGAAGAACAAAATCAAGTCGCATTATTCCTATTCAATAATATATATTGGAAAAAAATAGTATAGTGAAAATTATTAAAATTATTCAAAACAGTGATTTTTTTACCAAAATTATTGAAATTGACATAAAAATATGATATACTACTTATATTATTATTCGTAGCTATATGAACTATAATAATAGCAAATTTTTGTAAATTTTCAAAAAACAATTGTTAGGAGGAAAAATATGAGAGTGTTCAGTATTGAAGGTAAGTTCCGGCTACGTTTTTGGTACGATAAATTACCAGGAATCTTTAAAGGGTACTTTGTACTAGAAAAGTCTGGACAGATCAAAGGTTACATGGAGGAACAGCTTTCATCTCGCTATGATTCTGAAAGGTACATTCATGGGAAATATGATGAAGCCAACAATAATCTTGTATATCTGATGATGTCAACAGAACGTGAGCTTTTCCCAGTTCTTTACTGCTTTCCTAATTTGAAAAGAGATGGGGGCCGGACAATATTTAATCCTAGGTATGGAGGTTTCTTTCCTTTTGGACAAGCTGAAGGAACTGCTAAAGCGACAATCAAGGAAGAAACAACAAAGAGTCCTGATGAAATTCTCGCCAGATACAACAAGGTTGTTGATGATGCTTGGAGTCTTAATATGACTCTTATGGAAAATGGTGTGGACGACTATATGGGTGATATTTTCTAAAAAACCTTACAACTGAATATTGAAGAAGCGGGCAAAGTAATTTTGTTCGCTTCGATTTTTTGGTAAGCATGTCTAAATTTTTTCATAAATTTTGTAATAAATATTGTAATTTATTAAAAATAAATAAATTGATTGATATTTGTATCGATTGTGAAAATAGACAAAAAGTTGTAGATATCTACGTCATTGACACCAATAAAATCACATAAAAAGAGCCTTTTAAAGTATAAGGCTTTTTTTTCTTTATTTTTCTTCATATCCCGGTTTTCCAAGAAGCTTAAACATATTTGTTTTATATTTTTCTACACCAGGTTGATTAAATGGATTTACCCCTAATAATTTTCCAGACATAGCACAGGCAAGTTCAAAGAAGTAAATAAGATGTCCTATTGTTTCTTCGTTTAGTTTCTCAATATTTAGCACAATATTGGGTACTTTTCCATCCACATGAGCATTTATGGTTGCTTGCATTGCTCTGCTATTTACATAGTCCATGGTTTTTCCCTCTAAATAGTTTAATTCATCTAAATTGTCTTCATCATAATGAATTTTCATATTTGCTTCTTGTTTTTCAATATTTAATACTGTTTCAAATAAATTACGTCTTCCCTCTTGAATATATTGACCAAGCGAATGTAAATCTGTTGTAAATTCTGCACCAGATGGATAAATTCCTTTTCCGTCTTTTCCTTCACTTTCTCCAAATAATTGCTTCCACCATTCAATAAAATAGTGTAATTTTGGTTCATATGTTACTAAAATTTCAATATTTTTTCTTTGCTCATAAAGAAGATTTCTTAAAACAGCATATTTATAGCAATCATTGTATTTTAAGTTTTCATCACTATATTTTCCTTGAGCAAATCTTGCTCCTTCCATTAGTTTATCAATGTCAATATCGGCTACACTAATAGGAAGTAAACCTACCGCTGTTAAAACAGAATACCTTCCTCCTACATTATCTGGCACAATAAAGGTTTCATACCCTTCTTTTTTAGCTAATGTTTTTAATGCTCCTTTTTCTTTATCAGTTGTAACATAAATTCTTTTTCTTGCTTCTTTTACACCATATTTATTTTCCATAAATTCACGGAAGAAACGAAAAGCAATGGCAGGCTCTGTTGTAGTTCCTGATTTTGAAATGACGTTGATGGATAAATCTCTATTTCCAATTAACTCTACCAAGTCATTTAAATAGTTTCCACTCATATTGTTTCCTACAAATAAAATTTGTGGTGCTTTTCTTTGCTCTTTTGGTAATAAATTATAAAATGTAGGTGTTAAGCTTTCAATTACAGCTCTTGCCCCTAAATAAGAGCCTCCAATTCCTATAACTACAAATACTTCTGAATCTTTACGAATTTTCTTTGCACATTTTTTTATTCTTTCAAATTCTTCTTTATCATAATTAGTTGGCAAACTAAGCCAGCCAAGAAATTCTTTTTCATCTTCTTGTTTTTCTTGTAATTCATGATGAATTTTCTCCACTTTTTCGGTATATTGTAGGATTTTTTGTGTTTCTATTCCTGTATATTTTATTTCTAATTTCATGTTAGACATATTTTTCTTTCCTCCTTCGTATTTTATGAAATTATTGTATCTTAATTTCTTGTTTTATGCAAGACATTTTACTTGATTTTTCTTTTACTTTATTAGATAATATAACAAGTAGGTGATAAATTTGACAAGTTTTTTATTGAAAATTGTTGGTGTTATAACAATGCTTTCAGACCATATTGGAGATAGTGTTTTATGCAGATTTTCTTTTTTTAATTTAATAGGAAGAATTGCTTTCCCTATTTTTGCTTTTCAAGCAGTTCAAGGTTATATACATACAAAGAATTTAAAAAAGCATATCTTGAAATTATTTGTGTTTGCTTGTATTTCGCAAATTCCTTTTATGCTATTTTTATCAACCTTTTCTAACTCTTTTGCGTTGAATATTTTCTTTACTTTCTTCTTGGGAATGCTTGCTTTATTTTTATACGAAAAGTCAAAGCATAAAATAGTAGGTTTTTTGTTAGTTATTTTTGTAAGTATTTTAGGAGAAGTGTTACATGTAGATTATGGTGCTTTTGGTATTTTAATTATGTTTGTGTTTTACTTTTTCAAAGAAAAGAAATGGCAAATGGCATTATGCACAATTGTTTTGTGCTTTGCAAAATATATTCCTGATATTATTGCTACACGTAGTCTATATTTTCATTATTTATCTTGTGGACTTTTCACTTCACTATCTCTTTGCTTTATTTTGTTTTACAATCAAAAAGAAGGTCCAAAGGCAAAATACTTTTTCTATATTTTTTACCCTTTGCACCTAACTTTATTATATATTCTTCACTTGGCACTTTATTCTTAAAGTGCCATATTTTTTACATTATCTTTATCTTCATTTAGTTTTTTATTATTATTGTAGACTTATTTTTATTATGCAACACTTATGCATGATACAATTATTTTTAAAGTGCCATATTTATTCCTCTTGCTACAACTGAGGACATATTTAAAATAAGTTCGTCAATTTCTTTTGGCGTAACAATAAAATTAAAATCTTTTGGAAGAAGTGCTTCTTTTATTTGTTCATAATTATCTTCTTCTTTTAATTTATTTAAATAATCATTTGACTTTGCCTCTTGTTGCAATTTATCAATAAAAAGAGCTAAAGCATCATTTACTACTACTGCTGTTTCTACAACTGTTGGAATGCCAATGGCAATAACAGGAATACCTAAAGTATTTTGTGTAATTTCTTTTCTTGTATTTCCTACACCTGCTCCCGGTACAATTCCAGTATTGGAAATTTGAATTGTAGAGCTAATTCTTTCCATGCTTCTAGAAGCTAATGCATCAATGACAATTAGTAATTTTGGTTTTATATGCTCTACAACACCTTTAATAATTTCTAAAGTTTCAATTCCTGTAGTTCCTAATACACCTGGTGCAATGGCACTAACTGGTCTTGCATTTTCATCAATATATTGTGGAAGATAATTTATAATATGCCTTGTTACTTCAACATCTTTTATTACATTTGGACCTAACGCATCTGGCGTTACTTCTTCATTTCCTAAGCCTACCACTAAAATATCTTCTTTAAATTGTATTTTCTCACCTATTAATGTTTTTAATTCATTTGCCAAAGTATTTGCTGCTTGCTCTTTTTCTTCTTCTGTTAATAAATTAATTTTTTTAATATCAATAGTAATATAACTTCCCTTTACTTTTCCTATGGCTTGTTCTCCCTGTTCATTTGTAATTTTCACTCTTGTTACTTTTACCTTTTCACTAATTTGTTCTTCTTCTGTTTCAATTCCATCTATTTCTTCTAAATTATTAGCCTTTCGATACAAATTTCTTCTTTCGTCTGCTAAATCAGTTCTAAAATTATACATACTTTTTCATCCTTTCGTTTTCCTAATTCTTTTCTTTTAGTTTTTGTTAATTTTAAAAAAGTATGCAAAAATTGTTAAATTTTAGGGACGGGTCTAAAAATTTAAAAAAATATAAATTTTTAGACCCGTCCCTAAAATTTAACTAGCAATAATGGCACAAGATTGATTCTAATCCTACTTCTAAGTCAATATTGCCTATTTTGTAGTTGTAATCTAAATTGATTAGTTCTTCTACAATTTGCTTTAATTCACTTTCTTTAAAGTAATTTGCTTGCATGGTATATTTGTTTACTAGAAACATTTGATTTGGCTTTAAATCTAAACTTTCTGCTATGTTTTTATTCTCTCTTTGTGCTATTTTTATGATATATAATTTTTTGAAATGATGATATAAGGTAATTAGTATTTTTTGAATTGGTTCTTTTTGATATATCAAACCATGTAATACTTCTAATGCTTTTTTTGTTTGTCTTTTTCCTAAATTATCCGTTAGATCAAAAATGATGCTATCTAATTGTTTGATACATAGTAAGTCGATTGCTTGTTTTTGTATTGTTCCACCTGTACCAACATATTCAATTAGCTTACGTATTTCATTGATTAATTCTTGCATATTAGTTCCACAGCATTCAATAAAATACTGTAATGTACTATCTTCTACTTGTACTTGGTAAGCTTTGCAAATTGCTTTTAATCTTGCTGTAATTTGAATTGGCTTTAGCTCTTGAAATTCACAAATAACACCATATTGTTCTAATACTTTATATAATTCATTTTTTTCTACTTCTTGCTCTACAAATACTAAAACAACCGCTTCTTGCATAAGCTTATTATTCTCTTTAATGTATTCTGTAAGTTTGCTAATTATTGCACTACTATTGCTTACTGTTTTCTTTTTTCCTTCTTTTTTAAATAGACCTGTATTACGAGCAATAATTAGCTTTTTTTCATAGCCAAATGCTGGTGTTTCAATATCTGAAATAATTTCACTAACATTACTTTCGTCTATTTTTATTTCATTAATTCCTTCTTTTCTTTCTCCAAAGTTGCTTTTTATTTTTTTTAGGCATGATTCTAAAAGGAAGGTTTCTTCCCCATACAAAAGGTAAATGCTATTTAATTTTCCTGCTTTTAAATCTTTTTCTAAATTTTCAATTGTTATCATGAAATCACGTAAATTTCCTTTCTTTTTACGCTATCATCTTATCATTTTCTTTTATTAAATTCAAGTTCTTTTCCGGATTTTACTTTAAAGAATCTTTTTTGATTATAATTTATTTTTTGAGAAACTATTCTTAAAATTATAACTTTGCTATCTTCAATTTTATAGATTATAACATACTTTAGAAAAAAACATCTTCTTTTGTCTTTATCTATTTCTATACATTGATAAAAATAAGGATTTTCTTGTATAAATAATAATTTCCTTTTTAATTGCTTTTTAAATTTTCTTGCAACATGAATTGATAACTTATTTAGGCTTTTATAAATCTCTTTGAAATCTTGCCTAACCATGTTGCTAAATGTAACTGTATAGTATTTTGATTTATGTATTTTATTTTTCTCCTTTCGTCTTCTTCTATTTTGTCTGCATATTTCCAAAATTCTTCCCACGAAATTGTTCCATTTTTCTTAATATCTTCTTCTGCTTCTTTTGCTAACGTAGTAAATAATTTTTCTTGCTGTTTACTACTTTTCCTCACTATACTTCACACCACCCTTCTAAAATTTTACACTTTCTATGAATATTATTATACTAGGTAAAATAAGAAAAAGCAAGAAAAATCGCACGACAAAATCTGCTATTTTTCTTGCTTTTCCTTTTACTCATTTTCTAATATAATACGGAACACTTCTGCTACGCTCCATGCCTGCTCATATGCTCCTTTTGCTTCGTAAGGTTTTTTCGAATCATAAATTTCGGATATTCCACCAATGGTTTTTCCTTCTTTTAATTCTTTTGCAAACGTATCTTTTACACTCTTTACAAAAGCATCATATTTTACTTGTAATTCTTGTTTTTTAGTTTTGTTCTTTTCACTTACTAGAATTTTTTTGAAACTATCGTAGTAAATACCAAGTAGCCATGGCCACGTAATTCCTTGGTGATAACTCATATCTCGTTTAAAACTATCTCCTTCATAGACTTCAATATAGTTTTCTTCACCTTTTGCTAAGGTTTTTAATCCATAAGGGTTTAATAGTTTTGTAGTTACTGTTTCAAACATTTCTTTTGCAATTTCTGTGTTAGGTTCTAAAATAGGATAAGTAAGGCTTAATGCAAATAATTGATTTGGCCTTATTTTGCTATCTCCTAAAACGTCATATAAACATTTCCTTCTTTTATTATAAAATTTTTCTACAAAAGATTTTTGACACTCTAACGCCATTTTTTTGTATTTGATTGCTTTTGTTTTGCTTTCAAAACGAGTGGTTAATTCTTCCATGATTTTTAAAGCATTATACCACATGCTATTAATTTCTACTGCTTTTCCATTTCTTGGCGTAACAACAAAGTTTCCAATTTTAGCATCCATCCATGTATTTTGAATATGCTCATTTCCACTACTTATAAGTCCATCTGTGTCAAGGTAAATATCATTTCCTTCTACATCGATTCCATTTTGATAGCTTTCTATGATTTTTTTCATTACTTCATAAAAATTTTCTTTGATGAATTTTTCGTCATTTGTGTAATTTAGATATTTTTTGATTTGTTCAAATAACAAAAGTGAACTATCTGCACTATTATATAAAGGACGATTATCATATCCAGAATATCCATTTGGCACTAAACCAAATTTGATATCACGAATCATAGTTAGTAATACTTCTTTTGCAATATCATATCTTTTCGTTTTTAGAAGTAACCCTTCAAAAGAAATTAAACTATCCCTTCCCCAATCTAAAAACCATGGATAACCTGCAATTATAGTATGAAGTCCAAAGCTTGGGCGATATACTATAAAGTTATCTGTAGCAATTATATAATCTCTTAGCAATTGAATTTTGTTTATTGTTTCTTTATCTTGAATAGCCCTTTTCTCACTTAAACTTTCTGTTACACCTGAATCATAAACAAGTGAACTTAAACGTGCTACTTCTTTACTAATAACATCTTTTGCATTAATTTCTTCAATATTTTCTTCTAAAGAAGCGACAAATGTAATTTCTTTTCTTGCATTTGGTTCAATTGTAATTTCATAGCATCCAGGAATAGCATGATTTTCTTCGGCACAAAATCCTCTTTTTTCTTCTTCTAAATAAAACATATTTTGAAAACTATTATTTTCATGTTTTTGATATTTTCCTTCTGAAACATGTAAATATATTGGTGTTTGAGAATTTCCATCAAGTATTACCTTAAGTTTTTTGTTTTTTTCCTCCTGTTTCATTTGGAAAGTGTGCTCATAACTATTGCTGTGAAAATCTCGAAAATTAAGGAGAGGTGCTATGGTTAGTTTTGCCTCTTTGTTTTGATTATAAATTTGATATAGTATAACAACCGTATTTTTCCCATATTCCATACAAATGTATTTTTTTATAATAATATCTTCTACTTGATAAGTATAAATAGGAATATACTCTTTTTCAAAACTTATCAAATATTCATATCCTCTTGATATATAATCTTTTCCAACATTCGTATATAAATTATATTTTTTATTTCCTACCTCTATACTTTCATCTACTTTAGAAAGAACTAAATGTCTTCTAGCTGGTGGTGTAAGAGGTGCCACAAGTAAGCCATGGTATCTTCTAGTATTTGCAGAACTCATGGTAGAACTTGCATAACCTCCTATTCCATTTGTAATAATCCATTCTTTTTTTAAACCTTCATCTAAACTGATATTTACATATTTCATTGGTTCCTCCTATTTTTTTCTTTTGTTTATTATTCTTATTTACTTTTGCTTACAGCCTTATCCTTACTTTTAGTTTGGGCTTTTCTTTCTCGTCTTTCTTTTTCCTTTAATTTTGCTTCTTTTCTTTTTAATGCTTTTTCATCACTTTCTTTAATAGATTGAATTCTTTCATTATATTTTTCTGCGAATTTGCTTTTTGACCTTACAACATTTTTATTCTTTTTATGTGCTTTTGGTTTTGTTTCCATTGTCTCTTTTAATTGTTTCTTAGTTTCTTTTAATCTAGAATTTAACATTAAATATTTTGTATCATTTTGCATATCTTTAAATTTCAAATCTTCGCATACAAGTTCAATAATGGCAGAAGCAATAGCATCAGGATTATGGCGAATAAATTCAGAATCAATATAAGATAAATTTCTTTGTAATAATTTAACGCCTTCTTCTTTGGCTTTTGCTATATCTTGTTCTACTAAATCTGCACCTTCTCTATTATATCTTCTAATAAATTCTGGCACAATTTCTCCTATGTCATAAATACAATAATCAATAATTCCTTTTCCAGCATGTTCTTGAATAGCTTTAATATGATCAGATAGTGCGTAATTATCAGTTTGTCCAGGCTCTGTCATAATATTGCTTATGTATATTTTAAATCCTTTATTTTCTTTAATTGCTTTTGCTACTCCTTTTACAAGTAAGTTTGGAATAACATTTGTATATAAACTACCAGGTCCAATAATAATAGCATCTGCTTTTTGAATTGCTTCTAACACCCCTGGTGCAGGCATGCAATTTGAAGGGTTTATAAAAATACGATTAATTTTACTTACCTTATCTATTACTGTTTCTGCTATTTTATCTTTGTTTTGAATTACGGTGCCATCTTCTAATTCTGCACAAATATCAATAGCTTCTAAGGTAACTGGTAATACTTTTCCTGTTATATTTAATACATGATTTGATTGTTCAACAGAAGCTGTAAAATCTCCATATAATTCTTTCATAGCTAAAAGATATATGTCTCCAAAACATAAAGATTTTAATTTTCCTTCTGTAAATTTATAGTTCATAATTCCATTCATGATTGGTTCATTTTCAGATAGAGCTACAAAACTATTTTTTATATCATCTAGTGGCATAGTTTCTAATAATTTTCTAGAATCTGTAGCAGCTGCTCCATAGTCAGATACGGTTACTATAGCTGTTATATTGTTAGTATATTTCTTTAACCCCTTTAATACAGAATCTAATCCTGAACCACCACCAATTACAACAATATTTGGTCCTTCATCATATACTTTTTTATTAAAGATAAGAGATTTTACATTTCCAGTTTTTGCTTCGTCCCTTTTATCTGTTTCTTGTACTAATAATTCTAGTGTTCTTCTTTGCATAAAGATATTAGCAATAATTACTAATGTAAAGCCAACTACAAAACTTACTATTATTTTTGCTAAATCTTTAAATCCTAATTGCTCTGCTGTTAGTAAAATTGTCATTCCATAACAAGCTAGTACAATTCCTATTATAATTAACAGCATCCATCTTTTCATTTTTGATTCTTTTTTAAACCATTTCCAAAAACCTTTCATTTTTTCATTCCTCTTTCTTGAATTTTGTTACTTTATTAATTTTATTTTTTTAACCTTATTGATTTACTAACCTTTTAATATTATTACTTACTCTCCTATAACTTCTACTTCCATCTCTAATATTTTTCCAAATTTTTCATAAACTACTTTTATAACATAATCAATTAAATTTAAAATGTCCTCTGCAGTAGCATTTCCTGTATTAACAATGAAGCCTGCATGTTTTAGTGATACTTGTGCCCCTCCTATTGAATATCCTTTTAGTCCAGCTTCGTCAATTAATTGCGCCGAAATATAATTCGTTCCTCTTTTAAAAGTACTTCCAGCACTTGGCATATCTACTGGTTGCTTTTCTAGTCTTGATTTTTTATAGATTTCCATTTTTTCTTTAATTTTTTCTGGCTTCCCTTTTTCTAGTTGTAATTTTGCTTCTATAATGATGCCTTGTGAATCCTTAAAACGACTATGTCTGTAAGAAAAATTTAATTCTTGATTTGGTAGTGTTTGAATTGTTCCATCTTCTTGCAAGTATGTAACTTCTTTTACAATTTCCTTCATTTCTTTTCCATAGGCACCTGCATTCATACGAATGGCTCCTCCTATAGTTCCAGGAATTCCAGAAGCAAATTCTAGCCCTGCAATACCTTGCTTTTGTAACATAGCTGCAAGCATTCCTAATTTCACGCCTGCCTGCACTAAAACCTCTACATTTTTCTGTTGTTCTTTTATTTCTATTTTTTGTAAATCTAGTTGTAATGTAATTCCACGTATTCCATTGTCTTTTACTAATACATTACTTCCATTTCCTATAATAGTAAATGGAATATTATTTTGTTTTGCATATTCTATAATTTTTTTTAGTTGTTCCACTTTTCTTACTCGAATCCATATATCAGCATTTCCTCCTACTTTAAAAGATGTATGATTTGCCATATTTTCATTTTGTTTTATTTCTAAATCTACCATTTTTCTTCTCATATCATCATAAATTTCTTGTATGTTCAATTTTAATCACCTCTTGTTTCTAATATATGAATTCATGTTTTTTTTATGTTTCTAATTCTATCATTTTTGTAACAATTTTACAATGATTTTTACAAATTTTACATTTTTACTTGCAAAATTTGTAGAATTTTGTATAATGGTATTATAAAGAAAATTTAAGGAGGAATTTTTATGTTTTGTAAATATTGTGGAAAAGAATCAGAAACAGAAATTTGTGAAGAATGCCAAAAGACTCATAGTAACGAAACAATAGAAGTAAATGCTACTAAAGTAGAAAATACTACTTCTAAATCTAGCGGAAAATCTAAAATAGCAGCTGGTTTACTTGGAATCTTTTTAGGAAGTTTAGGAGTTCATAACTTCTATTTAGGATATACAGGAAAAGCAATTGCTCAATTATTGATTTCTATTTTAAGTTGTGGAATGTTATCTTTTGTTTCTGCTATTTGGGGCTTAATAGAAGGTATTTTAATCCTAACAGGAAGCATGAATACAGATGCTGATGGAAATCCTTTAGGAGATTAATTTTAGGTAGAGTAACAATTTGGTGATTGTTTTCTATAATTTTATTGAATTACAAAGAAAAAGAATGGATTTTATTCCATTCTTTTTCTTTGTTTATGAAAGTTTACTTTTCTTTGTTGTTTCTTAAAAATCTTTATATTCAAAGTATTTTGTTTCTTTGTTACCTTCTTTATCTTCTTTGGTAATAGATTTTCCCTTAAGATGATAAGGGTAGATACTAGATAATATTAGTAAAAAAACTACTAATACCGGCCAAAATGGCTCTACTCCTAGTTCGTTTTCTAGCAAGTATAAACAATATTTTATACTTTCCATCTACTTTCTCCTTTTTTAATGTTGATTGTATTATATCTTATTTTTGATATTATGTCAATTGTTTGTGTGATTTTCATTTATTATTTTTAATATTCTTACATAATAAAAAAGCGAGCCTAAGATTTTCTAACAAATAGAAATTTTAAGAAAATCTAAGGCTCGCCATATTTATCTAGTACAGAAAGTCCTCCTACAAGGAGAACTTTCCTACTATATAAAAAAATAAAGCATATCTTAAATAATTGAAATATGCTCTATTTTTGGCGGAGCGGGTGGGATTCGAACCCACGGGCCGGAAATCCGACTACTACAGTTCCAGTGTAGCTCGTTATGACCACTTCGATACCACTCCTTTTAATTTTGGCTACTTTTTTATTATACTACATTACACTTATGTTGTCAAAAAATACTAGATGTTGAAACTACTAAAATTATTAGAAGTGGTTGGTTTCTCTTGTAATTGATTTGTAAATGCTTTTGATAATAAAGTATATAATATTAGTTATATTAAAAGCTTCAATTATACTGGTCATAGAATGTTCTTTAAAAAGTAATAATATTATTGTACATTTTAATTGCATAATTATCTGTCATGCCTGAAATATAGGTTATTATTGCTTTGTAGTAATCTTTTTCATTATTCATATCAAAAATTACATCATTTTTATTTTTTGCCTCTCTTGGCAAATTCCAATAATTGCTAAGCCATGCTTCAAAATCGTTAATAAGCTCTGGACATATTGCCTTTGCTTTCCATTTATTTTTATAATTTTCCTTTAATAAATCATAAATACTATTTAAAATTAAGTTAAAGTATGGAATTGATTTCTTTAGTTTGTCTGATAAGTAGATTTTTTCATAATTAAATTTTTTTAATTCATTGATAGTTTCAAACGTTTTATCAGAAAGGCATAGTCCTTTTTCAATTGAAGAGTTCTGGCATAAATCATAAATTACATCATTAATTAAATTCGTATTATTAATAACTTCGCTTGAACTACAATGTAATAATTCATATAATTCTTTTAAGTTTTTGTCTAAAATTCCTAAAGTTATTGCATCTATAATATCTCTTCCTAAATAAGATATTTTATCTGCTACTTTTACTACACAACCCTCCCATGTATATGGAGAGAATTGATTTGGATTTTTATATTCTTCTAAATCAATATATTCATTTCGTGGCTTCAAATTGTTTTGGTCTATTTCTCCACAATGTGATATAATTCCATCTCTTACTGCATAGGTTAAATTCATATTTTGCATATTTCCGTTTGGATCTTCTAATAATTCAATTTTATCTACCATATTTAGTCCGTTTTTTTCATGCCAAAAGTTTTCTCCTATATCTCTTTTTGAAATTTCTGATAGTATTTTTTCTCCTTGATGTCCAAATGGACTATGACCCAAATCGTGGCCTGTTGCAATTGCTTTTGTAAGTTCCGTATTTAAGCCTAAATATTTTGCTATTGTATAACTTATAGATTCTACATGAGATATATGCTCTACTCTTGTGCAAATATGGTCATTTTGAGGTGAGAAAAATACTTGTGTTTTGTGCTTCATTCTTCTATATGCTGTACTATGAATAATTCTTGTATAATCTCTTTCAAAGTCTGTACGCATGTCATTTTCTCTTGAATATAGTGGTTTCTGCCTTTTTATTATGTTTTGCCATTTACTATTTTTTTCATTTGCTGCTTCTGTAATTAAACTATTTATCATAATTTTCTCCTTGTTACTATCATAATTAAATGCACATACTTTTTTTATTTTCGAATCTCTATTTTAATTATATTTTCATCTATTTTCTATGTATTCTTTTGCACTTTTTCTTATATCTTCCATTTTTTGCTTCGTATCACTATTTTTATATTCTATTCTATCTATTAAACTATCTATGTAATTATTTTCTTTTACATATTGTAATGATATATCAAAATTTAAATCAAATATAAAAGCAATTACACAAACCCAATAATCAATTATTGT
>CANRLO010000028.1 GCA_947631495.1 uncultured Clostridia bacterium
AAATGCGATATGGTTGATGATCCAGAATTATTAGAATTAGTTGAAATGGAAGTTAGAGACTTACTTTCAAGCTATGACTTCCCAGGAGACGAGATTCCAATTATCAAAGGTTCTTCACTAAAAGTATTAGAGTCTAACTCTACAGATCCAAATGCACCAGAATATGCATGCATGAAAGAATTAATGGAAGCAGTTGATAACTATATTCCAACACCAGAAAGACCAGTTGACCAACCATTCTTAATGCCAGTAGAAGACGTATTCACAATTACAGGACGTGGAACAGTTGCTACAGGTAGAGTAGAAAGAGGAACAGTTAAATTACAAGACGAAGTTGAAATCGTTGGTATCAAACCAGTTAACAAGAGTGTTGTTACAGGTGTTGAAATGTTCAGAAAACTATTAGACCAAGCAGAAGCTGGAGACAACATTGGTGTATTATTAAGAGGTATTGATAGAAAAGACATCGAAAGAGGTCAAGTTTTAGCAAAACCAGGAACAATACATCCACATACAAAATTCACTTCTCAAGTTTACGTTCTAACAAAAGAAGAAGGTGGACGTCATACACCATTCTTCGATGGATATAGACCACAATTCTATTTCAGAACAACAGACGTTACAGGTGTTATTAAATTACCTGCTGGAACAGAAATGGTTATGCCAGGAGATAACGTAGATATGGAAATTGAATTAATTACTCCAATAGCTATTGAAAAAGGACTAAGATTCGCTATCCGTGAAGGTGGTAGAACAGTAGGTTCTGGAGTTGTAGCTGATATTAAAGAATAATTAATTTTAGCAAATAAAAAAAGCAAAGTTGAGCAATAAATTGCAAACTTTGCTTTTTTTGTTAACTTATCACAAGTTATTCATAAATTTAATAAAAAACAATTGAAAAAATATATGATAATATAAAAATTAACAGTAAAACTTTAATGAGTAAAATTTTTGAATATTTTTGAATATTTTAAAAAAAGTTTGACAATAATAAAAATATATAGTATACTATAAATACAGAGTTGGAATGCGTATCCAGTCATCTGTCATTTGGAATATATGTAATAGCAGACATATATTCTTTTTTTTTATGCATTTTTAAATTGAAATAAAAACAGGGAACTAAAATAGCAGATGTTCCCTGAACTAAATTAAATTAGTTTTTATCCGTGTTGTCCTTGTATTTTTGCAATTCTTTTTGTAGTTCATCTATCTTCTGCAATAGCAAAAATACTAATGCGTATCCGTGTCATATTGTCACCTCCTCACCCTCTATGGCTTAGAGTAACCTTTCGGCTGTTGTTCATTATACAGTATTTTATGTTAAATGTAAATATATTTATAATTATTATGTAAATTTTATATTTTTGAAGACGGACCCAAAACAGGTATTGACAATTCTTTCATTTATATATATACTTATAAACGTAAATGTCTTTAAATAGAAATTCAAAGAAATGTAAAAAAGGATGATAGAAAAAATGAAGTGTGTAAAACAAATTGTATTAGGAATAGTAGTATTATTTTGTATGTCATTTTTTGTTACTACTGAAAGTATGGCAACAACTGCTATTGTAAATACAGATACGCTAAATTTAAGAAAAGAAGCATCAACAGATTCTACTATTTTAGAGTTATTAAATTTTGGTGAAAAGCTAGAAGTAATAGAGCAATCTGGCGACTGGGTAAAAATAAAAATAAGAGGAATTACCGGTTATGTTCATAAAGATTATGTAAAAATAGAAGATGAAGAACCAATAATGCAGCAAGAACCACAAGAGCAAAAACCACAAGAACAACAACCAGAAGAACAAGCTCCACAAGAAGATGAAAAACCAGAAGAACAAATTCCAACACAGAATCAAAACCAAGAACAACAAGAGACACAAAAGCAAGAAGAACAAACACAGCAAAACAATGAATTTACGATAAAAGAAGCAAAATTGGATAAAGATGCAGATGTTTTAATTTTACCATTAATACATGCTAATAAAATTGGAAACTTAAGCAAAGATAAATCAGTAATTATCATGGACGTTGTAAATGGATGGTATTACATACAAACAGACGAAATAAATGGTTGGATACGTACAGAAGCAATATCAGAGCAAATTAATATGCAAAATCCAACAAATAATGAAAATACAAATCCAGAAATACAAGGAAATGAAGGAACATCAAATGGAGAAACACCAAGTGGTGGAATTCAAAATGAAGACCAAGAAAACACAGTGCAAGAAACAACAATCGAAGAAAAAGTAATGTATGTAAATTATTCTTCTATTTATGTGCGTAAAGGACCAAGTACAGAGGAAGAAATAGTAGATTCTTTAATATTAAATAATACAGTAACAGTTATTGCAGAAGTAGGAGATTGGTATAAAGTAAAAATAGGAGATAATATAGGTTACATTGCAAAGAGACTATTATCCAATACAAAACAACAAGATACTTCTAGAGGAGCAGATGAAAGAACAGAAGGAACTATTAACGAAGAACAACAAGAACAAGTACAAGAACAAATAGAACAAAACGTAAATAGCAATACATCAAGAGGACAAGAAATTGTAAATTATGCAAAACAATACTTAGGTTGTAAATATGTATATGGTGGTTCAGGGCCATCAACATTTGACTGTTCAGGCTTTACAATGTATGTATATCAGCATTTTGGTATTTCTTTAAGCCATTCTGCAACAGCACAATCAAAAAACGGAACTTATGTAGCAAAACAAGACTTACAACCAGGAGATTTGGTATTTTTCAAAGACTATGAAACAATGGTAGGAATTGGACATTGTGGTATTTACATAGGAGATGGAAATTTTATACATGCATCATCAGGAACAGGATATTGCGTGAAAATTTCTACATTATTATCAGGTAGTTATTATAACAGATATGAAACAGCAAGAAGATTAGTTTAAAAATAAAATAGGGGCACAATCGGAAAGAAGGAAAAATGGAATTATTATGCATAACGATTGCATGGCTCTTAGGAATTATAATGGGGTTATACTTTAAAATAGGTATAGCCCTTTTTTGTCTAGCAATTTTAATCATATATTTTTTTAGAAAGAAAAATCGATGGGTAAGAACTTGTTTTTTAAAACGATATTTAATTCTATTTATGATAGCAAATTTTATTTCATTTATGCAAATTAACTATTTAGAAAAACAATTTGAAAAAAAATATTCAAATATACCAGAAGAAATTATGGTTGTAGGAACCATTATATCAAATGGTTCACAAAAGCAATATAGTACGAATTACACTCTAAAAATAGAAACAATCAATAATGATACAACTTATAAAAATACAAACTTACTATTAAAAGTTAAAAAAGAAAACAAAGAAAAAACTTTTACGTATGGAAATAAAATATCTTTTTTAGCAGAATTTGAAAAGCCTTCTACGCAAAGGAATCAAGGTGGTTTTAATTATGCGCAGTATCTAAAAACGAAGAAAATTTATGGCATAGTAACAACAAAGGCAGGAAACATTAAATTGCAAAAAGAAAATAATACAAACTATATATTTAAATTAGCAAATACTGTATCAAACAAAATACAAGAAAAAGCAAATGAACTATTAGAAAAAAAAGAAGCAAGTTTATTAACAGGAATTTTAATAGGTGATAAGGAAGAACTAGAAAATGAAGTGCAAGAAGCTTTTCGAAAAAGTAATTTATCACATATGCTTGCTGTTTCAGGAGCACATGTTTCTTACGTAATGTTAGGTATTCATTATCTTATGACAATAGGAAAAATAGGAAACAAGAAAAGTAAAATAGTTACAATTTTTCTTTTATTATTTTTTATTGTGTTAACAGGACAGACATCTTCTGTTACAAGAGCCTGTTTTATGGCAATTTATCTTATTATTGCACAGTTACTTCATAAAAGAGTAAATACGATTTCTAGTATAAGTATTTCTATGCTAATACTAATGATACTAAATCCTTATTGCATTTTAGAAGTAGGCTTTCAACTTTCTTATGGTGGAACTCTTGGTATTGTGCTACTTTATAAACCATTAAAGCAATACATTAGTAGAAAAGTACAAATATGCGAAGAAGATAAAAATACATTAGAACAAAAACCAAAAAATGTGCAAAAAATGCTAAAAATCAAATTGATTCAAATAATGCAAAAAATTAAGCAAAGTGTGAAAGAAATACTTTTAATTACTGTAAGTGCTAATCTCATCTTAATGCCAATTATGCTATACCACTATAATACACTTTCTCTTACTTTTCTTATTTCAAATTTATTAGCATCACCAATTATGGGAATTGTAGTTATTTTAGGATTTCTAACTATTATATTTTCTTTTGTATTACCATTTGTAGCAAAAATTTTAGCTATTCCTTTGCAACTTCTTCTAAAAATATTTTTACAAATTGCAGTATTTACTAGCAATCTACCATTTTCTCAAATTAAAGTCATTACACCAAAAATATCTTGGCTTCTATTTTATTATGCTATTCTTGCACTATTTATCTTTCAACAAAATAGAAGAAAAATATTAAAGCAGGCAAAAAGAATTACAAGAAAAAAGCAAATTGCTATTTTACTTATTATAATTTTATGTGTTTTTACATTTAAACAAATCCCACAACCTTTTAAAATTAACTTTATAGATGTAGGTCAAGGAGATAGCATGTTAGTTACAACACCAAATGGAAAAACAATATTAATAGATGGAGGAGGTTCGAAAGATAATGAAAGTTTTGATGTAGGGGAAAATACGCTAATTCCATATTTATTAGATAAAGGAATTTCAAAACTAGACTATGTGATAATTTCTCATTTTGATTCAGACCATGTAGGTGGAGTTTTAACATTATTAAAGGAATTGAAGGTAAAAACAGTCATAATTAGCAAGCAAGGTGAGAGTTCACAGAATTATGAATATTTCAAGAAAATTGTAAAAGAAAAAAGAATCAAAGTAATAGTAGTAAAGCAAGGAGACAAATTAACTATAGATAAAAACGTTATACTTAAAATATTATGGCCTAAAGAAGAACAAATAAAAGATAATATTTTAAATAACAATTCTATTGTAGCTAAACTTACATATTATTCTTTTTCAATGTTACTTACAGGAGATATTGAACAAATAGCAGAAGAAAAAATAATGGAAGAATACCAAAATACCAACGAACTAAAAGCAACAATACTAAAAGTTGCTCACCATGGTTCTAAAAGTTCTAGCATTCAAGAATTTTTAGAACAAGTAAAACCAAAAATTGCATTAATTGGTGTAGGAGAAAAAAATACCTTTGGACATCCAAATAGCATGGTAATAGAAAGGCTTCAAAATTTGCGGAGCTAAAGTGTATAGAACAGACGAAGCAGGAGAAATAAGTATAGTTGTAAATAAAAAAGGGAAAATCAATATAAAAAAACATATAAAATAACAAAAAATGGTATATTTTAACTTAAAAAACGCATACTAAGAAAAAACTAAAAAGGAAGATGCGTATGAAAAAAGAATATATCATTGCTATAATAGCAGTTCTTACCATTGTTATTGGTATCATCATTGGATTTATTTTAGGAGGTAAAAAAGAAATTTCAAATTTACAGCCAGAAGCAGATACAAGATTAGCACAGCAAGATGAAAACGAAAATTCAACAATTCCTACCGTAATCATAGAAACAAAAACATCCCCTAACACATTATATATTTTTCAAACTTATTATCAAAAGTGTAAACATGTTATAGCACAAACAATTAATATTCCACAAGAAGATATTAACAAAACAGAAGAAGACTTACAAGAAAAATATAGAGAATGGGGAATTCAAGAATTTACTCCTTCTAAAGTTGTTTTCTACCAAGAAAAAGAAGGAATTTGCGAGGAACATTATTTATTAAAAGATGACAATGGATATATAGCTATCTATACACTTGATACCTTAGGAGAAGCTACTCTAAAAGAAAAAACAGAAATTATAACTACCTATTTACCAGAAGTAGACAAAGAACAATTAAAACAGGGAATTCAAGTTATTGGACAGGAAAAACTAAATGCGGCTTTAGAAGATTATGAATAAGATAAGAATAAAAGTGCATAAATTTTCCACTTCTAACAAATAATATGAAAAGAAAACCTATTATTTGAAGGAGTGGAAATTTTTTATGCCATATAGAAGTTTAAATCGTAAAGGAGTTTCTTTAGATAAAGAACAATTAGAGCAATACTTAGAAAAATTAGCTTCGGACCATATTTTACAAAATAGTAGCAGTAAAGATACGTATCCAATTCCAAAATTAAAAGAAAATTTTCATAAAATACAAGAAGTATATCATTTATTAAATGAACATATAAAGTTAGGAATTCCAATTCATCCAGCAGGAGAATGGTTATTAGACAATTTTTACATTATTGAAGAAACGGTAAAAACTATTTTACAAGAACTTCCTCTTAAAAAATATAAGCAATTTTTAGGAATTAGTAATGGAGTAGATAGAGGATTCGCTAGAATTTATGTACTCGCACATGAAATTGTAAATTATAGCGATAGTCATATTGACTCACACCAAATAAGCAGTTTATTAACAAGTTATCAAAAAAAGAAGACATTAAGTATGGACGAAATTTGGAATTTAGGCATTTTCATACAAATTGCGTTAGTTCAAAACATAAGAAATATTTGTGAAAAAATTTATTTTAGCCAAATGCAAAAATACCGTGTAGAGAACATTTTAGAAAGATTAGTAGAAAAAAAGAAAGAATTAAAATATAAAAATTTATCGGAATATAAAGCAAAAGTAAAAGGATATGGAGAAATGAAATATCCTTTTATTGAATATTTATCTTATCGCCTAAAAAAACAAGGGCGAGCAGCAGCTCCTTTTATTATGGCATTAGAAGAACAAGTAAATAAAATGGGCAGTAGTATTGAAGAAGTAATTAAAAAAGAGCATTTTGACATTGCACTAAAAAAAGTAAGTATGGCAAATTGTATTACAAGTATGAAAGAATTGTTACGTATGGACTTTAAATCCATATTTGAGCAAACAAATGGAGTAGAAGAAATTTTAAAACAAGACCCTGCCAATATATATTTCAAAATGGACTATAAAACAAAAGAACAATATCGAAGTATAATACAAGAAATTGCAAAAAAAACTAAAATTGCAGAAATTTATATTGCTAAAAAAGCATTAGCATTAGCTATAAAAGAAAAAGAAAAAAGTAATCAAGTAAACAAAAGAACACATATAGGCTACTATCTTTTAATAGATGAAGGAAAGAAAAAGCTCTATGAAGAATTACAACAAAAACCAATAAAAATAATAAAAAATGAAACAAAAGTGAAAATTTATATTAGTAGTATTTGGGCTTTAACTATTTTTTTTGACGTGTTATGTATGAGTAGTTTTTATGCACAAGTGCATTTGATTATTTTTACAATTTTACTAGGAATTTTATTACTTTTCCCACTTCAAGAAATTGTAGTGCAAATAATACAATATATATTAGGAAAAATACAAAAGCCAAAAGCGATACCAAAAATGGATTTTTTGAAAGGAGTACCAAAAGAGCAAGCAACATTTGTAGTTATTCCAACGATTCTAAAAAGTAAAGAAAAAGTAGAAGAACTAATGAAAAAATTAGAAGTTTATTACTTAGCAAATCAAAGTGAAAATCTTTACTTTGCTTTACTTGGTGATTGTAGCTCTGGACCTAACAAAGAAGAACCTTTTGATAAAGAAGTTATCGAAGAAGGTAAAAAACAAGTAGAACAATTAAATAAAAAATATAAAAATCAAACAGAAATAGAAAACAGCACAAATTTTCCTAAATTTCATTTTATTTATAGAAAACGTTATTGGAATGGGCAAGAAGAATGTTATTTAGGTTGGGAAAGAAAAAGAGGTTTATTAAATCAATTTAATGAATATCTTTTAGGACATGAAGAAAATCCATTTCTAGTAAACACAATAGAAGATGTAATAAAGATGACACAAAAGGGACAGATGATGCAAAAGGATGAGTTGACCGTTCGAGCGGATAGCGAGTTACGGACAACTTATGCAGAGGCAAACGTCCCCAATGCATCATATTAAATATATTATTACTCTTGATGCAGATACAGAATTAGTGCTAAATAGTGGGCTAGAATTAATTGGTAGTATGGCACATATTTTAAATGAACCAAAATTAAATGAAAAACAAGATTGTGTAATAGAAGGACATGCTATTATGCAACCACGTATTGGAATTACTTTAGAGGCAGCAAATAAAAATTTATTTACTAAAATTTTTGCAGGAACAGGTGGAATTGATGCCTATACTAATGCTATTTTTGATGTATATCAAGATAATTTTGATGAGGGTATTTTTACAGGAAAAGGAATTTATAATTTAGAAGTATTTTCAAAAATACTGAAAAATGAAATTCCAGAAAATATGGTATTAAGTCATGATTTATTAGAAGGAAGCTATTTAAGATGTGGGCTTGTTTCTGATATTGTATTAATGGACGGTTATCCAAGTAGTTATGCTAGTTTTAAGACAAGACTTAAGAGATGGATTCGTGGTGATTTCCAAATTGTACAGTGGGCAGGAAATAAAATAGTAAATTTGAAACAAATAGTAAAAGAGAATCCTTTAAATACACTTTCTCGATATAAAATTATAGATAATCTACTTCGTGCTTTAACACCAATTGCTACTTTAGCAAGTCTTTTATATGTTTTTATTTTTTCTCTCTTCTTTTCAACAAAAGTAGCAGGTATTTTATTTGTGCTTACTATTTCACTTTTAACACCTACTTTATTAGATTGCATTAGCCGTATTGTACAGAAAAAAGAAGGACAAAGTTATCAAAAAACATTTTATGAACGAATTCCTTCTTTGGTAGCAAGTATGGAAAGAGGAATATTAACAATTATGGCACTTCCTGATAAAGCAGCATATTCTTTAAACTCTATATGCAAAACTATTTATAGACTTACTACAAGTAAAAAACATCTATTAGAATGGACAACATCAGAAGAAGCAGAAAAAATCGCCAAAACAGATTTATTTTCTTATTATCGAAGTATGACTTCTAATATAATATTTGGAGTATTAGGTATTTTATATAGTATTGTATTTTCAAACAAAATGATTAGTTTTTTCTTGCTTTTACTTTCAATTTTATGGTTAATTAGTCCATTTGTTTATTGGTATATTAGTAAAAAGCAAATAGAGAAAAAACAAGAGATTACACAAAATGAAAAAGAATATTTATTAGAAATTGGTAAGAAAACATGGCAATTTTTTAAAGATTCCTTAACAAAAGAGAATAATTATTTACCACCAGATAATTACCAAGAAGGTAGAAAACAAGTCTTTGTAAATCGCACATCTTCTACAAATATAGGCCTTGCTTTGTTAAGTGTTATTTCAAGTTATGATTTAGGATACGAAAATTTAGAAGATACTCTAAATAGACTAAATCAAATGATTAACACTATAGAATTACTTCCAAAGTGGCATGGACATTTATATAATTGGTATAATATAAAAACATTAGAACCATTACAACCACGCTATATTTCAACAGTAGATAGTGGAAATTTTGTTGGATATGTATATGTATTAAAAGCTTTTTATGAAGAAATAAAGGATAAATTAGAACATGAAAAACCAGAATTATTACATCTAATTCCTGATTGGGTAGATAAACCCATAAAAGAAATTCCAATGGCTAATGCAGATTTTACAAAACTGTATGATGAAGAAAAAGAACTTTTTTCAATTGGATTTAATATAGAAGAAAATAAATTAACTGATTCATACTACGATTTACTTGCATCAGAAGCAAGACAAGCAAGTATTGTAGCCATTAGTAAAAAAGATGTTTCAGCAAAACATTGGAATCATTTGAGTAGAACACTAACACAAATGGATGGTTATAATGGTTTAATTTCTTGGTCTGGAACTGCTTTTGAATATTTAATGCCAAATATTATTATGAAAAGTGAAAAAGCAAGTTTGTTAGATGAATCCTGTGAATTTATGCTTATGTTACAAAAGAAATATGCTAAAAAATTGGACATTCCTTGGGGTTTTTCTGAAACAGCCTTCAACTTAAAAGATTTAAATCAAAATTACCAATATAAAGCTTTTGGAATTCCTTGGCTTGGACTAAAAAGAGGACTAGAAGAAGATATGGTAGTAGCAAGTTATGCTTCTATAATGGCATTAACAAGAATGCCCAAAGAAGTTTTGCAAAATATGAAACAACTAGATGCTTTAGGTATGAACCAGAAGTATGGTTTTTACGAATCCATTGATTATACTCCTATTCGTATGCAAAAAGGAGAAAGAAAAGCATTAGTAAAGACTTACATGGCACATCATCAAGCACTTATTTTGCTATCTATCAATAACTTTTTCAAAGAGAATATTTTACAAAAAAGATTTTCAAATAATCCAGAAATAGCGGCAACACAAATTTTATTACAAGAAACTATGCCAGAAAAAAGAATTGTTACAAAAGAAGAAAAATTAAAACCAGTAAAAATCACTTATCAAGATTATGAAAATTATGCACAAAGAATTTATACAAAAGAAAAGAATAGAATGTTTGCATGTAATATATTAGCAAATGAAGACTACACGATTGTAATGGACCAAAGAGGGAGAGGTTATAGCAAATATAAAAATTATCTAGTAAATCGTTATTTTTCTACTTCACAAGAAGAACAAGGAATATTTTTCTATTTCAAAAATATTAAAAACAAGCGTATCTGGACAGCAAATATAATGCCATATTTAACAAAGCCAGACAAACAAGAAGTTATTTTTTCTGAAGATGCTACAAAAATTAAAAGGGTAGATGGTTCAATAGAAACTCAAGTGAAAGTAACAATTAGTCCAGAAAGGAGAGTAGAAATTAGAAATATAGAATTAAAAAATCAAGGCTTAGAAGAAGAAACAATAGAAATAACAGCAGCATTAGAGCCATCTTTAGCAACATTAGAAGCAGATCGTAGTCATCCTGCATTTCAAAATTTATTTTTAACCGTAGAATACCAAGAAGAAAATAATTTATTTATTTTCAAAAGAAAAGATAGACAAGATGCAAAAAAAGGATTATATTTAGCAGTTTCTTTATATACAAAAGAAGATACTACAATTGGAGAATTAGAATATGAAATAGACAAAGAAAAATTTCAAGGCAGAGGGAACTTAGGATTACCTATTATGGTGGAAAATTCAAGACCTTTTTCAAAAAAGATACAAGCAACAGTAGACCCAATGCTTGCTTTAAAAAGAACTATTCTTTTGGAGCCAGAGCAAAAGGCTTCATTTAGCTTATTATTGAGTGTATCAGAAGAAAAAGAAGAAGCTATTCAAAATATAAAAGAATATCAAAATGAAGAAAAAATAAAGCAAGCTTTTGCTCTAAGTATTGCAAAAGCAGATACTGAAGCAAGGTATTTAATGTTAAATGCAAAACAAATTGAGGCATATCAACAAATGTTGGGATATCTTTTATTTTCAAATCCATTTAGAAGCAAATATAGAAAAGATTTAGAAGATAAAAAATACCCACAAAGTGATTTATGGCAATATGGTATTTCAGGAGATTATCCTATTTTATTAGTAAAAATAAGACAAAGTAATGAAGCAGAAGTTTTAGAAGATATATTAAAGGCATATGAATTTTTTAGACTAAAAAATATAGCAATTGATTTAGTAATTTTAAATGAAGAACCAAATAGTTATGAAAAATACACAAAAGAAGCAATTTTAAATAGCATTTTAAATGTTAATTTAGGTTATTTACAAAATGCGGCAGGTGGTGGCATTTTTATCTTAGAACAAGATGAAAGCTCTATAATAGAATTTTATGCAAAATTAGTGCTAGACACAAAAAAAGGACCACTTATAAGGCAATTAAAAGATTTAGAAGAAGAATATTTAGAAGAAGAAACACAAATAGGAGAAAAAGCTATAATAGTTCCTACAATATATGCAGAAGAAAAAGTAGGAAAGCCAACTTTGCCTGTTGATAATTTACAATATGAGAATGAATATGGTGGATTTTCTGCAAATGGCAAGGAATATCATTTAGCAATAAATAGAGAAAATAGATTACCAACCGTATGGAGTCATATGATGGCGAATGAAACATTTGGAACTCTAGTAACAGATAGTATGGGAGGCTTTACTTGGAGCCAAAATAGTAGGCTAAATAGAGTTTCTAGTTGGTCAAATAACCAAGTATTAGATATTCCTTCAGAAGTATTTTATTTGCAAGAAGTAGAAACATTAAAAACATGGTCATTAGGACTAAACCCAATGCCAGATTATCAAGATTATCATGTTACCTATGGATTTGGATATAGCATATATGAACATGAAAGTGAGCAAATAAGGCAAAAAGTAACTATATTTGTACCAAGAAAAGAAAATGCTAAGATTTCTTTTTTAGAATTAAAAAATTTACAACCAAAAAAGAAAAAATTAAATTTAGTGTATTATATTAAACCAGTATTAGGAGAAGATGAAGAAAAAACAAAAGAAAATATGAAAATGAAATTTTATGAAAATGCCAACATGCTATGCTTAGAAAATAAGACTAATATAGATTTTGAAGAAATAATGTATGTAGCAAGTAGCGAAAAAATTACTTCTTATACAGGAAATAAAGAATTTTTCTTTGGAAAAGGTAATTTAGCAAATCCAGAAGGACTAAAAAAGGTACAACTAAATAAAGAAGATTCTCTTGGAAAAGAAGCTATTATTGCTTTAGAAATTCAAGTAGAGTTAGAAGCTTTTGAAACAAAAGAAATTTCTTTTGTATTAGGAACGCAGAAAAATTTGTTAGATTGCCAAGTTCAAGCATATAAATTTACTAAAATAGCAAATGTACAAACAGAATTAGAAGAAATAAAAAAATACTGGCAAGATTTTACGCAAAAAGTACAAATTGAAACACCAATGAAATCTTTTGATATTTTAATGAACGGATGGCTCATTTACCAAACAATGGTAAGTAGAATATATGCAAGGTCAGCTTTTTATCAATCAGGAGGAGCTTATGGATTTAGAGACCAATTACAAGATACTATTTGTTTAAAGTATTTTGATGCTTCTATTATGAAAAAACAAATTATAAAACATAGTGAGCATCAATTTATAGAAGGGGATGTAGAACACTGGTGGCATGAAGAAACTTCTAGGGGAATTCGTACACGCTTTTCAGATGATTTATTATGGCTTGTTTATTTAGTAGAAGAATATATTAATTTTACAGGTGATATGACCATATTAGATGAAAATACTCAATATTTAAAAGGTGCTATTTTAGAAAATGGAGTAGATGAAAGATATGATTTATATGAAAAATCAAATGAAAAAGGTAGCATTTTTGAGCATTGCGAAAAGGCAATTGAAAAATCACTTGTATTTGGAGAAAATGAACTTCCTAAAATTGGTTCTGGAGACTGGAATGATGGTTTTAGTAATGTAGGAAATAAAGGAAAAGGAGAAAGTGTATGGCTTGGATTCTTTCTATATGACATTCTAAAAAAATGGCTCCCTATTTGTGAGAGTAGAATTAAAGAAATAGAACAACAAGGAAAAGAACAAAATGATAAAGAAAAGAACAAAGATTTACAAGACAAAATAGCAAAATATCAAGAAATTATGCAAAATTTAAAAAAAGCACTTAACAACAAAGCATGGGATGGAAGATGGTATAAAAGAGCTTTCATGGATACAGGCGAGCAATTAGGAACAATCCAAAATGAAGAATGTAAAATTGATGGTATTGCACAAAGTTGGGCTACAATTTCAGGTGCAGGGGATAATGATAAAAAATATATTTCAATAGAGAGTTTAGAAAATCATTTAGTAGATAGAGAAAATGGAATAATTAAGTTGTTAGATCCACCATTTGAAAAAAGTAATTTAGACCCAGGATATATAAAAGCCTATTTGCCAGGAACTAGGGAAAATGGAGGACAGTACACACATGCTGCCATTTGGGCTATTATTGCAGAAGCCATGCTTGGCTTTGGAGATAAAGCATTAGAATACTTCCGCATGATTAACCCAATTGAACATTCAAGAACCAAAGAAGCAGCTTTAAAATACAAAGTAGAACCTTATGTAGTAGCAGCTGATATATATGGACAAGGTAATTTAGCAGGTAGAGGGGGTTGGACATGGTATACAGGTTCTTCTTCTTGGATGTATGAAGCTGGTATTCATTATATTTTAGGACTTACCATAGAAAAAGGTTATTTATCACTTGAACCATGTATTCCTTCCACATGGAAAGAATACAAAATTCATTACCAATACAAAAATAGTGTTTATAATATTGAGGTAAAAAATCCAAATGCAAAAAATAAAGGAGTAGAGACAATGATTGTAAATGGAGAAGTAATTGAAGAAAAACGAATCCATTTAGAAGATAATGGAAAAGTAAATATAGTAGAGATATATCTATAAAATTTGCAAAAAGGTGTAAAATATGCTATAATATAAGTAGTTTCTAAATAGAACTTGTAGAAAAGAAAAAAGGAGAAAAAACAATATGAGAAAAAATGACATCAAAGCTCTTGGATATGTAGTAACGGGAATTATTACTACTATATTATCAACACTTGCTATAGCAAAGATGTGGTTATCCACAACTTTCATTCCTGTGTATGTAGGAAAAAACTATATATTAGGAAGACAGTTATTACGGTATTTCCTGTATGGAGTACTCTTTGTAATTGCTATAGCATCCCTTTATCTGGTATCATACGGAGCTGAGTTTTTAATTAAAAGACTCCAAAGAAGATTAAGAAGGCGCTAAGCCTTCTTTTTATATAATAGGAAAGTAATCAAGATTAAGAAATAAAGTAAAAAATTAAAGAGAAACACCAAATAGACTAAAGCAAAAA
>CANRLO010000029.1 GCA_947631495.1 uncultured Clostridia bacterium
ATAATGTCTCTAACCGCTTGTCTTGTAATTTGGTTATTTTCTGCTATTTCTGAAAGAGATAGGTCATTATTGTAATAGTCTGTTAAAATTTCATATTGTTTTTTTGTTAGCATTTTGCCGTATATTTGGCATAGCATACTAATTTCAACATTCTTTTCCATATTACCACCTCTTTTTTGTAATGCTATTCTACTTTACACTATTTTTTGTTATTTGTCAAGTACTTTTGCTTTACTTTTTTACTATTTTAAATTTTTTTAGTAAAAAAAACAAAGAACCACCTTTATAAAGTGATTCTTTGCTTAGTTTTCCTATTTAGGAATGCCTCTTGTCCGTTATTTGGTTACTAATTGTCTAAATAAACTTTTTTGTGAATAGTTGTTATGGCTCCATGTTCATCAAATTCGAAGTCATACATATTCATATCCTGATTCTGTGTTTTTTATAATTTTTATAATGTATAGTTTTTTATTTCTTCTTGCACACGATTTAAGAAACTATCAACTGACATTTGTCCTAAATCTCCGTCTTTTCTTGCTCTTACTGCTACTGCATTTGCTTCTATTTCTTTATCTCCTACAATTAACATGTATGGTACTTTTTCTACCTGTGCTTCACGAATTTTATAGCCTATTTTTTCTTGTCTTTGGTCTAATTCTGCGCGAATTCCACTTTCTACTAATTTTTCTGTTACTTCTTTTGCGTAATCCATTTGTTTATCTGTAATTGGTAATACTTTTACTTGAACTGGTGAAAGCCATACAGGTAAAGATCCTTTGGTTTCTTCTAAGTAGTAAGCAATAAACCTATCAATAGTTCCAAATATAGCTCTATGAAGAACAACTGGTGTTTTCTTTTCTCCATCTTTATCTACATAAGAAAGGTTAAATTTCATTGGAAGGCAGAAGTCTAATTGGCAAGTAGAAAGTGTATATTCATTTCCTACTGCTGGTTTTACTTGCACATCTAATTTTGGACCATAGAAAGCTGCCTCTCCTATTTTTTCTACATATTCTATTCCAATGTCATTTAATACTTGTCTTAACGTATCTTCTGCATGATTCCACATTTCATCATCTGGGAAATATTTTACTTTATCTGCTGGGTCTCTTAGCGATAACTCAAAATGATAATCTGTTATATTTAGTTCTTTGTATACTTCTAGTATTAAGTCTACAACAGCTTTAAATTCAGATTCTATTTGTTCTGTTGTTACAAATAAGTGAGCATCATTTTGGCAGAATGTTCTTACCCTTTCAATTCCTTTTAATGTTCCACTTGCTTCAAATCTGCAGTCTCTTGCGATTTCTCCAATACGAATTGGTAAGTCTCTATAAGAATGAATGTCATTTGCATAAATCATCATGTGATGTGGACAGTTCATTGGACGAAGTACAAATTCCTCTCCTTCTACTTCCATTTTAGGGAACATACTATCTTTATAATGGTCCCAATGTCCTGAAGTTTTATATAAATCTACTGTTGCAAGTGGTGGAGTTAGAACGTGTTTATATCCAAGTTTCTTTTCTTTTCCTTTTATATAATTTTCTAATAATTCCCAAATAATATAACCATTTGGTAAGTACATAGGAAGTCCTTTTCCTACTAAATCATTGGTCATGAAAATTCCTAGTTCTTTTCCTAGTTTTCTGTGGTCTCTTTGTTTTGCTTCCTCTAGTTTTTGTAAATATTCTTCAAGTTCACTTGCCTTTGGGAATGAAATTCCATACACTCTTTGAAGTGCTTTATTTTTTGAATCTCCTCTCCAATATGCAGAAGACATAGAAGTTAATTTAATAGCTTTTACTTTGCCTGTGCTTGGAAGATGTGGACCACGGCATAAGTCTACAAATTCTCCTTGTTTATAGAAAGAAATAATTTCTCCTTCTGGTAAATCTCTAATTAATTCTACTTTATAAGGTTCTTTTCTTTCCTCCATAAGTTTGATTGCTTCATCTCTTGGAAGTTCGAATCTTTCAATTGGTAAATCTTCTTTGATAATGTTTTTCATTTCTTCTTCTAATTTGCTAAGTTCTTCCTCTGTAAATGGTTTTTCTACATCAAAATCATAATAGAAACCATTTTCAATAGCTGGTCCTATTGTTAATTTGTAATTTGGAAATAATCTTTTTACTGCTTGTGCCAAAATATGAGAGGTTGTATGCCAATACATTTTTTCCTCTACTTCCATTGTTTTTCCACCGTCTAATTTAATTTTAAACATTTAAAATTCCTCCTTTTATGGTGTGAAAGTGTTATTTTTTCCTACCACACTTTTTTATTTTACTACAGTTCTTTTACCTGATGTTTCAATCAAGTAGAGAATAAATAATTATTTTATTTATTCCCTCACATAAAAGCACCCCTAGGCACTTTTATATTCATACCTAGGGGTGCTTTGCACGGTTCCACCCTATTTTTAACTTCATTAATGCTTTTAACGCAAATCGCCTACGTCTAGTTTTTACTAGAAACAATGAGGTAGTTTTTCAAATATGTTTGCTTAAGTTTGCTTTCAGCTTATAACAAACTCTCTCTTTTAAGTAACCTTTATTTTACTTTGTCTCATTTTTGTTTTTTATTTATTTGATTATATTGTATTTCTTATTTTTGCTTTCTTTTATTATATTGTGTTTTTTATTTTTAGTTTTTTATTATATTGTGTTTTTTATTTTCAATACATTCTTATAATAGCATGTTTTTGTTTTTCTGTCAATTCTATTTAGTCTTAAATTTAAACTTGTCCATTCATCATTCCGCCTACTTGGTTTAGCATAGAATTCAATGCTTCTTGCTCATTTTGTCTTTCTTGCTCATATTCTTGAGCTTCTTGTTGTACATTTTCTAATATGTCTTGAATATCATCTCTCCAACCAATTGCTTGTTTCTTTTCTTCAAATACAGTTGCTATTCTTTCTCCAATACTTTCTAATAATGGCAATAATTGTTCTGTTGTATAATTATTTAGAACTGCACAATTTTTATTTGTTAATTCTACTATATTATCTATTTCATCTTGGAATGTTATTTCTTGTTCATAACGAATAGTACTTTCATTTAGTATTAATTCTATATTTGTTTGTAATTGTTGTTCTTGTGCACTTCCTATATTTTCTATATTTAATTCTGCTATTATATAATCATTAAAATTTAATGTAATATTATTTATTGTGCTATTACTATTTGTTGTTTCTGTTTGTTCATATATTATTTTCATATCTGTACTTAAATTTTCTATATATATATGACGTTTTGTAGAATTTTCTTGTGTGTCACCATAAATAGTATATTTTACTTCATTGTCTACAATCATTTCTGTTGTAATAACTTTTCCATTATCTACATAAACAGCAATACTAACTCCTTCATTTGATAAAGAGTTTTGCTCACTTACTTGATTAATTTGTTTTTGAATTTGTCCATTTAAGTTATTTACTTGTGTATAGTTTTCATCTAATCCTAATGCCTTTGCTTTTGTTGCAATAAGATTTAATGTAATGCTATCTTGTTGTAGTGTTTGTAATAAAGCAATTTTAATTGTTTTTAATTCTTCTGCACTTAATGTTAAACGATAAGCGGTAGTATTATATATAGTTCCTTCTTTGCTAATTGTTAAATTAGCGTCTTTAGAAAAACTATCACTATTAATATTTTGTATTAAAGCTGTTATATAAGTATCTTTTATATGTTGTTTTTCTTCTTCTGTAATAGATAATAATTTGTTTATATTCACTCCTTCTATTGTATTAGGAATGATAGAATTATCTGTTACTCCTAGTTTTTGCATTAATACTTTTAAATTATCATTTTCTACTCCTAAGAAAGCGGTTACAATTTCATTTGATTTTAAAGCGTAAATATTATTACTATGTGCATATTCTAAAGTAAATAAATCTGTATTTTCATGACGTAAGGTTGCATTTGTATAAGCTTTTTCTTCTGGTTTACTTACATTTGATGTTATATTTAATTCCATATTACTTAAAATTCTACTATTATTATCTGTATTTTCTTCTGATGGTTCATAAGTTAATTTTCCTGTTACTTGATATGGCATTGACTCTTTTAAATTTTCAATTTCTGCCATTTGTGTATTTTCTACATACTCAAAATTTTCTAACACTTGTCCTATATACTTAAAAAATAAAGTTTGGTTAGAATGAAATAAATCAGTTGTAGCATATACTAAAAAACCTCCTACTGCTAAAAGCAAAATACACAAAATAATAATTATTGTAATAATTATTCCTTTCTTTCCTCCACGATTCATTTTTAATTTCCTCCTTCGTTTTTATTTCTTTGTTTTAATGCTTCATATATTACAATGCCTGCAGATACAGAGGCATTTAATGATGTTATTTTACCCCTCATAGGGATTTTTACTAAAAAATCACAATTTTCTTTTACTAGCCTACTCATTCCAAAGCCTTCACTTCCAATTACAATAGCAATAGGACCACTGTAGTCTTGCTGAGCATAATTGGTTTTTGTGTTCATATCTGTTCCACAAATCCATAAGCCTTTTTCTTTTAAGTATTTAATTGTTTCATTTAAGTTATTTACTCTTGCTATTTTCATATATTCTACAGCACCTGCTGAAACTTTACTAACAGTGCTATTTACTGCTGCAGCCCTTCTTTTTGGAATAATGATGCCATGCACACCTGCAGTTTCTGCAGTTCGAATGATAGAGCCTAAATTATGCACATCTTCAATTCCATCTAGTATTACAATGAATGGTGCTTCTTTTCTTTTTTCCGCTTCTTCTAGAATATCGTCTACTTCTACATACTCAAATGGCGCTGCTATAGCAATTACCCCTTGGTAGTTATCTGTTTGTGCCATTTGTCTTAATTTATTTTTATCTACCTCAGATATTAAAACTTTCTTTTCTTTTGCCATTGCTATAATTTTATAAATTGAACCATGCTTTTCGCCCGCTTGTATATAGATTTTATTTATATCTCTGCCAGACTCTAGTAGTTCAAGTACGGCATTTCTGCCTTCTACTTGGTTTTCATCTATTTCTTTGTTTTGCATTAGAAGATTTCCTTTCTTTTTATAATATTGTGTAAATTATGATATCAAAGTTATAAAATACATATTTTTTCAATATTTTCAAATTTATTCTTCATCTAATTTAAGTACACTTAAGAACGCTTCCTGTGGTATCTCTACATTTCCTATTTGACGCATTTTTTTCTTTCCTTTTTTCTGCTTTTCAAGTAACTTTTTCTTTCTTGTAATATCGCCACCATAACATTTAGCAAGTACATCTTTTCGCATAGCTGAAATGGTTTCTCTTGCAATAATTTTTCCACCAATTACGGCTTGCAAAGGAATAGCAAATAATTGTCTTGGAATAGCTGTTTTTAATTTTTCTATCATTTTTTTGCCACGTTCATAACTAGAATCTTTGTGAACAATAAAAGATAAAGCATCCACTCCTTCACCATTAACCCAAATATCTAGTTTTACTAAATCCGAACGTCTATAATCTTTTACTTCATAATCAAAAGAAGCATAGCCTTTGGTTCTTGATTTTAATTGGTCAAAGAAATCGTAAATAATTTCATTTAAAGGCATTTCATAAGTAATCGTAACTCTATTTTCATCTAAATATTTCATGTCAATATAAATGCCACGTCTATTTTGACAAATTTCCATGATATTTCCTACGTAATCTTTTGGTGTTAAAATTTCGGCTGTTACATAAGGTTCTTCCATATAGGAAATTTCATTTGGAGCTGGTAAATCTGATGGATTATATAATTCTACCATAGTTCCATCTGTTTTATACACTTTATAAATAACAGATGGTGAAGTTGTAATTAAACTTAAGTCAAACTCCCTTTCCAATCTTTCTTCTATAATTTCCAAATGAAGCAAGCCTAAAAAACCACAACGGAAGCCAAAACCTAATGCGTTAGAAGTTTCTGCTTCGTATTCTAAAGCTGCATCATTTAATTTCAATTTTTCTAAAGCTACTTTTAAATTTTCATAATCGCTACCATCCATTGGATATAAACCACAATATACCATAGGATTTACCTTTTTATATCCTGGAAGTGGCGCTAAGGCTGGTGCTTGCTTTAAAGTAATAGTATCTCCAACACGAAGGTCAGATAAACTTTTAATGCTTGCTGCAATATAGCCAACTTCTCCTGCCTCTAAACAATCGCATGGTTCATATCTTCCTGGTTCAAAATGACCTACTTCTGTTACAGTAAAAGTTTTTCCTGATGCCATAAGCATAATTTCGTCTCCTACTTTTACCTTTCCGTCTTTTACTCTTACATAAGCAATAGCACCTTTATAGTCATTATACAAAGAATCAAAAATAAGGCAAGTTAACGGCTTTGTGCTATCTCCTGTTGGTGCAGGAAGATCAGTTACAATTCTTTCTAAAACTTGGTCTACATTTAGTCCTGATTTTGCTGAAATACAAGGAGCATCCATAGCAGGAATTCCAATAATATCTTCAATTTCTTTTTTTACTTCGTCTGGTCTTGCATTTGGCAAGTCTACTTTATTTATAACTGGTAAAATTTCCAAGTTATTATCTAAAGCTAAATATACATTAGCAAGGGTTTGCGCTTCAACACCTTGGCTACTATCTACAACTAAAATTGCTCCATCACAAGCAGCTAAACTTCTAGAAACTTCATAATTAAAGTCTACATGCCCTGGGGTATCTATTAAATTTAACTCATATTCTTTTCCATCTTTTGCTACATATTTCATACGAACAGCTTGGGATTTAATAGTAATTCCTCTTTCACGTTCAATATCCATGTTATCTAGCACTTGTTCTTCCATTTCACGTTTTGAAAGCACACCTGTCATTTCAATTAAACGGTCTGCTAAGGTTGATTTTCCATGGTCTATATGAGCAATAATACTAAAATTTCGAATTCTTTCTTTTCTGTCTTCCACAATTTTCTCTCCGTTATTTGTTTTTTTCTATTCTACCATACAGACGTTGTAAAAGCAAGGAATTTTAATTGGTTAGCCATAAAAATATTAATTCATATAAAGAAAAACAAAGTAAAGCTAATAAATGAATACAAAAATCTATTTTGATTTGTTTTTCTGTTTTTTCTTTTTTTCTTGTAAAAATTTGATACATTCGGTACATTATTTCAAATAAAAGAAAAATGATAATAATGCCAAATGGATGAAATAGATAGGTAATATCTGTAAATGCTTTCGGTAAATTTTGAATGTACCTTGTTCCACCACATAAAGGGCATGGTTTGCCTGTTATTCTTAAATAGGTACATTCATTAAAGGTAGGAAAAATAGCTTTTATGGGAATGGCGATAATAGGAAAAAGAATTACATATATGCAAAACAGCAAAAGTGTTATATTAACATATATATAATTCTTCTTAATCCAATGCATGATTTGGTTCATGCTTTTAATTTCCATATGTTGCATAATATTCATTTAAAGATGTTAAATAGTTTTCTGTTGTTTTATCTACTTCGTTTAAATCTGTATTACTTACAGCTACGCCGAAAATAAACACCCAAAAAACAATAAATACAATAGCAAGAGCAGATAACACTAAACCTGCTACAGAAACTGCTATTTTCTCATCCTTTTTCTTCTTTTGAACCGTATCAACAATTCCTAAAATTAAACCAATAACGGCTGGCACAAATGCAATAGAACCACATAATGGAATAAATCCTACAATGATTGATATAATTCCTAAAATTAATGCTGCAATACCCATTCTTTTTTCCTCCTTTTATTTTTCTATTTTGTATTATATTGAATTTTAAAAAATTTGTCAATTTTTATTATTTTACATTTTACTTTTTTGATTATCTATTACATTATTAAAAAATAAAAGGGTGTCCCCACCGTTCCAAAATGGAACGAAAATGGGCGTCCCTAGTGTTCAACTTTAATAAGAATTTTTCCTTTTTTGGTATTACCTATTACATCTATTATAAAAAATCTTCCTTTTCCACGTATAGTAATTCTGTCATTTGGTTTTATTTCTTTTGTTGGCTTTGTTGCTTGTTCATAATTTATAAATACTCTTTCTTGTTCTAAAAGTTCTAAAGCCTTGCTTCTAGAGCATTTTGCAAGTTCTGCTACAATGTTATCTAATCTCATGGAAGAAACAGTAATTGTAAATTCTTCTTTTTTTATTTCTAATTTTTTTATTTCTTGCAAAGGCACTTCTTCTATTTTTGCTTTTTGAAATCTAGTTAAACTTGGTAGGTTCATTAGTAAAAAAGATAAAATATCATAATGAACAATAATATCTGCTCCTTTTTCATCTACTAAGATATCCCCTATCATTTCTCTTTTAATACCTAACTTTATGATAGCCCCTAAATAGTTTCTATGCTCATACTGCCCTTCCATTTCATTTGGAAGCGTAATACGTATGACTTTCACCCATTCATTAAAATTGATTTTTTCTTCCTTGATTAATGGTTCTAATTTATCTGGATAGAATAAAAGCATAGCTCGTTCTGCTGTTTCAAAACCTCCTAGTAATACATAATTGGTTTGTTTTTGCAATTTTAGAAATTTTATTACTAATTGTTGTTGCATTTCATCTAAAAAATGTGTTACTTGTACTTGATTTCTCAATTTACAAAATTCTATTTTATCTATTATTTTTGATAATATTAACTTTTCTTCTGGTTTTTTATATTGATTTAATATACTTTTATCCATGCTTTCCTCTTTTTCATACTCTTATTGTAGTTATCCACATTTTGGAAATTTTAACCCCCGTCCCTAAAATTTAATTTTATATTTTTTGCTCCGTCCCTATAATATAATTTTAAATTTTTAAGCCCGTCCCTAAAATTTAATTCCTAATATACTTTCTACGTCTAAGCCGTATAACTTTTCTAGTTCTTCTACTTTTCCGTGTTGTATAAATGAGTCCTTCCAGCCAAAGCTCTTAAACTTGATATTTTCTAACTCATTTTTTACTATTAAGTGTTCTATATGTGAAGCAAGTCCTCCTGTTAAAATATTATCTTCTATTGTTATTACTTTTTTTGTTTTTTGAATTGATTTTAATATAGTTGTTTCATCTAGTGGTTTTAGGAAACGAACATTAATAACTTCTGCTTTTATTTGCCTTTTTTCTAATTCTTTTGCTACTTCTACAGCCTTTGCTACCATTTTGCCAATTGCTAAAATTGTAATATCTTCTCCTTCTTGCAGAATTTCAGCTTTTCCTAATTCTATTTTTTCATGTTTTTCAAATGTTTCTTGCTCTCCACCTCTTGGATAGCGAATAACTACTGGTTTTCCGTAATTTTACTGCAAATGAAAGCATTTCTTCTAATTCTTTGAAGTCTTTTGGTGCCATGATTGTAAGGTTTGGAATAATAGAAAAGAAGGATAAATCAAAAATTCCTTGATGTGTTTCTCCATCTTGTCCTACAATGCCTGCTCTATCTACGCACATAACTACTGGTAAATTTTGAAGGCAGATGTCATGAATGACTTGATCATATGCTCTTTGATAAAAGGATGAATAGATTGGAACTACTGGTATGTAACCTTCTTTTGCCATTCCTGCTGCCATGGTAAGAGCATGTTGTTCTGCGATTCCTACATCAAAAAAACGTTCTGGAAAGGTTTCTTTAAATTTTGTAAGCCCTGTTCCGTCTGCCATAGCTGCTGTAATTGCTACTATTTTTTCTTCTTTTTTAGCAAGTTCTACTAAAGCATCACCAAATACAGCTGAATAATCTTTTTGTTTTTCTTTTATTGGTTTTCCAGTTTCTTTTTCAAAGCTTGATGTTGCATGAAATTGGTCTGGGTTTTCTTCTGCTGGTTTATAACCTTTTCCCTTTTTTGTAATAATATGAACAACAACTGGTTCTTTTTCTTTTTTAGCTAAGTTTAAAATCCACTCTACTCGCTCTATGTCGTGTCCATCTACTGGTCCTAAATATTTAAAGCCCAAGTCTTCAAAAAACATGTTAGGAAGCATTAATTGCTTTAAACTATATTTTATTTTTCTTGCAATTTTAATAACAAATGGACCAAATTTTGGCACATGTTCTAATATTTTTCTAATAAAATTATTTGATTTTCTATAAAAACGTTTGGTACGAATTCTTGTTAAAAAACGAGAAATTCCTCCTACGTTTTTAGATATACTCATTTCATTATCATTTAATACCACTATTAATCTTGTTTTGCTATTTCCTGCATCGTCCAATGCTTCTAATGCCATTCCTCCTGTTAATGCTCCATCTCCAATAACAGCAATAACATGGTTGTCTTTTTGTTGTAAATCACGTGCTCTTGCCATTCCTAAGGCTGCTGAAATAGAAGTACTACTATGACCTGTATCGAAACAATCATATTCGGATTCTTTTGCTTTTGGGAAACCTGCAATTCCGTCTAATTGTCTTAATGTAGACATTTTTTCCCTTCTACCTGTTAAAATTTTATGTACATAGGTTTGATGCCCAACATCCCATACAATTTTATCTTTTGGAGTATCAAATACACTATGTAATGCAATGGTAAGTTCAACTACTCCTAAATTAGAAGCTAAATGTCCACCTGTTTTTGAAACAATATCTATAATTTCTTCTCTAATTTCTTTAGCTAATTGTTCTTTTTGCTTATCTGTTAATGTTTTTAGAGTTTTTGTTTCTTTTATTTGTTCTAATACTTTTTCATCTAGTGATGTTAGATTTTTTGAATTTTCCATTATGGATTAACATCCCTTTCTTTTTATTTGCCTTACTATCATATCATATTTTTTGAGCTTTTTCTACTAAATATTACAATTTTATTTCATTTTCTTTAAATTACTTGAAAATAAAACTAATATATACTATAATAAATAGCATAAAATAAATAAAGGAAGGGAAGATTTTTATGTTAAAAAATGTAAAAAAATTATTAATTGTTTTTACTGTTCTATTATTATTTATTTCTTCTAGTTGTTTTGCTACTACAGTTAATTCTGAAAAAGTAAAAATGGAACTTGTAGAAGACAATGTTTGTACTATTAAAATTAGTGATACAGCTACTTTTGAAAAGAAGCTTATCGATTATGATTTAGAAAAAAAGGAATTAACATTTCGTTTAAAGGTAACAAATGATGCAGAACCTATTATTAATAATCCTTATGAAATTGTACTTGTTATTGACAATTCACTAAGTATGAAATCAAATACAGTACGTGATAATGTAACACGTTTAAAAGAAGTAACTGACTCAGCTAAAACTTTAGCTACAAAATTATTAGAACAAGAAAATACAAAAATTGCTGTTGTTAGTTTCTCTACTTCTACTCATACAGATGAAGAAGGACATCTTGATAAAGAAGGAACAATTGATGATGCTATTTTAAGAAATGCACTAACTTCAGATAGTTCTACAATTTTATCTTCTATTGAAGAAATTGCTACTGATACATTACAAGGTGCAAGAACTAACATTGATGCCGGTTTACAAGTAGCTAAAACATGTTTTTCATCTGAAGAAACTAACAAATACATTGTTTTATTAACAGATGGTATTCCAAATAGATATGTTGGTTCTTCTAAAATTGGTTTTTCTGGTGAAACCTCTACACAAACAAAAGCTACTTTAGAAAGTATTGAAGATGCAGGAATTAATGTTATTTCTGCTATGATTGGTTTGAATCCTAATGAAATTGAACCTAGTACCCAGCTTAGTTATGAAGCTTTATCAGAAGAAGTATTTGGAACACAAGAAGAACCTACTGTTGGAAAATTCTATTATGTAGAAGACAATGATATTGAAGAAGCTATTTGTGAAACTATTTATAGTAATATTGTAGATACTACTTCTAATACATTAACTAATATTAATATTTATGATTATTTAACACAAGAAATTGTTGATAATTTCGACTTTTCTTATGTAACTACTCCTACTTTAGGAGAAGCATCTCCTACAATTGATTTACAAAATAATTCAATTTTATGGCATATTGATGAGTTAGGACCTCAATCTTCTGCTTATCTTACTTATAAATTAACATTAAAAGAAAATATTGATTCTGGCATTATTGATAAAGTGTTAGATGTAACTGAAAAAGTTGATATTACTACAGATGAAACTGATTCATTAACATCAGATGTTACTCCAAAAGTAAAACTTACTATGGATAATACTACAGCTCCAACAGACATTCCACAAACAGGTTCTACTTCTACTTTAATGATTGTTTTTGCAATTGTTGTTATCGCTGCTATAACTTTTGGAATTCGTTATTATTCTATAAAAATAAAATAATATTATAATTATAGCAATAAATAAAATAATATTAAGTATATAAAAAATAAGATTTTCTAGCATTTTATGCATAGAAAATCTTGTTTTTTACTCTTGTAATTCTGCTTCAATATTTAACAAACGATTGTACTTCGCCACTCTATCTGTTCGACATGGCGCTCCTGTTTTTATTTGTCCTGCATTGGTTGCAACAACAATATCAGCAATTGTAGTATCTTCTGTTTCTCCTGAGCGGTGAGATACAACGGCAGTATAACCATTCTTTTTAGCAAGTTCAATAGCATCTAATGTTTCTGTAATGGTTCCAATTTGATTTGGTTTAATTAAAATACTATTAGCTACTTTACTTTTTATTCCTTTTTGTAACCTTTTTACATTTGTTACAAATAAGTCATCTCCTACAAGTTGCACATCTTTTCCTAATTTTTCTGTTAGTAATTTCCAAGTTTCCCAATCTTCTTCTGCTAAACCATCTTCAATAGAAATAATAGGATACGTTCGAACTAAATTTACTAAATATTCTACCATTTCTTCTTTTGTCTTAAAAATATCTTTTTTCCAAAAATAATATCCCTCTTTTCCTACTTTTTTTGCTTCTTCAAACATTTCTGTACTGGCAATATCCAAACTTAATGCCACATCTTGCCCTGGTATATATCCTGCTTTTTGTATTGCTTCTATAATTAACTCAATTGCTTCTTCTTCCCCTTCTAAGTTTGGTGCAAACCCACCTTCATCTCCTACAGCTGTACTATATCCTTTTTGCTTTAATACTTTTTTCAATGTATGATAAATTGTAACTCCCATTTCCATTTTTTCTTTAAATGTTTTTCCACCAATTGGCATAATCATAAATTCTTGAATGCTAATGTTATTATCTGAATGTTTTCCACCATTTAAAATATTCATCATAGGCGTTGGAAGTTCTTTTGCATTTACTCCACCTAAGTATCGATATAAACTTAAGCCCAAAGAGTTTGCTGCTGCCTTTGCTACTGCAATAGAAACTCCTAAAGTAGCATTTGCTCCTAACTCTTTTTTATTTTCTGTTCCATCTAAATCTATTAAAACTTGGTCGATTTTTGTTTGCTCATATACATTCATTTTTTTTAATGCTTTGGCAATTTTTTTATTTACATTTTGTACTGCTTTGCTTACACCTTTTCCCATTAAACGTTCTTGGTCTTCATCTCTTAACTCTACTGCTTCAAAACTTCCTGTAGAAGCACCAGATGGTACCATAGCAACTCCAGTAAATCCACCTTCAGTTACTACTTCTACTTGTACTGTTGGATTACCTCTTGAATCAAATACTTCCAATGCCTTTATACTTTCAATTCCTAAATAATCTTTCATTCTACTTATCCTCCATTTCTAAATTAAGTAATTTGAAACAAAATTAATATAATTAAATTTGTTTAATTACTAACATATTTAAAAATATTATTGACAAGCACAGCAATTATATTCATTTTGCTTGGATTATTTTTCCTATAAAATTTTTATACAAAAGTATAGCATTACTTATAAAAATATGATATGATTAATTAGATTTTAATAATTTTATAATTTTGGGGTATCGCTAAGCTGCTGAGACTGTTCGAACGTAGTGAGTTACAGTCTCAGTATGCAGCGAGCAAAGCGAGTCGCTGGTAAGAAAAGTGATTCGTGACTATAAATTTTATTATTTTGGGGTATCGCCAAGCGGTAAGGCATCGGACTCTGACTCCGACATTTCCTAGGTTCGAATCCTAGTACCCCAGCCAAAAAAAGCTACTGTTTTAGTAGCTTTTTAATTTTTAAGAAAAAATATATTGAAGTGTTGCCGATTATTTGTAGAAGCATGGATGCTAATGTTATTTAAATTAATTAAATATGAACGCAAGGAAGCGAATATAGTCAAAAATATTGATAAAAAATTTAAAAATTGATATAATAACGAAAAAGAAAGAGGTTTTGCAATAACTTTACCATCTGAATAAAGGTTTATGGGGAACCTTTTAAAAACCTAAATGTATTATAAAAGGAATAAATTTATGAACAATAAAGAAGAAAAAATAAAATCTGCCACCATTAGTGGCAAAAATGGAGGTTTTAATAATGAGTGAAAACAATATGATAGATAAAGATTTTAAGGAGATAATAAATAGTATAAAACAAGAA
>CANRLO010000030.1 GCA_947631495.1 uncultured Clostridia bacterium
TCTAAATGAAATAACAGGTGCAAAGCCAAAAAAGTGGTATCATTATTTTTTAGAAAGCCTTCTTTCCCCTTTTAACTGTATTTTACTTGGAATTGTATTTATTCTTTTTTATACTGACGTTTATTTAGCAGAAGAAGCAAGTTATGCCAATATTATTGTCATTGCTATTTTAGTTTCGGCAAGTACCTTTTTAGATTTTTTTGAAGAATATCGTTCAAATAAAGCCGCAGAAAAATTAAAAGAGTTAGTAGCAACTACTACAACTGTCATTCGTGAAGGAAAAGAAATGCAAATACCTATGAAAGAAGTAGTACTTGGTGATATTGTTCTTCTTTCTGCTGGTAGCATGATTCCTGCTGATTTAAGAGTATTAGAGGCAAAAGACTTATATGTAGGGCAATCCTCTTTAACAGGTGAATCGGAGGCTGTAAAAAAATCATCAGAGCCTAGTCTTTCTATGGAAGAAATTGAAAACATTGCAGATTTAGAAACTATTTGTTTTATGGGCACCAATGTTACTTCCGGAAGTGCAAAAGCGGTAGTTATTAAAACTGGAGATGATACCTATTTTGGAAAAGTAGCTCATACTCTTTCTACTGGTAAACCTAAAACTGCTTTTCAAGAAGGAATTGAAAATATCAGTAGACTCCTTATTCGTTTTATGGTCATTATTATTCCTATTGTTTTTCTTTTAAATGCATGGAAGCATCATGTTATTCTTGCTTTTACCTTTGCGGTTGCTATTGCTATTTGTATTACGCCTCTTTTACTTCCTGTTATTTTATCTTCTAGTTTGTCTAAAGGTGCTGTTCGTATGTCAAAGAAGAAAACTATTGTAAAAAAGCTAGACTCTATTCAAAATTTTGGCGCTATGAATATTTTGTGTACAGATAAAACAGGAACTTTAACAAAAGACGAAATTGTTCTTGAAAAATATTTAGATATAAAAGGAAACGAAGATATTCGTGTTTTAAAACATGCTTTTTTAAATTCTTATTTTCAAACTGGCTTAAAAGGTAATATTGATGAGGCAGTAATTAAAAGAGGTTTGGAAAACGGAATGGAAACCTTTCAAACAAAATATAAAAAAATAGATGAAATTCCTTTTGATTTTTCTCGTAGGCGCTTATCTGTTATTTTACAAGACGAAAATAAAAAGCAAATGATTACCAAAGGTGCAGTAGAAGAAATTTTAAGTATTTGCAGTCTTGTGGATTATCAAGGACAAGTTAGCCCTATTACGAAAGAAATTAAAAAACAGATTTTAGATATTAGTAAAAGTTTAAATGAAGATGGTTTAAGAGTAGTTGCGGTATGCCAAAAAAATGACATTGAAAATATTACAAATTTTGATGTTTCAGCCGAATCAAACATGGTTTTAATGGGATTTATTGGCTTTTTAGACCCACCAAAAGAAACTGCAAAAGAATCCATTTTGAAGTTAAATAAAGCTGGTATTCGTGTGATTGTTCTTACTGGTGATAATTTAGAAGTAACAAGAGCAGTATGTAATAAAGTTGGTATTAACTCAAAAAGAATTGTAGTAGGAAGTCAAATTGATAAATTAAGCGATATTGCTCTTTTAAGGCATTTACGAAATACTAATATTTTTGCGAAACTCTCTCCTATTCAAAAAGCAAGAATTGTACGTCTTTTAAAAACGTCTGGTAACATCGTTGGTTATATGGGAGATGGCATTAACGATGGTCCTTCTCTACTCAATTCCGATGTTGGTGTGTCTGTAGATACAGCTGTTGATATTGCCAAAGAATCTGCCGATATCATTTTACTAGAAAAAGACTTAAATGTACTATTTGATGGTGTAACAGAAGGTAGAAGAACTTTTGTTAATTTAATGAAATATATTAAAATGGCAACTAGTTTTAATTTTGGAGAAGTGCTTTCCGTTATGGTTGGTAGTGTGCTCTTACCATTCTTACCTGAAACACCAATTCAATTATTAGTAGAAGGCTTATTATATGATTTTGGACAAATGACACTTCCTTTTGATAATGTTGATAAAGAAGCTTTGCAAGAACCAAAAAAATTAGATATTAAAAGTTTAAAACGATTTATGTTTTTTATGGGTCCTTTAAGTTCTTTGTTTGACTTACTGATTTTTGCTTATGTATGGTTTGTATTTAACATTCACGAAGTTGCTATGTTTCAAAGTATTTGGTTTACTTATAGCATTATTTCCAATTTGCTTGGACTTTACATTATTCGAACAGCGAAAAATCCTTGGAATGGTAGCAAACCAAGTAAAGCAATATACTTTTCTTCTATTTTAATTATTATAATTTCGCTTATAATTCCTTACACTCCTCTTGGAAAAGCCATTGGTCTTGTTCCTATTGGATTTGGCATTATTGCAGTATTATTTATGATGTCTTTTCTATACTGCATTGTGGCAAGCTTTGCGAAAAAAACTTACATTCGAAAATATGGAGAATGGATTTAAAAAAAATAGACAGATTCTTAATTTTAAGAAATCTGGCTATTTTTTATTTTTTTATTTACGCTCTAACCACTCATAATATTTCATTAAATATTCCCAACATCCTTCTTTATCTGTAATGCTATTATCATGATTTTTTATTTTTTCTATGATTTCGTCTTTATCTATCCATTTTACATCTGCTACTTCTTCTTGTTGCAAATGTAGTTTAGTCTCATCAATTTCTTTATTAGCAATATAAAATTCATTAAAGTGTTTATTAATTATATCATTTTGTTCATTTATTGAAATAGCTGTTCCTATAAAGGTAATTTCATTTTTATTTAAAGTAATTCCTAATTCTTCTTCGCATTCTCTCATAATTGCTTCAAATCCAAATTCTCCTGTTAATACATGGCCTCCTGCTGTAATATCCCACATATTTGGCCACATTCTTTTATTTGCACTTCTTTTTTGTAATAAAACTTGTTCTTTGCTATTTAAAATGAATAAAGTAACTGCTTTATGCCATAAACCTTCCTTATGACATTTTTGCCTTGTTTCTACCCTTCCAGTATATTGTCCTTTTTCATTTAATACATCAAATAATTCTTCCATAATTTCTCCCTTTCTATAATAATAAATTATTTTTCTCATATAGATTGATACGATTTTAAAGATTCTTTGTTTTGTTCGTTACTTTTATATAAATTATAATAATATCCTTGTTTTGCTATCAGTTCTTCATGTGTACCCATCTCTACAATATTTTTGTTTTCTATAAAAATAATTAAATCTGCATTTTTTATTGTATTTAATCTATGTGCTATTACAAAAGATATTTTATTATTTAATATTTCCTTTGTTGCTTTCATAATATATTGTTCAAATTCTAAATCTAAATTTGATGTAACTTCATCAAGTATTACTATGTCTCCATTTTTTAATATTGCTCTTGCAAAACTTAGTAATTGTTTTTCACCATAAGATAGTAAATCAGTCTCTGCAGTAATGATTGTATCATATCCATTTTCAAAATTTTCTATTTTTTCATGAATACCTATCTTTTTGCAAAGAGCTATAACATCTTCTAAAGTAGTATTTTCATTTCCATACATCAAATTATCTTTTATAGACATATTTAGTATAACTGGCTCTTGAAAAACATACGATATATTTTTTCTAAGTTCATTTAATTTATATTTTGTATAGTCAATTCCGTTTATTAAAATTTGCCCATTTGTCAATTTATAAAATCTTGGTATTAAATTAACAAGAGATGTTTTTCCTGCACCACTTTTTCCTACAATTGCAATCGTCTTTGGTTCATCTATTTTAAGATTGATATTTTCTAATATTACATTTACATCATCATAACTCAATGCTACATCTTTAAATTCTATTGAATCTATTTTATTTAGTTCTAATGTTCCTTCATCTACTTCTTTATCTATATCTACTATTTCCAATACATTTAAAAATGCAGTATATTTATTCATAGCTTCATGTGCATGATCTAAAACGCCTTTCATATGTCCATTCATATCATTTATATAATCCATCATTAATATTATTGTAGAGCCTACCCCAATTCCTATTATAATTTTATTTCCACCAATTAATAATGTAACTATTGTAGCTAAAAACGATAATAAACTAAATAGTGCAGTATGTACTCCTAAAATTTTACTTGATTTTATAAAATCCTTCTTTGATTTTTCTAATAATTTTTTAATATCTTCTATATTAGTTTCTTCTAGTCTTAAGGTCTTCGTAGTAGAAAAACTATCAATATATTCATTTATTTTTTCTTGTAAATTAATTATGGTTTTCTGCAATTTTTTATATGTTTTCATATTTTTATTGTAGAATGGTATCAATATTACATATGATATCATAAATATTCCTAAAACACTAAGAGCAATTTGCCAATCTATAAATAACATTATAACTAATATAACGAAAATACTTTTTATTCTATAAGCAAATAATCCTATGAAATTCCACATAAATAATCTTGATGCTTCAAAACTTTGAGATGTTGTTAAGCTAAATAATTTTCCTACTTGAATTTTATCTAATGTACTAACATTGGCATTCTGTATATTCTCAAAAATTTTATTTTTTATTTGTTTATCATTATCAAAACAAACAATGCTTCTTTGCTTTTCTAAATAAAAATTAACTAAAAAAATTCTAAGCCAAATATATAAGATATAAAGAGAAGAAACTATAATTGCTATTTTTATATTCTTATTTGGAATATAATCATCTATGATACTTGTTAATACAAACTGATATACAAAAGCAGGAGCAATCTGAATAATTTCAAATATTGCTCTTTTTATCGTTGCTTTTTTATTTGTTGTAAAATTAAACATCTCCTTTAATTTTTGTTTATTAAACATATTCTTCTCCTATTTTATCTAAATTAAGTTCATATATTTCTCTGTAATTTTCATTATTTAATAATTCTTCATGTTTTCCTGATAATGCTTGTCCTTGATTTAAATAAATTATCTTATCAAATTTTGGTGCTAGTTCTATGTCATGTGTGATAAATATTTTAATCGAGTTATCTTCTAATGTTAATAAATTATCTAATATATTTTTCTTATTTATTCTATCTATTGCACTAAAAGAATCATCAAATATCATAATTGGCTTTGGCTTTGTATAAGCTCTTATTAAAACTAATCTTTGTTTTTGACCTTTTGATAACGTAATTCCATTCTTGCCTATCTCACTATCATATCCTTCTTTAAACTTTTGTACATCTTTATGGAATGAGAAGAAACTTGATAGTTCAACGATTTCTGGCAAAGACATACTTGGCAATAATATTTTTATATTTTCTGCAATAGTTCTTGAAAATAAATAGGAATCTTGTAAAAGTAAACAAATATATTCTCTTACTGCTTTTTTATTTAAATCTCTTATTTCATAGTCTCCAATTTTTATGCTACCTTCATAATCATAAAAGCCTATTAATGTTTTAAGTAATATAGATTTTCCACTTCCTGTGCTTCCAACAATCATAACTTTTTCATTTGGCTTAATTTCAAAACTTAAATTATTTAACAATGTTATTCCATTTACTTTTATACTAGCATTTTTAAAAGTAATAGTTGGATGTTCAATTTTTATATTTTTATTTGGTTTGTTATCTTCTAATGTTAAATTTAATAAATCATTTAATCTTTTATATGAAGCAATACATAAATTGAAAAATTCTAATATTTCTGCTAAGTCTGTAAATGATCTTGTTATTTTATTTGCATAATTTATTGTTACATATATACTTCCTATTGTAATAATGTCATTAGCATACAAAATACTACTAATGATAAAAATTACCGGTGTTTGAGTCTTAACTATATTACTGGTAGCAGTTTTGTAAAAACTATCTAATACTATTTTCTTCTTATTTGCTTCAAAATTGTTATAATTTACTTGTTTTAACTTTTCTATTTCTTTTTCTTGTAAATTATTAACTTTCATAAATTTTATGTTAGAATAGTTATCATTTAATTTTGTATATAATTCTTTTTGTGTTTTTATTCTATTATCAATGATTGGCTTAGATTTTTTATAATACCAAACAGATAAAAATACTACTATTGAAATTGCTACAATCATTACTAATGATAGTATTAAATCTAAATTAGTTAGTTGCCCTATAGCAAAAATAATAATTAAAACTAAATCTAATATATAGGTAAATTGTTTTTCTATACAATTTACTATGTTATTTACATCATCTGTTGAATTTTGTACTAAATCAGCAAGAGAGTTTTTATAAAAATCTTGATATGTTAAGTTTTGTATATGATTAAATAATTTTAATTTTAATTCAAATTGAAATTCCTGTATTATCTTATTTTTAGTTATATTTCTTATATAGGTTGCTAACACAATGATTCCTTCTATAACAAATAATAAAATGCACATCATTGGTATAAATGAAATTTTATCATTAAACAAACTAATAAAATATTCTATTGTATTATTATTAACTTTTTGATTTAATAGTACATCTATAAAATATTGTATTACTACTGGTATATATGTTACTAAATAATTTAATGCTATACTCAATACAAAAAATAGTAATATGAATAATTTTGTATGTTTTAAACTTGATATTATTGTTTTAAATAATTTCATATATTTCTCCTCGTAAAATCTTTTTACGCATTTACCAACTCATAATATTCTCCGTGCTTTTCCATAAGTTCATTATGATTTCCTTCTTCTATTATTTTTCCATCTTTCATAAGTAGAATTTTATCACATTTTTTTATAGTAGAAAGTCTGTGAGCTATAATAAAACTAATTTTTCCTTTTGTTATTTCTTCTATTGCTTTCCTTACCATCATTTCAGATTTATAAGAAAGAGAAGCTGTAGCTTCATCTAATATAAGAATTTCCGGATTTTCTACCATAACTCTTGTGAAATTTAAAAGTTGTTTTTCTCCTGCTGAAAAAATATCTGTATCACTTGAAATTCTTGTCTCATATCCATCTTTTAATGACATTATTTTTTCATGTAAATTTAATTTTTTACATATTTCTATAATTTCATCTTTTGAAATATTTTTGTTAGCATAGTTGATGTTTTCTAAAATAGTTCCATCAAATATGACAACATTTTGCATAATATAGCCTATTTTATTTCTTAGGCTTTTTACATTATATTCTTTATAGTCTTTTCCATTAATTTTAATAGTTCCTTCTTCTAAATCATAAAATCTGCAAATTAAATTTACTAAGCTTGTTTTTCCGCTTCCTGTTCTTCCAATTAATGCAACACTTTCATTTTTATTTACACGAAATGATATATCATTCAAAACATTTTTCCCTTTATTATAGGAAAATATAATATTTTCAAATTGAATATCATTTACCTTTTCTAATTCTATCCCTGTTTGTATATCTTCCTCTTCTTTTTGTAATATATTATTGATTCTTTCAAAGGAAATTTTTCCAATATTTCTTATTTGAAATCCCTCTATTACCCATTTTGCATAAGTTTCTGGTGAAGATATATATCTTGCAAGAATTATCATAGCACCATATGTTATGATTCCTTGTTCTACTCCTATTGAACCTAATAGTATATTAATAACTTCAACAAAAGATACTATAAAATCGTAGATACAGGTATATGTTCTAATATTCTTTTCTAATTGATTTACTACTTTTTCATATTTTGAAATTAAAGTTTTTATTTGTAGCATTCTTTCTTGCTCAATTTCTAATGACTTTATCGTTGAATATCCTTGTACTTGTTCGTTAGACCAGTTTAAAATTTTTGCATTTGCCTGTCTTTTTAATGTTGTATATTGAATAGATTTTTTATTAAATATATGAGTTATGAAAAAGCCAAATAGATAAATGAGAAATGTAATTGTTACAATTGGTATATTAAGATACATTAATACAAGTAATGTGCCTACTAATCTTACAATTCCTGCAAAATAAGATCTACATATACCTGTACCATACCATCTTGAAAATTCCTTTGTATCATTTATTATATTTTCTAATATCTCACCAACTCTTATTTTATCTATCTCACTTTGTTTCATTTTTTGCAATTTTATATAAATTTTTTCTCTATAATCCGCTTCTAACCCTTTTTGAAATCCTTCATCATTAAAGTCTTCAAAAATTGTTACTATAGAACGTAAAATATTAACTCCAAAATAAGTAATACCTAGTATGATAATCAATTTTATATTTTTACTTGGTATAGCATATTCTACCATAATAATAGTAAATGCAATAAACACTACTACCATAATACTTGTTATAAACCAACCGAATTGCCACTTTCCAAGCTTGTTTTCTATATTTATCTATTATTTCTTTTAACATTATTTAAAATTCCTCATCTTCTATTATTTTATTTTTACTAATTTCCATCATTTCTTTATACAATTTATTTGATTTCATTAAACCTTCATGTTCTCCTACTTCTATTGTATTATTATTTATAAATAAAACCTTGTCGCATTTCTTTACTACTTCTGAATCATGTGAAATGATAATAGCTCCCATTTTCATTTTAATAATATTATCTAATATGTGTAGCTTCGTTTTTGTATCTAGTTTTGATAAAGAATCATCAAAAATTATAAATTCATTTTGTTTTATTAACGTTCTCGCTATGGCAATTCTTTGTTTTTGCCCACCAGAAATATTGTTTCCGCCTTTTCCTATCATATAGTCAATATTTTCATCAAATCCTTTTATATCTTCATATATATCTGCTAATTTACAAGCTTCTAATATTTCTTTATTGCTTATTAATGAATTTGTAATATTAATATTATCTTTAATAGTATCTGTAAATAAATAGGTATCTTGAAGCACTATTCCAATATAATCTCTTAAACTTTTTTTACTAACATTCTTTATATTTTGCGTTCCAATATAGATATCGCCTGTATAATCATAAAAGCCTATTAAAGTTTTTGAAATTACTGTTTTTCCTGAACCATTATCTCCTATAATTGCTACATTTTCATTTTTATTTATTGTAAAGTTCAAATTTTCTAATATTGTTTTATTATCAAACGTAATGCTTACATTTTTAAAAATAATATCTCCATTTAATTCTACGTATGGATTTTTTTCTATGTCTTCTTGCAAATTCATTAAATTTGATAATTTTTTATAAGCTACTATAAATGCATTTATTTCTTTTAACTTATCTACAGACTGATGTACATATTCTAAAATTTTGGTTGAATATGTTAGTAAAATGGATATTGTGGCAAGAGTCATTTTTCCTTCTACAACTAATATTCCACCCCATAATAATATAAATGGTTCTTTGAAATTTCTCAATGTATGTGTACCTATTCCATATAGTACTTTCATTTTTGCAAGTTTTATCTCTTTTTTCTTATATTCTTTATTCATTTTAGAAAAATCTTTTATTTCTTTCTCTCTTCTGTTAAATATTTTTAACATTTTAGATTCTTCTATTGCATTAGTTGTTTTGCTTATTACTTCTCTATTACTTTCTACAACATCTTCTACTAATGGCTTTGATGCTTTAAAATACCATACAGATAATGCCACTATTAGCGCACAAATGACTGCAATAAATAAACCAATTGTACTATTTAGCTCAAAAGTTTGTGCCACTGCAAATATAATAATAAAAATCGTATCAAAGAATAAATTGATTTGAGAATTAAAGAATTCAGAGTATGTAGTAGCATCATTATTTACTCTTTGAATGACATTCGATTTATCTAAGTTACTAAATTGCATATATTCTATATTAGGAATATGTTCTAAAATTAATTCTTTTACATTTCTATTGATTTTTAAGTTAAATTTTGTATTTATTTTACTTTTTATATAATTTACTATAAAAATAACGATATTTATCATAATTAAAATTAAAACAAGAACGATGATTTTAGATATTTTATCATTTGCGTAGAATAAGTTTCTTATGATTATTGGAATGACACTCTCATTTCCCATAATTACGCCATCTAGTGCATATTGTATAAACATGGGAATATACACTAATAATCTTGAATAGGTTGCACTTAATAATAGTATGATTGCTATATAAAATTTTGTACCTTTTAGGGTTCTATTTAAAAAACTATTTTTTATCTTCATTATTTTTTCCATTTCTTTTTGTATTTTTAATTCAACTTTTACTTTTGTCTATCTAATCTTTAATTTTCTATTTCATTTTTTAATTTTTCAAACATAAAAATAAATTCCTTTCCTAAAGATATAAGCCATAATTTAAAAGGTTCTACTTTTGAAATTGGAACTGATTCTTTATTTTATTTTAATTTCAGTTGCACGATTTTTTCGTGCAACTCACTTCCTTCATTAATTAATTTTCGTTTTAAATCACTCCAATAGTTTCTTGGAATTTTACTATCTGTTAATGCATGAATGACATCAACTACACTGAAAAAGTATTCTTCTTTTTCTGTATCCCAAATGCTTCTTATTTCTTTGCCTTCAAAAAGATTTGAAATTGTTTCTAGTTTATTGCTTGCCATATTAAATTACCTCATTTATGATTTTCTATAAGCTTGAAAAGATTTATTTACATAGGTCTTAGTCTATTTAAAAAAGCACTCTTTAAGGCATCAAGCATTTGCTCACTTCTCAATTCTCTTTGCCTTTTATCTTCTGTGAATTCTTCTACTGTCCATTTTTTTAATCTTGATATAGCTAATTTTTTATTATCGTTTAATAAATCCATAATATTTTTTATCATAAGTATCTCTTTGTAAGTTATTTCTTTGTTTGATAAAAATTGTGTATCTAACATAAATTCATACCTTACTTCTTTTTCTAAACAAATTGGTTTTGCAATAATAATAAATCTTCCAATCTGTACTAAAAAATCACATGAGCTAAAATTAGTTTTTACTTTATAACCTTCTATAGTATTTTGAATAATCTCTTTTTTTAAGTTTGTTAAATTCATGTTATCGCTTCCTTATTTTTTTGACATTATATAATACTTATCTCTTTTTGTCAAACATTTGTTTTTACTATAATCTATATTATAAATAACTTACAATATCTTCAAATGTATCATATCCACTTTCACTATTGATGTGTCCACCATTTGGAACTAGGACTTGCTCTGTTGCAATAGTATCTGCAAAATCTTTTTCGACTTCATATTTTACATATGGATCATTATCTGAATAAAAACAGATAATATCATTTGCATATTGTTTTACATCTTCCAAGTTATCAAAATACATTGTTCTATTAACATTATCATATTCTTCATTTATTCCTAGATAATTATTAAATCCACATACAAATATTAATTTTTTTACTTTTACTTTATTTTCCGTTAGAAATTTTGATATAAATATTGGTGCAATACTATGAGCAATAATAGTAGTATTTTCATTGATTAAACCTAAATCTAGATAGGTTTTTAGTAATTTACTCCAATTTTCATAATTTTGATAACCTACTCCTGTTGGGAAATGTGGCACATATACTTGTTTTCCTTCATCTTCTATAATATCATGTAACCAACTAAACCAATTTCCAAATGGACTTCCAAAACTTCCATGTATTATAAAATAATTTTCCATTTATATTTACCTCCTAAAACAATTATTTAATCTTCTAAAATAGTTAAATATTATTTTTCAATTTCATTTTCATATTCACTTCTATATTGTTCATATTTAACTTTTGCTCTTGGCAGCCCTGCATCAACTGCCATTTTTAAATAATACTCTGATAACTTCAAATTTTTCTCTGTTCCAACACCATTATAATAAAAATTTGCTCCTAAATCATATATTGCAGGAAGATGTCCTTGCATTGCACAATCATGTATTAATTCAAATGCTTTATTCCTATCTATTTCAACTTCACCAAATCCAAAATAGTAATAAGCTCCTAGGCAAAACTTTGAAAATGCTTGTTTTCTTAAATTTTGTTTTTCTTCTTCAATAAGTTCTAATAATGGTTTGTATGCTTGAATATGTATATGTTTTGCTTTTTCTTTATCTTGTTCAACTCCATCTCCAAAATAATAACAAGCACCTACTCCATATGTAGAGCGAGGGTCTCCTAGCTCTTTTCCTCTTTCATACCAGTACATTGCTTTTTTAAAGTTTTGCTCTGCTCCGTTTTCTTCACTATCATAACTTCTGCCTAAAATATAGCATGCTAGTTTATCTCCTTCTCTAGCATTAACTTCTAATTCACTTAAATCAAATATCATCGGTTTTATAATATTACTCATTTTTAGTTTCACCTAATTTCTTTAATAAAATATATCTATACCTTCCATAATATTACTCCTCAATTTTGTTAGGTTTTTTTAACAATATTTTAAATCAATATAATTATTATATTTTATATCACAAATTAACAATTTTTCATAGTGTTTTACCAATATTTACAAAACATATTTATACTTACATTTGCTTAAAAATTATAATCTCTGAAACCATATCAAAATCAAGTATTACATGTTCTCTTTTTATTGTAGCACCGAACAGCACTCCACATGTAATGTAAAATGTTCATATTTATCTCTACGCACAACCTTAAATTGCTAACTATTCGGTGTTGATAATTATATCTACGATGAACACTTGTATATATTAAATCATACTTTTTTATAAAAAATTTATAAAACGAATTTTTTTACTTTTTCGTCCTATAAGTTTTTATGGGACGAATTTCTTGATTTTTTCGTTCTATAGACTTTTTAATATCAAATTTTCTGAAATTTTCGCCTTATAAATTATTTTAAATTATATTTGTACGAACATTTGTGTTGTATTATGTATTTAAAAATTATTCAATCTCTTTAGTAAAATTTGTAAGAATTTATTGAAACAATAGATAAAATATATTATAATATATTTACATTTAATGTTGCACATTTAAATGTGGTTAGTTCGTTTATAAACGCTTTAAAATCCCTCTAATACAGGGGGGATTTTCTATTATACTTTTATTAGATGACTGAGAAGGCTTACTTCTGTAAGCAGTTATAATTTAGAATGTAGCTTATATAGAAATATATAAGCTACAGTTTTTATATTTAATTTACGATATCTTTATTATTGTCATACCAAACATCTACTTCATCATTAGAATGTTCTTCAAATTCCGCTTTATTTCATAATCCTTTTTCATATATTACATTTTTCATTACTCTAATTATTGTATTCATTTGACTAACATTATATTTAATTTCTCCTATAGACTGTATGATTTCATTTTCAGCCAATTTTATTTCATCTTGTTTATAACTGTTTTCCATACATAATGACCTTTTGAAATTATAATCTAGCCATTCGAGACCGCCATATATATCTGCATATATTAGTTTTTCAATATTTTTATCGATTTCTTTTTTAGAATTTCTTTTATAACTATTTACTACTATTTCAAATTTCCTATAATTTAAATTCTCTACATCTCCACCAGACCAATACCAAGCAACTTGTATCAATTCAATAGTTGGATTTATATATCCACTTGCTTCCCAGTCAATAATAAATGGTCTATACTCTTGCCACATTACATTTTTCCTATCAAGATCTGTATGACTAATAATTAAATTATCATTGGCATATCTAACAGCTTTATTTGACTTTTCATTTAGTTCATATAGCAAATCAATATTTTGCTCTAAAATATTAGTATATTTTTTATTTTCTTTCTTTGCCAATTTCAAATAGTTATTCCATTCAAATTGTTTTGTACTGATGTTTTTTCTTCTATTATCTTCAATTTTCGAAAAATCAATATTATGAATTTTAGCTAATTCTTCTCCTATTATTTTACAATGTTTTTCAGTTATTTGTTCAGCTTTCAAAATTTTACCTTCTAGCCAATCAAAAGCCATAAAATATCTATTGTTTATTTTTTTCATAATATCATCATTTTTTAATTTTATAGCTCCTATAGCTGTTATGCCATTTTC
>CANRLO010000031.1 GCA_947631495.1 uncultured Clostridia bacterium
AAATATTCCGTAAGAATAAATAATTTTACAATAAATTTTTATAAAACTCTTTCCAAATTTCAAAAATATGATACAATAGAAGAAAATAAAAAATTAAAATTATTTTCTGATTTCTATTTGCCAATTGAAATCTTAAAAAAGACAAATCATGAATTAATAGAAGTAAAACAATCTTATACAAAAGAAGAAGCAAAAGAACAAGCAATTAGCAAAGCAAAACAAAAATTAGAGGCGCAAATAGAGCAAAAAGAAAATATTTTAAATGTCTATATTAACTATCAAGAAACAGAAGAATATGTAGAGGCACAAGTAATATATGAAGTGCTAGAAGAAATTGGGACAAAAGAAAAAATTGTATTTTGAAAGGAAGAAATAGAATGGAAGAAAGAAGTTTAAGAGTATACACAGATAAAACCTTTTTTACAAAATTAACAAATACAATTACGAAATTATTCATTCCAACAAAAATAGGAATTAATGGAATGCTTATTTCTGTAAAAAGAAATGCACTATTAAAAGCTTATGAATTAACTATAGAAAAACAAAACGATACTAAAAAAGAAACATTTCAAAAGAAGTATGAAGATGCTTTTAGTTTATATTTAGAAGCAATTGATAAACATATTATGGATTCTATTTATAAAAAAGTAAAGGCAGATTCTGCAACAGATTTTGAAAAAAATGCTTTATCACACTATTATGAAATTATTCATATTAAAGAAACAGAATATATAGAATACAAATATCGTAAACAAAAATATTTATTAGAATTAGATTATGCTACCATAAAAGAGTTAGATAAACCAAAGTTAATGGAAAAATATATTCCATTTTATATAGATAAAATGGATAGTTTATATAAAGGCTTATTAAAGCATTTTTCAATTAAACTTGCAGACAATTTAACCTACCAAAATAAAGACGAAATTTATGAAAAAATCTTTAAAGTATTAGAAGAATACATTACAACAATTCTTCCTTTAAAAATGGAACGAGATAATTCTGATACTTATAAACAAATTATAGAAGAATACGAAAAATTTGAAAATTACACAATTGGAAAACTAGACCAAAACGAAGGTATTGAAAAACGAATGGTACTACTTGCTATTAGTAGAAAGTTATTTACACACAGCCTTCCTCTTATTGTAGCAGAACAATGCTATATTAAATTATTAAAAGATGTAAGAAGCTTAATTGTTGATACTAGAGTAATAAAGAAACAAGAAAAGGCTTATAGCTTATTAATTCGTTTAATTGAAGACTATAATATCAAATTATTAGCTACTAAAATTTATTGGGACAAGCCTGCAAAACGTGAAGAATACAAAGCTTTCTGGAAAAAATATCAAGAATTAGAAAAACAAAAAGAAAAAAATAAGCAAGAATACCAAAAACAAAAAGAAATTCTATTTGTTCGTGCTGACTTAAAAGAAGTATATAAAAATGAAAATAGATATTGTAAAATAATTCAGTTCTATAAAAATAAATTAGTTGATTTAGGTGCTATGAAAGAACTTAAGAATAGCTATCAATCTGTAGGAAATTATATAGGAAGGAAAGAATTATGCAAGAAATAGCAGAAATTCATTTTCTTCATGTTGAAGAAGATGAAAAAATAAAAGACTTTATAAAACAGATAGTAACTACATGTTTTAAGCAAGAAAACATAGAGAACTTAAAATTTTATTTAAGTATTACACTTACTTCACCAGAAGAAATTCATAAATTGAATAAAGAATTTCGCAATGTAGATAAAGAAACAGATGTATTATCTTTTCCAATGTTTGAAAAGGAAGAAATAGAAAAAATAAAACAAGATAAAAAACCAAATATATTAGAAGAAGTATTAGGAGATATTGTTATTTCTGTACCAAGGGTAAAAGAACAAGCAAAAGAATATGGACATAGCTTTGAAAGAGAATTAGCATATATGGTAGTACACGGATTTTATCATATTATGGGGTATGACCACATGGAAGAAGAAGAAAAATCTATCATGAGAGAAAAAGAAGAAAAGGTGCTTACCATATTAAATCAAACAAGGTAAAATAAACTAAGCTATATACGAAATAGGAGTAGAAACAGAAACAAGACCAAAGGAGGAAGTAAAAGTTGGAGGATGAAAGGCTAAAAAATAAGCACTATATAGATTCTTGGATAAATGGCTTTAAAGGTATTTGGTATGCAATTAGTACTCAACTTAATGCTAAAATACAATTAGTAATTGCACTTATTGTTATTATATGTTGTATTTATTTTAAATTAAGCATTACAGAATGCATGTTTTTAAGTTTTGCTACTATGTTAATTATTATTACTGAAGTAATGAACACCGCAGTAGAAGAAGTTGTTAATTTATGTACAAATAATAAATATCATCCAATTGCGAAAATTGCTAAAGATGTAGCAGCAGGGGCAGTTGTATTATCTGCATTTAATGCTGTTATAATTGCTATTTTCATTATTGCAGGTAGAGTTTTATAAAATAAAAAAGCCATCACATGAAGTGTATAAAAAAATATAAGAAATAAATAGAAGATTAAATATTGTTTTAGAAAGGATGCAAATTAAAATGAAAGGTTCTATAGGAATAAAAATATTAATTGCTATATTAGTTATATTAATTATTGTAACAGGAGCATTACTTACTATTAAAATTATAAAAGATAGAGAATTGCAAGGAAACATTCAAACAGGTCAACAAAATGTGGCAGACAATGAACCAGAAGTAGTAGAAATAAAAGAGCCAACTACTTTTCAAGGAACCGATAGACCAATTGCTGTTATGATAGATAATCACAAAGACGCTATGCCACAAGTAAGTTTAAATGATGCCTATTTAGTATATGAAATCATTGTAGAAGGCGGAGAAACTAGATTAATGCCAGTATTTAAAGGCGTAGATTTAGATCAAATTGGACCAGTTAGAAGTTCAAGACATTACTTCTTAGATTACGCTTTAGAAAATGATGCAATTTACGTTCATTTTGGATGGAGTCCACAAGCAGAATCTGATATTAAAAAGTTAGGCGTTAACAATATTAATGGTATTTATTACGATACAATGAAAGAAAGAACAGATACTTCACTATTTTGGAGAAGCAAGAAAAAATATGCACCACATAATGCAATGACAAATACACAAAAAATATTACAAATTGCAAATAATTTAAAATATCGTACAACTTCAGAACAAAAGAGTGTATTACACTATGTAGCAGAAGATGTAAATTTAGAAACTGATTTCGAGGCAACTACTGTTACAATACCATATTCTACAAGCAATGTTGTAAAATATGAATATGATAGCGAAAATCAAAGATATGTACGTTATTCAAAAGGAATAGCACATACTGACTGGGTAACTGGAGAAGCCGTTACTACAAAAAATATTATTATTGTAAAATGTAGAAATTGGACTTTAAATGACGGAAGCGGTAAAGGAAGACAAACTCTAGACAATGTAAAAACATTAGAAGGATATTACATTACAAATGGAAAAGCAATTCCAATAACAGCTGAAAAAGCAACAAGAGAAGGTCAAACAGTATACAAAGATTTAGAAGGCAATGAAATTGATGTAAGCGATGGAAATACTTTCATTCAAATTTGTCCTATAGATAGTAAAATTCAAATAGAACCAGGCGAACCAGCACCAGTAGAAACAACAAATACAGTAAATGAATAAAAAAATAAAAGGTAGAAATATTAGCATTTCTGCCTTTTTTCATTTAAAAATTATTATCTTACTATTGCGATTTTTAGTTATGCGTGATAATATGAGAAAGAAGATAAAAAATAAAAGCAAACTGACTAAATTTTACAAATTTAGCACAAATGCAGTGATAAAATAATATAGAATGAGAAAATAATAAATAAAAGAAATAAAGGACAGGAGAAAGGAATGGAAGAAAAATTTAAATCTGGATTTGTATCCATGATAGGAAGAACAAATGTAGGAAAATCAACAATTATCAATGGTTTAGTAGGTGAAAAAGTAGCTGCAGTAGCAAATAAAGTACAAACCACAAGAACGGCAATAAGGGCAATTGTAAACAGAGAACATTCTCAAATTATTTTTATAGACACACCAGGAATACATAAACCAAAATCAAAATTAAGCGAAACAATGCTAGATACTGCATTTACCTTTATACATGATGTTGATATTGTACTTTTTGTAATTGATGCAACATCAACAGAAATAGGTAGAGGAGATAGCAGAATTTTAGAAAAAATCAAGGAAGAAAAGCGCAAAACGATTTTAGTATTAAATAAAATCGACCAAGTAACAAAAAAAGAAGAATTACTTAAATTGATTGATTTATATCAAAAAGAATATGATTTTGCCGCAGTAGTACCAATTTCAGCAACTAAAAAAGAAAATTTAGAAATTCTATTAGATGAAATTGAAAAAAACTTAAAAGAAGGACCTGCTTATTATGATATAGATGAATACACGGACCAAACAACAAGGCAATTAGTAGAAGAAATTATTAGAGAAAAAGCATTAAAATTATTAGATGATGAAGTTCCACACGGCATATATGTCGAAACAGAGAAAGTAAAGGCACGAAAAACAAAAGAAAAGCAAGAAATTTATGATATAGAAGCTACCATTTATTGCATAAGAGAATCGCATAAAGGAATAATAATTGGAAAAGGTGGAAGCATGTTAAAAAGAATTGGTACTTATGCAAGAGAAGATTTAGAAGAAATGCTTGGCACAAAAGTTAATTTAAAAATATGGGTAAAAGTAAAAGAAGATTGGCTAAATAATGATGCAATTGTAAAAAAATTTAAATTACAATAACACAAAACCATAACTTTCCAAGTATAAAATAAGAAAAAAGGCAAAAGATAAAAACAAAAAGAAAAGGAGAGAAAAGCGTATGATAAAACAATTAGCGTGGAATGCATTTAAAAATACAGGGGACATCAACTCTTATTTAGAATTTGTGGAAGTAGAAAATATGGAAAAAGAAATGGAAAAAAACTTGCTTATTACAGAAGAAAAAAAGAAACCAAATTTAGGAGAAAATATAGGAATTGATACAAAATAAATTACATGAAATAAGATGGAGTAAAACATGGGAACAATAAAAACGAAAGGAATTGTAATTGCAGAAAATAATATGGGTGATTTTGATAAAATGCTCACCCTTTTAACTCCAAACGGAAAAATTGGATGCTCTGCCAGAGGTGCAAGAAGACCAAAAAGTCAACTAATGGCAGGCAGTCAATTTTTGTGTTTTGGAGATTATATGTTATTTAAAGGAAGTAGCACCTACACTTTAAATTCTTGTGAGACTATAGAAATGTTTTATTCCCTTCGTACTGATTTAGATAAACTAGAGTATGCTTCTCATATTACAAAAATAGTGCAAGATGTTACCTATGAAAATCAAAATACATATAAAATTTTACAATTATATTTAAATACTCTGTATGTCATTTCAGAAACAGATATGGATTTAGAATTTGTACTTTCTATTTTCAAGCTACGCTTATTATGTCTGTTAGGGTATACTCCAAAAGTAGAAAAATGTGTTTCTTGCAACGAAGAAAATATACAATACTTTAGCATAAAAGATAATGGATTTAAATGCAACAATTGTGCAAAGCAAGATACAGGAGCAATTCAAATATCAGAATCCACTAAAAAAGCTATTCAATATATAGTAATGGCACCAGCCAAAAAATTGTATTCTTTTCAACTTTCAGAAGAAAACAAAAAACAATTATCCATGATTAGCAAATTGTATATGGATGTAAAACTAGAAAAGGAATATAAAATGTAAAAACTATTATTTAGATTATAAAATAATAGTTTTTATTTTTTTTTATTAATCATTCAGTTGCAATTTTGCTTAATTTTTAAGTCTTAATATTTTGAAAAAATCTTGTAATATAACTCTAACTGTGATATAGTAAATGGCAATAGGAGGCAAAAAATATGTGGGGAGATATAGCAATTGCATTTTTATTAGCATTTATTACATCATTTGTATTAACGCCATATACTATAAAAATTGCGAAAAAAATAGGTGCTGTTGATATACCAAATGATGAAAGGCGTATACACAAAAAGGCTATGCCAAAATTTGGTGGACCTGCTATTATGGTTGCATTTTTATTATCAACTATTTATTTACTAATTACATCTTCTATCGAAGGAAATTTAAATTTATTTGGACCAGAAAATTATAGCACCAAGTTACTTGGTTTTTTAGGAGGAATGTTGGTTTTAGGAATCTTTTGCTTTTTTGATGATATAAAAGGAATACATCCTCTTACCAAATTAACAGGGCAAATAATAGCAGCGGCAATCGTTGTTGCTACTGGAACCAGAATTGATAATTTTGCTATTCCTTTTTTAGAAGAACATGTCATGTTAAATATTAGTAATATATTTTCTATTATATTAACTATGGGTTGGATTGTAGGAGTTACTAATGCCATTAACTTAATAGATGGCTTAGATGGTTTATCTAGTGGAATTGCCATCATTTCATGTGTTTCTTTACTAATTATATTTGCATTAAATTCATCTCCACTCATTGCTATAATTATGATTACAGCATTAGCAGGAGCATTAACAGGATTTTTACCATTTAATTTTAACCCAGCAAAAACGTTTATTGGAGATATGGGTTCCAATTTCATTGGTTACACCTTATCAGTAGTATCTATATTAGGAATTGCAAAAACAGCAACAGCATTTGTTGTAATACTTCCTATCTTTGTATTAGCACTTCCTATATTTGATACACTATCTGCAATAGTAAGAAGATTAATAAAAGGAAAATCTTTAAAAGCAGTCATTCAAGCAGATAAAAATCATTTACATCATAAACTAATAGAAAAAGGTTTTTCACAAAAAGAAGCGGTACTATTATTATATGGAATCAGTGTAGCATGTGGAATGTTTGCTATCATTCTATTTGAAAGTGATTTGTGGAAAGCAATTTCATTTGCATTAATGGTAGTAGCCGTGGTTTGCATAGGATATAAAGAATTCTTTAAAATGAAAGAAGGTGAAAAAGGTATGTATAAATGTTTAGCATGTGGATATGTATATGACCCAGAAGTTGGAGACCCAGATGGCGGAATAGCACCTGGAACCAAATTTGAAGATATTCCAGATGATTGGGTTTGCCCACTATGTGGAGTAGGAAAAGATATGTTTGAAAAAATAGATTAACGAACAAAAGGGACGCCCCTTTTCGTTCCAAAATGGAACGCTAGGGACACCCTTTTTTTATTTTTTCTAAATAAAAAATTTTAAATTCTTATAAAAAGTGTGCATTTAATATTGCAATGTACAAAGTGTAAAAATTAGTTAAAAAATTTGATAGAGAATAAAAAATATGTTATAATACCTATATTGTAAAAGAAAATATAAAGGGAGAAAAGCATGGACAAAATACAAAAATTTTTAGCCTATAATGGAAAAATAAATATTACCTGTGTTGAAACTACAGAATTAGTAGAAAAAGCAAGAAAAGTACACGATTTAAGCCCAGTAGCAACAGCAACACTAGGAAGATGCTTAAGCATGGGAGCCTTAATGGCAAGTAATTTAAAACAAGAAGAAGATAACATTACCATTCAAATAAAAGGAAATGGCCCAATTGGTGGAATTACAGTTACAGCAGATGGAAAAGGAAGAACAAGAGGATATGTAGAAAATCCACAAGTAGATGTTCCTTTAAGAAAGGACGGAAAACTAAATGTAGGAGAGGCAGTAGGAAAAGAAGGATTCTTATATGTCATAAGAGACATTGGGCTAAAAGAACCATATGTAGGAATGTCAAAATTAGTTTCAGGAGAAATTGCAGAAGACTTTGCAAACTACTATTATATATCAGAACAAAAAAACACAGCAGTAGCCTTAGGCGTTTTAGTTAATAAAGACGGTGTAAAAAAAGCAGGAGGTTTCATAGTATCTAGTATGCCAGATGCTACAGAAGACGAACTATTTATTTTAGAAAATCGTTTGCAAGAAGCAAAACCAATTTCACAAATGCTAGAAGAAAATATGAGTTTGTTAGAAATTGCACAAGACATCACGGGAGATAGTAATATAAAAATTTTAGATAAAGAAGAAAGCACGCCAAAATACGAATGTACCTGTAGCAAGGAGAAAATGAAAAATGCTTTAAAATCAATAGGAAAAGAAGAACTACAAAAAATAATAGAAGAAGATAAAAAAGCAGAAGTAGTTTGCCACTTTTGCAATCAAAAATATACTTTTACAGAAGACGAGCTAAAATGTCTTATTGAGGACATTGTCTGACACATTGGGGACGTTTCCATTTGCATCATCTGTCCCTAATGTATCAAAAAAATTGTTTAAAAATTAAAAAAAATTAAAAGTGAAACAAAAGGGACAGATGATGCAAATGGAAACGTCCCCAATGTGTCAATAGGAGGAAACAATGGAATTAATTGTAGGACTTGGAAATCCAGAGGCAGATTATAGCAAAACAAGACACAATATGGGTTTTAATGTTATCAATCAATTATCACAAAAATATAGTATTGAAGTAAATAAAAAAAAGTTTGATAGTTTATATGGAGAAGGCATTATAGAAGGGAAAAAAGTAATTTTATTAAAGCCACAAACTTATATGAACTTAAGCGGAAATGCAATAATTCAAGTGGTTCGATTTTACAAAATTCCAATGGAAAATATATATGTAATTTATGATGATATGGATATTGAGCCAGGGCAAATTAAAATTAGGAAAAAAGGTGGTGCAGGTTCTCATAATGGTATGAAATCTGTAGTAAGCAATTTGCAAACTGAAGAATTTGCAAGAATTCGCGTAGGTATTGGAGCTCCAAAAGATAAGCAAGATGCTATTTCCTATGTAATAGGTGCTATTCCAGAAGAAGAAATGGAAGCACTAAATAAAGGAGTAGAGCAAGGGGCAAAGGCAATGGTTTCAATTTTAAAAGATGGAATTGACAAGGCAATGAACACATTTAACTAAAAAATAAAAGCAAAATTTAAGTTTAGTTAGTAATAGTTATTACAAAACAATAAAACATTAGGAGAAAAATATATATGAAAGAATTAGTCATAATTCAAAAGCAAGAAGGAAAAGAAATTGCTTATGTAGAAGATGGTATTTTAAAAGAATATTATACAGAAAAGGAAGACAAAAAACGTCTTGAAGGAAATATATATATTGGAAAAGTAGTAGATGTATTACCAGGAATACAGGCTGCTTTTGTAGATATAGGACAAGAAAAAAAATCATTTTTACATATTCGAGATGTGCTACCAAAAAAGAGTAGTGTAACAGGAAATAAAGAGGAAGATTTAGAAAAGTATAATATTAAAGACTATATTAAGCCAAACCAAATGGTTTTAGTGCAAGTAAAGAAGGATAGTAATAATAGTAAAGGCGCAAGAGTAAGTACAAATATTCAAGTAGCAGGAAGATTTGTAGTTGTGCTTCCAGAAAATGATTTTATTACAATTTCACAGAAAATAGAAGACGAAGAAGAAAGAAATAGACTAATAACAATTATTAATAAAGTAAAAAAAGATAAAAAAATAGGCATTATTATTCGTACCGCAGCAGAGAAAAAAGAAGAAAAATTACTTCAAAAAGACTTACAAAATGCAATACAAAGATTAGAAAGTTTGCAAAATGAATTTGAAAAAAACAAAGAAAAAAATGAGCCTATCATATTACAACAAACAGATACCATTCTAGAAAAAATTCTATTAGATTTAGCAGATAATGGATTAGATAGCATTTTTGTAAATACCAAAGAATTACAAGAAAAAATAGAAAAAATTCTTATATCATTACATGAAGAAGCAGTAATACCAATAAAGCTAGAAAAAGAAAATTTAGAAAATAAATATGCTATAGAAACCCAAGTTGAAAAATTACAAAATAGAAAAATTTGGCTAAAATGTGGAGGTTTCATTACTATAGATAAAACAGAAGCACTAACTGCAATTGATGTGAACTCCCGGAAAATTTACAGGAAAAGAAAACTTAGAAAAAACAGTATTAAAAGTAAATAAAGAAGCTAGCATAGAAATAGCAAGACAATTAAGACTTCGTGATATTGGTGGAATTATTATTATAGACTATATTGATATGCAAGAAGAAAAAAGCAAAGAAGAAGTGGTAAAAACTTTAAAAGAAAGTCTAAAAGAAGATAGAGCAAAAACGCAAATTATGCAATTTACAAAATTAAACTTATTAGAAATGACAAGAAAGCATATGTTTAGTGCCGATTAAAATAAAAATAGAGAATATTTTACCAGATAAGTGGTATTGAATATTCTCCTTTTTTATAATTTTTAGTTTAAAAGTAGCTTTAAAATTCTTGATAATGCTAAAAAGTAGTTTATCCTAAAATTTTCTTTAGTTCCTCATGTCTTTTAATTTTTTGAGTAGTTGTCTTAATTAAAGGTTCATCTGTAACAATAATTTCACGAATATATTTATAAGCTGGCATAGACTTATTTACCATAGTTTTAATATCTTGCCAGATAAGTGTATGATAATCTTCTTGCTTTTTAGAAGGATATTTCTCTTTCATTATGTCTTTGTTATAAACAATCTTTGCACATAAAATATAATCATCATCTTTTGGATCCTTTTTTCCAAATACCATACTTTCTTCTACATAAGGAAGTTTATTAATTAAAATTTCTAGTTCTTCTGGATAAATATTCTTTCCATTTTTTAATACAATTACATCCTTTTTGCGCCCTGTAATAAACAGAAATCCATCTTTATCAAAATAACCTAAATCTCCTGTATAGAACCATCCATTTTTTAAAACTTCATTTGTAGCTTCTTCATTTTCATAGTAGCCAAGCATAACGGTTGGTGCTTTTGCTTTAATTTCGCCAATTCCTTCTTTGTTTGGAGAATCAATTGCAATTTCAATACCAGGAAGCGGAAATCCAACAGAGCCAAGTTTTTTATATTTGTCATTCTCACCTGCTAAAACAGGAGAAGTTTCTGTTAAGCCATAACCTTGCATTAAATTAATTCCCAAATTTAAAAATCCATGGATAGCCTCCTTACTCATAGGGGCCCCTCCTGCAATGAGAATGCGTAAATTAGGCGCAAAATTATCTAAGACAGGTTTCATTACCTTTCTTCGAATATCGATGCCAAATTTTAAAAGAAAATTGCAAAAGGCAGATAGAATTTTAATTATGGTGTATTTTTTTTGTTCTTTTAACGCTTTTTCTATTTTTTTATACATAATTTCAAGCATTAAAGGAACGCAAACAAAGCCAGTAACATGGTATTCCTTTAAATTATTTGCTACATGACGAATACCATCACAAAAGGCAACGGTAATACCACTATAAGTGCCATATAAAAAGGTGCAAGTAGACTCAAAAGTGTGGTGAAGAGGTAAAAAAGATAAGAAAACATCTTCTTTACGAATATCGGTCATTTGAGAAAGACTATAAATATCAGCACAAATATTAGCTTGAGACAAGCTAACAGCTTTGGAAATAGAGGTTGTCCCAGAAGTAAATAGCATAATCGACATAGCATTATTATCAATTTTTACTTCATCATAGCGAGTATTTCCATTTTCTAATTTCTTTTTTCCGCTATCTAATAATTCGCTATATTTTAAAAATGCAGAATTTGGAGTATCGTCCATGCAAATATAATAATTTAAATTGGACTTGCCTTCTTTTCTAATTTTAATAAAAGTTTCTTGGTATTGTTGAGAAAAAATAACCGCATCTGCTTTACTTCGAATAATTAAACTTTCAAGTTCATTACTAGGAAGTGATTTATCAAGAGGAACGACAATGATGTTGGAAGTAGTAATACCTAAATAAGAAACGCACCATTCATAACGATTTGGACTAATAATGGCAACACGTTTTTTTGTTAATCCTAAATCTATTAAGCTAGTTGCTAAACTTTTTATATCACAAACAAATTCACTATAGGTTTTATTGATATATTCTTTGGATTTTGGTTCTAATTTATATGTAAAAGCAATTTTATCGGCATATTTTGCTTCATAACGTTTTACTAATTCTCTAAAATTGTGAATTTCTTCTGCATCATATAATTTTCTTCTTGAATCTTCCAAAATAAATCCCTCTTTTCTTATTTTATTCATTTATTATATATTATTTGATGAAAAATGGCAAGAATGAAAAATGTCGAGTTTTGTAGGAAAGTTATAAGATATTTTAAATGGAAAATATTTACAAATGAAAGATAAGAATATATAATTATGTTTACTTCAAAACCTCCATGAAAGGGGGTGATAAAATGAAAGTACAATACAAAAGAAGACACTATAAGAAGCCAAAGAAAAGCATCTTACATAAGATATTAAAAAACTTGAAAATAGTTTTGGAAATATCAAAAGTAATAAAGGAAATACTTGCGTTGTTTTGGTAAAAAAAGTAGGTGGTTGCAGCCACCTACTTTTTTATTTTGAAAGTACGATACAAACACTATAATCTTTTTATACTTATATTATACACAATTATAAAAAAATTGCAATAGGTTTTGTATATTTTTACCATAAAAATGCTATATGTGAAAAATATCGAGTTTTGTAGGAATTTTATAATATATTTTAAATGGAAAATATTTATAAATAGGAAATAAGATTATATAATTATGTTTACTAAATTAATAATAAAAATGAGGTAAATGTGCAGTATATAGGAAAAATAAATAGGAAGCAATTAGGAAAATATAGAAAAAAACTTGTAACAGATGAAGTAGTCTTAACAAATGAGAGAATAAAGCATATAAAAGAACATAATCCAGGAGACTATGAAAAATATGCTATATATATTCTTCAAATCATAGGTAATCCAGATTATATCATCAATGACAATAAAAATTTAGATACATTGTTATATATAAAAAGAATAGAAGAAGATTCTAAAAACGTGCAAATAGTAGTGAAATTAAACACAAATAAAAATGAAAAGGGTAAAAAGAATACAATATTAACATTATGGAAAATAAAAGACAGAACATATAAACAATTATTGAGAAATAAGGAAATCATATGGAAAAGACTAGACAAATATGAATAAAAATAGTATAATGAAAGTACAATAAAGAGTAGTTATTTGAGGTGGTAAATTTCGTGCCGACCACACGCCGATGGCAAGACAGGGAAAAACCCGAGTAGATGTAGGAGAAGGGCACGCCTACCAAATAACAAAAAAAGTAGGTGGCTGCAACCACCTACTTTTTTCTATAACCTTTTCATTTCCTCAAATCTTTTAATTTTCTGTGTAGTTGTTTTAATGAAAGGCTCTGTTGTTATCTTAATATCAAATATATTTTTATATTTTGGTATTTGAGTATTTACCTTTTTCACTTCTTCTTTCAAAAAGCTATAAATTTCTTCTTCTGTTTTTCCTTGGAAAACCTCATTTTGTGCGTCATACACTAATTTAGCACAAATTCTATCCTGATTATTAGGAGCAACATATACAAAACTTTCCACAACATAAGGAGATTCATTTAATAAAGTTTCAATTTCTTGTGGGAAAATTTTCTTTCCACTTGTTAAAACAATCATATCTTTAATTCTACCAGTTACAAAAAGGTAACCATCTTTATCAATATAACC
>CANRLO010000032.1 GCA_947631495.1 uncultured Clostridia bacterium
GCAAATTTTTATCTAACAAATTATTAAATAAATTTTTTTAGAAAAACTATTGACAATTAATAGTTAGTCTTTGTTTTCTAATTTTATTTAACAAATTGGATTTTTTCTTTTTTAGAATAGAAATTTGAATAAATAAATTGAAATAATAATATTAAAAAATATTATATGAATATTGTTAAATATTGAAATAATTTTATGTAATCTAATAGAATTATTAAATCATGACCTACTATAAAATGCAAGCTTTTTTCATCGTAAAATTTCGACAAAATATGCTTTTTTTATAACATTATAAATTAAAGAGAGAAAATATTTTTTTCTCCCTTCTATTTTTTTAATTTATCAATTTTGTTGGCATAAATTTTATTCATTACTTCATCTGGATAATGTTCATCTAAAAAATGGTCAAGTTTACTTTGTGCTGGTATATTTTTCATTCTTTCCTCTTGACGGTTAGCAGCACTCCATGAAATTGTAATATTACATAGCATAAATATAGCAATAATTACTGTTATTTGCTTAAACGATTTTTTCTTTATATATTTATCCATTTTATCTATAAAAGGACATAAAACTTTGGCAACTAAAATACCAGCAATTCCCCAATAAATACAATGTAATAAACTAGTTCTTCCATTTAAATTTATTAAATAATTGGAATAATCCCAAGAAATAGTTCCAAATAATACTTCTTGAATATAAGAAAATAAATATTCTAATATTCCTCCTACTAACATACAAACCAAAAATACATTTTTACTTTTTTTGATTTTTGGTACAAATAAATAATAAACAACAGCACCAATTCCATATATTTGCACAAAAGGTCCATATAGTAAACCTTGCCTACATTCGTAATGACCTTCTTTTATAAGAACTACCATAGTCTCTGCTACAAATCCTAGAAAACTTCCTATCATGAAAATCCAAAATAGTTTGACAAAATAATTCATTATTTTCTCTTTTTCCATTTTTTATTCCATTTTTCCCCTTTATTTTCATTTTCTTCTTTATTATAACATATTCATAAAAAATGTCTATATTGCTTGTTCAATTTTTATCAAATCTTAATTTTTTATTTTTTAAAGACTGTTTTTATTTTTTCATTTTATTAAATATTAATCTTATTACATATTTTTTCCTTTTTTTCATATATATAAATTAAACTTTGATAGGAGGTTTTCTACTATGCGTAAATTATTACCTAGTTTTTTAATAGTCTTATTTTGTTTTTTTGCACTTTCTAGTTCATTTGCTTATGCCACTTCTTTTATATGGTCAGAAGCTCCTGCTATTAAAACTACTACCGCTCCCACTCCCACTTTTGAATTAGAATCTGAAAGTGCTATTTTAATAGAACAAAATTCCGGAAAAATTTTATATGAACACAACTGCCATGAACAACTTCGTCCTGCTTCTGTTACTAAATTAATGAGTATTTTGCTTATTATGGAAGCTTTAGATAGTAATATTATTTCTTTAACAGATAAGGTTCCTTGTAGTGAAAAGGCTGCTAGTATGGGCGGTTCTCAAATTTGGTTAGACGTGCGAGAAGAATTAACTGTAGATGAAATGTTGAAGGCAATTTGCGTGGCTTCTGCTAATGATTGCACTGTTGCCATGGCAGAATACTTAGCAGGCTCGGAAGAGGCTTTTGTAGAAAAAATGAATAATAAAGCTAAAGAATTGGGAATGAATGATACTACTTTTAAGAATTGCCATGGACTTGATACAGATGGCCATGTTACTTCTAGTTATGATATTTCACTGATGTCTAGGGAATTATTGAAAGAACATCCTAGTATCATGAATTATACAACTATTTGGATGGATACTTTAAGAGATGGTAAGTCTCAACTTACCAACACGAATAAATTGATTCGAAACTATAAAGGTGCAACTGGTTTAAAAACAGGTTCTACGGCTCTTGCTTTATATAATTTATCCGCTAGTGCCACTAGAGACAATTTATCTTTAATTGCTGTTATTATGAAGGCTCCTTCTACAAAGGTTCGATTTGAAGAAGCACAAAAATTATTAGATTATGGATTTAGCAACTATTCTTATGAACAATTTGCAAAAGCAGGTGATGTATTAAAAAGTATTCCTGTTGCAAAAGGTACAACTCAGCAAATAGATGTTATTTTTAAGGAGGATTGCGGAACACTACTTACAAAAGGTTCTAGCTCTGATATTCAACAAGTGTTGTCTCTGCCTGATACCATCAGTGCTCCTGTTTCTGTAGGTCAAAAAGTTGGTGAGATTTTCTACCAATTAAATGGTGAAACACTTTGCAGTGCAGATATTGTGGCTAATGCAGAAGTGAAAAAGATTAGTGTTTCTAATATGTTAGAAAGAATTTTCTTTGACTGGTTTCGTGTACTAAGGTAAAATGTATTCTTAAGTATATTATGATTTAAAATAAAAAATAAGGGGTGTCCCCACTGTTCCAAAATGGAACGAAAAGGGGCGTCCCTCTTGTTTTTATGATACCAAATGATGCAAAAGGAAACGTCCCTAATGTATCATTCTTCATCTTCATCTTCGTCTTCTACTGGTAGTTCATCATATTCAAATTCATATTTCACTGGTTTATTTCTTTTTGGGTGAATTTTAGTTACGTTTGGAACTATAATTGTTCCGTTTTCTTCCATTTTTCTTTCTTGCTCTTTTCTTTCTTCTTTTTCTTCTCTTCTTTGTCTTTCTATTTTTCTTTCAAATTCTTTCTTTTCTTCTTTTTTGTTATTCATTTGTTTGTTTAACATTGCATTTGTTTTTTCCATTAAGTCTGGAACATAGTCTAATAGTTTGTCTAATGCAGAGCTATGGCTAACTGGAAGAAGTTTGACACCATTTCCTTGAATTACTAAGAATGCAACTGGCGAAATGCTAACGCCGGCACCACTACCTCCTCCGAATGGTAATTTGTATTGAATTTCTTCTTCTTTTTCTTTTTTACTATATTCGTCAATGGTTTCTCCTTTAAATTCGCTACCTCCTGCTGCAAAACCAAATCCTACTTTTGAAATAGGTATTATTACAATATTGTTTGATGTTTCAATAGGTTCTCCTATAATGGTATTTACATCAACCATATCTCTTATGCTATTCATTGCGGTAAGCATAAGCCCTTCTATTGGATGTTCACTCATATTTTTCTCTTCCTTTCTTTATTAATAACATACTACTATAAATAATATGTACTATTTTTATGCAAATTATACTATCTAGGTGAAGATGATATTCATTTTTATCTTGATAAATGGGTGTTACAACATAATGACAATTTTGAATTTGCTTTTTTTCAGTAACGTGTGGCAGTAAAATTCCTATTATGCTTCCTAAAAATGCAATAATATATGAAGTGAAAATAGCATTTTCTGTTCCTATGCTAATGTATAATTGTAATTTTTTTATTCTAATTTGAAGCGCTTTCAATATAGTCCATGTTTGCATTTTTAATGGAACGTCTTTTTCTAATTTTTTGAAGTCTATTTTTTCTAATTGCTTACTTGTATAAAGTTTTTTCATTTTTTGGTTATTTAATGAAATCCAAAGAAGTGGAATTTTTTCTAAAAAATATATTCCAATTTTGACTTGATAAGTATCCTTTACTGCTGAAGTTGTTTGCTCTTTAGAAGATACTATTTCATTAAAAGCATTTTTTCTGTTATAAGTCATCTTTTCTTTAGAAGTTATTTTTTCTTTGTTTCCTAATTCTAAGTTTTTAATTTCAATACGAATACTAGAAAGTAGCAGTATTACAAAGAGCAATAAGAAAAGAATAACAATGCCTAAAAAAATAAAAACTAATACCATGGTTTCCCTCCGGTATTAGTTTTTCCATTATTTTCTTGTTTATACTTGATTTGAATGTTTTGCTTTTTCTACTACAATGTCTCCAAATAATTTTTCTTGGGAAGTGGTTACTTTGCTTCTTCTGGATAATTCTAATAATCCTGTAAAAGCTGTTACTACTTCTTGTTTGTTATGTTCTGACAATTTGTATAATTTATTAAATACAAATCTTGGTTTTTTTAGTAGTTCTCTAAACATCTCTTTTACTTTATTGCCTACAGTGTAAGTATCGGTAATTGCTATTTTTTCAATGTTTTTTGCATTTTGATTTAAACGATTTTTGTTTTTTTCTATAATTTGACTATATAATTCTATAATCATTTCTTTTTCATATTCTCTTTCCAATTTTTGTTTTGGAAGTTCTATTGTTTCTTGCATTTTATAGCATCTGTTTTTGTTTGCTTCGTAGAATGCTTTTAGTTTACTTGATATTTCCTTGTACTTTTTATATTCAATAATTCTTTGTAATAATTCTTCTTCTGTTAGCTCTCTTTCATCTTCTACTTCTGTTGGTAATAAATTTTTAGATTTTATATATAAAAGAGTTGATGCCATAATTAAGAATTCACTTGCAATTTCTAAATTCATTTTTTCCATTTGATTTAAGTATTCTATATATTGGTCTGTAATTTCACTTAATTTGATATCATAGATGTTCATTTTATTTTTATCTATTAAATGGCACAATAAATCAAGTGGACCTTCAAAATTTTCTAGTTTTATTGCATATTTATTTGTTTCTAATGTTAATACATTTTGCATTTTTTATTTCCTTCCTAACGTTATATTTGATTTGTATATAATTACTTTTTTGTTCTTATTGGTATTATTTTTTATTATTGATTCTTGAAGCTTATTTTTCTATTCCTCTATTTTTTCAATTGCTTCTTTTATATGTTCTTCTGTATAACCTTTTTTTACTAAATATTGCTTTATTTCTGTTTCATCCATATTAACTGATTTTTTTACTGCAATATTATCTGCTGATTTTTGCTCATATTCTTCTAGTTCTTCTCTATTTTTTTGCACATAGTCTTCTATTAAATTATTTGAAATTCCTTTTAAAGCTAATTTATATTTTATTTCTTTTATAGAAAGATTTTTTAATGCCATAAATTCGTGTACTGCTCTTTCTATATAGTTTTCATCGCTAATATAACCATTTTCTTTTAAGTCTGCTATAATATCTTCTAATAAATTTTCTTCTATAAGTGCTCTAAATTTTGTTTTTATTTCTCTTTCTGTTCTTTTTTTGTACATTACATATTTTAATACTTTTGTTTTTCCATTATCAAATTCTTCTATGGTATACATTTATTTTCCTTCTTTTTTATTTTTCCTCATTTTACTACACAAACTTGAAAATAGCAAGATAAATCTTGCTATTTTTTTAACATTCCTTTAGTTTTCAATATGTCTTTTAATGCTGCCTGTAATACTTGTTCATACATATTTTTCATCATTGCTTATTCTTCGCTTTCTTCTTCCTCTTCTGTTTCATCCCCTAAACTTTTTTCAAATGCTTCATTGAAGTTTGCTCTAATTTTTTCTTCAATTTCTTTAGCTACTTCTGGATTGTCTTGTAAATATTTCTTTACATTTTCTCTACCTTGTCCAATTCTTTCTCCATTATAGTTAAACCAAGAACCACTTTTTTCGATAATATCTAAGTTTACAGCAATATCTAAAATATTTCCTTCTTTTGAAATACCTTTTCCATAAACAATATCGAATTCTGCCTCTCTAAATGGTGGTGCTACTTTATTTTTTACTACTTTTACTCTTGCTCTATTTCCTATTACTTCTCCATCTTGTTTGATATTTTCTACTTTTCTAATATCTAAACGAACAGATGCATAGTATTTTAATGCTCTACCACCTGCTGTTGTTTCAGGGTTACCAAACATAACGCCTACTTTTTCTCTTAATTGATTTATGAAAATAATAACTGATTTTGATTTGTTAATAGCACCTGCTAATTTTCTTAATGCTTGTGACATTAATCTTGCTTGAAGACCAATATGAGAATCTCCCATGTCGCCATCAATTTCTGCCTTTGGTACTAAAGCTGCTACAGAGTCTATAACAATGACATCTAAAGCTCCACTACGTACTAATGCTTCTGCAATTTCTAATGCTTGCTCACCTGTATCTGGTTGAGATACTATTAAGTTATCGATATCTACTCCTAAATGTTTTGCATAAACAGGGTCTAAAGCGTGCTCTGCATCGATAAATGCAGCCTCTCCACCTTGTTTTTGTGCTTCTGCTATCATGTGTAATGCTAATGTTGTTTTTCCAGAAGATTCTGGACCATATACCTCTACAATTCTTCCTCTAGGAATTCCACCAATTCCTAATGCAATGTCTAAGCTTAATGCTCCTGTTGGGATAGCTTCTACATTCATTGCTTGGAAATCTCCTAATTTCATAATAGAACCTTTACCAAATTGCTTTTCTATTTGACCTAATGCTGCTTCTAATGCTTTCATTTTTTCTGAATTTTCTCTTTCCATGTTTTTTTCCTCCTAATTTTGTTTTGCTCAAACGCTTGTTTGTACTTATTATATACTAACTATTTTTTTTGTCAAGCATTTTTTTGAAATTTTTTATTTCTTTTTTTGTCTCTTTTGTTACTCTATTTTTTTCTTGTGTATATATAGGAATATTTTAATATTTAATATTTCAATATTCTAATATTCTAATATTCTAATATTCTAATATTTTCAATTGTTACTTTGTAACATCAAATTCGATGCCAATTTTCTAAATGATAGTAACTAAAATATAAATTACCTGTTACTTCACCTGATAAGTTTTGACTTTTAACAATGGTTTGCTTATTTCTATATAAACTTAAAAATGGCTGTTCCTCTTGATAAATTTCAATAATTCTTTGGTATTTTTGCTTTAATAAATTTTCATCTGTTATTTGTTTTACTTCTGTCAAAAGGTTATTCATTTCTTCATTCATATAATTTTGTAAATTGTTCTCTCCTAAGAAAAATTGAACCTCTGGCGTATAAGAATTATAAACTCCTGTTAAAAGCATTTGATAATTTTTATTTTGCAATATTTTTTGATAATTACTATTAGAAACTTTTTCAATGGTTACTTTTATTCCTATTTGTTCTAATTGTGCTTTAATATTTTCTGCTACAAGCATACGTTTTTCATTTGAACTATCTACTGTTAAGGTTAAATTTAAAGTGTTCGTTTTATTGTTTTCTTTTTTTTGCCAACGATTGTATTGATATTGCCAGCCATTTTCTTGCAATATGTTTTTGGCTTGTTCTTGATTATACGCTATACTATTTTTTCCTTGTTGATACAAATAATTTCCATAGTCTAAAGGAAAATCTGCTTTTACTTTTTCGTTTTCATAAACGCTAGCAATGATACTTGCTTTATCAATTGCATAAGCAAGTGCTTTCCTTACTTCTGCATGTTGTAAAATTGAATCCATACAATTGAAAGCTAAATAGTCAAATTCTCTTCCCTTGTTTTCTATTTTAGCATAGCCAATGGTACCAATATATTGTTCTAAATTTCCATGTGAAGTAGTAAAAATATCTACATTTCCTAACTTAAAACTATTATATACTTCTCCCATTTCGGCATATAATTTGACTTGAATTGTTTCTATTTTTGCTTTTTTATTTTCTATGTTCCACCATTCTTCGTTTCTTTGCAAAGTAATTTCATTTGTTGAAATAGAAGAAATTTTATACATTCCTGTTCCAATTGGCGTTTTTGTAGATGTATAAAAATCTTCTTCTACATAAAGATGCTCCGGAAGAATAGGAAATATTAAATGATATTCAAAGAAAGGTACTTCCTCATTTAAGTTAATTTTTACTGTACTATCATCCAATATTTCTACATTGCTTACTTTTTCTACTTCACTTGAATAGATACTTCTTCCTTCTTTTAATTTTTCTATTGTAAATGCAATATCCTCTGCTTTTAAATTATTTCCATCTTGCCACTTTTTGTTATTATCTATTTTAATAATGTAAGAAGTAGGTGATATTTTTGAACATTCCGTAGCTAGGCATAGCTCTGTTTTATAGTTTTCATTTAGAGCTACTAATGGTTCAAAAATAAGTTTACTAATATTCATTACTTCTTTATTATTGCTTAATAACGGATTTATGGTGTCAAAATTTGAAATACCAATTCTTAAAGGCTTTATTTCTGTAGTTATTTGTTCTGTTTCTTCTATTTTATTTTTTGCAATTTCTTTGTTAAAAAAAATTTTATAAATGGCAAAAATAATAACACCTATTAAAAGTAAAATAAAGATATATTTCCATATTTTTGTTTTCATGCTTGTCTCCCTATTTATTCTTTTTTGTTATCATATAAAATATTTTTCCTTTTTGCAAGTTTTTATACTATAAAAAATTTATTTGTTTTCTTAATATTCTACTTTCGTACCTTTTTGGAAATTACTGAGATTTTAGATTATAAGTGATTAAAAAAAATTTCTAATTTTATATCAGCTTGTCTAAGTTGTTTTTCTGCTTCTTTTGTTATTTAATAATAGATTAAAATATATAAAAAAATCTAACTTCGCATTTGAAATTTTTTAGGTTTCAAATGCGAATAATAATCTTGATAAAACCTTATTTTCTTGATTCTACAATAATTCGGATTCCTGTTCTATCTTCTCCCTCTACTTCTACTTCTGCAAAAGCTGGGATACAAACTAAATCTACTCCTGATGGTGCTACAAACCCTCTTGCGATTGCCACTGCCTTTACTGCTTGATTTAGTGCTCCTGCTCCAATTGCCTGCATTTCTGCTTTGTTTTCTTCTTTTACCAAACCTGCAATTGCTCCTGCTACAGAATTTGGATTTGATTTGGATGAGATTTTTAAAACTTCCATTTTTTGCCTCCTATAATTTTATTTTTATTTGAATTACAGGTATAGTTATAATACAAAAAATAAACTTTGTCTAGTATTTTTATGGAAAAAAATGGAAAAGTTTTCGTTTTAATTCTTCCTTTTTCGTCATTTATCTTATATTGATTCGTTCAATAGAAATAGCTCGACAATTTTCGTCATTTATTTCTAAAACACAACCACTTAAAATACATTCTCCTTCTGCTAATTTATATCTTTCTGGAAGTGATGTAACAAATCTTTTTACTGATGCTTCAATATCCATACCAATTACAGAATTTACTGGTCCTGTCATTCCAATATCAGTAATGTAAGCAGTTCCTTTTTGTGTAATTTCTTCATCTGCTGTTTGTACATGAGTATGTGTTCCAAAAATGAAATTTACCTTTCCATCTAAAAAATATTTCATTGCTATTTTTTCTGCAGTTGCTTCTGCATGAAAATCTACAATAATACAATCTGCTTTTCCTTTTATTTCTTCTAAAATATCTTCCATTTTTGTGAAAGGATTATCTGATTGTACTCCCATATCAGTTCTTCCAATTAAATTTACTACAGCTATTCTTTTTCCTTGGCAAGAATAAATATGATAGCCTTTTCCTACAGCACCTCTAGAATAATTTGCTGGTCGATTTATTTTTTCATTGTCAATAAAGGTAAATATATCCTTCTTTCCCCAAGTATGATTTCCCATAGTAATAGCATCAACATTAAGTCTTTTTAATTCATTAAAAATTGAAATGGTAATTCCCATACCACCTGCTGAATTTTCTGCATTTACTATAACAAAATCAATATTGTATTTTTCTCTTATTTTTGGTAATTCTTCTTTTAATTTCTTTACGCCATTTTCTCCTACTAAATCTCCTACTGCTAATATTTTCATTTGCCTTCCCTTCTTTCTTCCTTTTTAGCATACTATATTTTTGATGATTTCGCAATAAATTTTAGGATATTTTCTTCAAGTAATATGAATATTTTATTAATTCCTTGTATATAATGAAAATAAATTAATAACAAATTTTTTTACGTTAAAATTAAGGAGGAAAAACGATGAATTACAAAAGAGCTTCTGAAATTGTGAGTCACAGAGAAATTTGTGATGTATATTATGAGAAAAAGCCAGTTTGGATTCAAGAAATACAAAATAATACAGCTAAAATTGGTTTTTTGGATGGTTCTATAGAGCAAAATGTAAAAATAGAAGATTTATATGAATAAAATTATTAACATAAAAATCAGAAATGCCTTTACTATTTTATTATATTATGATATAATTTTTTTATTGTTACTTAATAGTAAATGTATAAGGAGGTTTTAATATTTATGGCATTGAAACGTAGTTCTAAATTTTCACGGTCGAGCTCTATTGTAGATTATATTTTAGAAGGAGACGGTCACACTATTGCAGAAGCAACAGAAGAATTTGGATTATGTGAAACATCAATTAGACGAGACCTAAATTATTATGGTTCAATTGCTTTTTATGGTAATGTTAAAAATGAAATTGAATTACAAACCAAGTACAGAAAAGTATTAAAAACCTTAGCTAGACTTGCTGATGAAAATCGTTTTAATAGTAAGTCTAGCAAAAAGAGCAGTTTGTAACTGCTCTTTTCTTTTAATTATTTTATAATTTGTTTCATACAATTATATACTAAGTTTAACCATGTTGCACTTGGACAGAAACATTTTTGTACACCAGATAATGTTGCTCCATGGTAATATGCTCCATCACTGCTTAAATAATTATTGTGTAATAATTTAGCAGCCGCTTCTAATCCTTCTTCTACAGAAGAATAATGGATTAATCTTCCTTTTGACATCATACTAATATAGTTGTTTGTATTTCTATGGTTTGATGCAATATTCCATCCAGATTCTGCTGCTATAAGACCACAGAAAAATATTTCATTTATTTCGTATTTTTCACATAGAGTATATATAATATCACTATTTTCTTCAAAGAATCCTGAAGTATCCGTTTTTAAGTTTGTCATAAGTATTTTAAAATCTTCTTTTGAGATACTACATCTTTGAGTTAAATCCATTTCTTTTGAAATAGTAATTTCTTCAATAGAAATATATTTTTCTACTTCTGTTGTTCTTTCTTGTCCTGCTCTTGCTAAAGCTACTTCTTGTCTTTCGACTGTTTGTGTTATTTTCATTTCTTCTTGTGTTGTTTCTTCTGCCATGTTTTGCATTGGTATAATATTACTTGCTGAAACAAATAATTGTATGTGGGTAGTTAATGTAATTAGTGCCATTGTGACACCTATTGCCTGCCTAATGCACAGCCCACTTTTACTATTATCTTTCATTTTTTTCAACATCCTTCCTAGTGCATTTTTTTTTGCACCACCTCTTTATTATACCATACATTTCCAGTATTGTCAAATTTTAGGTGATTCAGTTATAATATTTTGCTTAAAATTTCTTTTAATCTTTCATCTTCTTTTGTTAAATATAAATACCCAATTAATGCCTCAAATGCTGTTGCATACATATAATCTGTTGCATCTGCATTTTTAGGTAAATGATGATTTTCTGCATTTCTTCCCCTTCTTACAATATCTTTTTCATTTTCTGTTAATTCATCATAAATTTTAGCTAATATTTCTGCTTGTGCTTGTGCTTTTACATATTTGATTGCTTCTATATGTAATTTATGTGGATTTAATTTTGTTGTATTTACTAATTGCATACGTATGAATAATTCATATACACAATCTCCTACATATGCCCATACTAAAGGTGGCATAAGTTTTACTTCTTCTATTTTCTTTTTTCGTTCTATTATTTCTTCCATTTTTACTGTTTACCTTTCTTTTTTTCTAACTATATGACTATTTTATGGCATTTCTAATGTAATTCTTCCTAGTTTTCCACTTCGGAATTCCTCTAATAATAAATTTGCTACCTTTTCTTCATCTACTTGTCCACCTGCAATAATTGCGCCTCTTTTTCTTCCTATTATATGAAATATTTCTAGGATATTTTCATTTTCTTCTTGCTCTTTGTTATTTAAAATTTTCTCTATTTCTTCTGGTTCTAAATGATATCTTTCTATTAAATTTTGTCTTTTTTCTTCTAATAGATATTTTAGTAAATAATAAGCAACTTCTATTTTTTCTAAATTATCGTCTTTTATGGTTCCTACATAAGCTAAGTGAAGTGCTATTTCTTGTGGCTCTAATTTTGGCCATAGCATACCTGGGGTATCTAATAATTCGATGTTTTCTTTTATTTTTACCCATTGCTTTTGTTTGGTAACTCCAGGCTTATTTCCTACCATTGCTACTGTTTTTTTCGTAATTCTATTTATAAAAGAAGATTTGCCTACATTTGGAATTCCTACTACCATAACACGAATGGACTTTCCTACACGACCTTTTTCAAGCATTGCTTGTTTTTCTTCTTGTGCTATTTTTTGTACTTCTTGCAATACTTTTGATATTTCATTTGAATTATTTAAATTTGTTAATATGGCAGATATTCCTTGTTTTTTGTAAAATTCTATCCATTTTTTACTTATTGTTTCTTCTGCTAAATCACTCTTGTTTAATAAAATAATTCTTTTTTTGTTTTTAAATAATTCCTGCAAATCTTTATTTTGGCTTGCTCTTGGTATTCTAGCATCTAATATTTCAATTACAACATCAATTAGTTTTAAATCTTCTATGATTTGTTTTTTTGTTTTTGCCATGTGACCTGGATACCAGTTAATATTTGTTTTATTTTCACTCATTTTTATCACTTCCTTACAATTTTCACTTAATTCAATGCTTTCAATATTTTAACATAAAAGCAAGCAATTTTCAACTAATTGCTTGCTTAAGTATTTTTGCATATGCTTATAAATCTATATTTTGGTTAAAAAAAATCAAACAGTTAACCTATATAAAGGCTAACTGTTTGATTTGTCAGTTAATTAGTTCTTATGGGGATATGTATCTCATATTCTTTTACTTCTTTAATTAATGTTGAAGCAAATCCCCACCATATGTTATTTTTCAATTTTTTTTCATACACCCGCATTGTTGGTGTATACCCTTCATTTTCAAAAACAATTTTTGCCTTTGAAAACGGTATGGTTACTTTTTCTGGCTCTTTTACTATTTCTCCTTCTTCGTTTAAAATTACTGAATTATTTAGTTTTATATATGTAAAACTAAAAAGATTTTGTTCTACATATGGACCAATTTCGACTTCTTTTATTAAAACTTTGGAGTCATATCCAGTAATTGGAGCAAATAATGCCAGTAGTGATGCAAACAATAGTATTAATACTAATAAAGTACGTATTTTATATGCTTTTACCCGATATCCAATTAATACTAACATTAATACAAAGTCTAATAATAAAGCCAATAATATTGTAAGCATACCTTTTTTCTCCTCTCTTTTATTTTCAATGTTCTATAGCTTACTTTATCTGACATTTAAACTAAGCTTAAAAAGGGTTTAAATTGAATTCTAAATTTTATTATATCACTTTTTTATAGATTTTTCAAGTATGCGCAAAAAATTACTGTATTTAATTTATGATAAAATCACCTTAAAAGTTTGTAAGCAAAAATTTCACCTTTGTATGTATAAATATAGAAAATTTAGTAAAACTAGGAAGGTGGAATATTTAATGTTAAAACAAAAAGATTTAAAAAGAGCTACTTTAATCCAAGCATGT
>CANRLO010000033.1 GCA_947631495.1 uncultured Clostridia bacterium
CTTTCGATAACTTTAATATCATGTACTGCGAATTCGTTATCGAATGTTACAGAAGCAACAGCTTTCATTCTGTTTTCTGAATTTACTTTTCTTAAACGTACATCTGTAATTTGCATTTTAAGCACCTCTTTCTACTGTTTTTAATATTTGTACATTTCTTATGTACAATAATATTATTCGTCAAAAATATATTTTTTCCTTCTCTTTTTTACAAATTTTAAAAAAATATTTTTTCTTATTTTTATTATGCTCACTTTTTTTGGAAAAATGCATACAATACACTAGAACTTTTGTAAAATATATTGAAAAGCAAATAAAAAAATTATATAATACATTACGAAATATTTTGTTGTATTTATAGCATAAAAATAAAGTATTTTATAATTAAACATGATATTTAATTTATTTTATATACAATTAAAAGGAGGCCTTTATATTGATAAACTTGAATGAATTAAAGCAATATAAATCTATTTATATGATTGGTATTGGCGGTGTTAGTATGAGTGGCATTGCAGAGATTTTAAAACATTGGGGTTTTACTGTTATTGGCTCTGATTGTTCAGAATCTGACACAACTAAAAAGTTAAATTTAGATGGCATTCATGTTATTATTGGCCATGATGTGAATATGGTAGCCAAAGCAGACCTTGTTGTTTATACTGCTGCTATTAAAGAAAATGACCCAGAACTTGTAAAAGCAAAAGAGCTTGGAATTCCAACAATGGAACGAGCTGATTTTCTAGGTCTTCTTACCAAAGCTTTTGATGATACCATTTGCATTTCTGGTACGCATGGAAAAACAACAACTACTTCTATGGTTTCTATGTGTTTTTTAGAAGCAGGATTAGACCCTTCTATTCAAGTTGGAGCTACTTTAAAAGCAATTGATGGAAATTATCGTATTGGTAATAGTAAATATTTCATTATTGAAGCATGCGAATATGTAGAAAGCTTTTTAAAATTCTATCCAAAAACAGAAATTATTTTAAATATTGATAATGACCATTTAGATTATTTTAAAAATATAGAAAATATTAACCAAGCCTTTATTAAATATGTAAAACTTTTACCAGAAGATGGCTTATTAGTAGTAAATGTAGATAATGATTATTGCAGTCATTTACATGAATATACAAAAGCAAAAGTTGTTACTTTTGGTGTGCAAAATGAAAAGGCAAACTTTTTAGCAAGAAATATTACTTTTGATAAAAATGGTTTTCCTCGTTTTGATGTATATTATAAAGACCGCTTTTATGCTTCTTTTGAATTATCTATTCCTGGTTCTCATAATGTATTAAATGCATTAGCTTGTATTAGTTTATGTGATACTTATGGAATTCCAAAATCAGAAATAAAATCTGCTTTAAAAAAATACACTGGGGCTCATAGACGTTTTGAATATATTGGTCAATTTGATGGTGTATCTATTTATGATGATTATGGTCATCATCCTACAGAAATAAGAGCTACAGCAAATGCTTTAAAAAAGAAAACATATCATCATTCTTGGGTTGTTTTTCAACCACATACTTATAGCAGAACACAAAATTTATTAGATGACTTTGCTGATAGCTTAACTTATTTTGACAATATTATTGTTACAGATATTTATGCAGCAAGAGAAGTAAATACATTTGGAATTTCTTCTAGTGACCTTGTAGATAAAATTCATGCATTAGGTAGAAAAGCAATTTACATACCAAAATTTGAAGATATTGTTTCATATTTAAAAGAACATGCAGAAAAAGATGATATTATTTTAACATTAGGAGCTGGAACTGTTACGAATATTGGTCCAATGCTTTTAAAATGAAACGGAAACTTTAGGGACGGGGGTTAAAATTTCCAAAAAGTGGATAACTTTTTTATAATCTAACTTATGAAAAAAGTTATCCACATTTTTTTCACACATTGTAAATTTTAACCCCCGTCCCTAAAATTTACAAATTTTCTATCTATGTTTGTACCATTTGTTTTAACATCATGTCAGCAAATACTCCATAACCTGTTGTTGGGTCATTTACTAGGACATGCGTTACTGCTCCTACTAATTTTCCATTCTGTATAATTGGTGAACCTGACATTCCGTTGTATAATACCTCCTGTTTTTTCTAACAATTCATTATCTGTCACTTTAATTAACATACTCTTATTATCTTTTTGATTATTTATATAAATTCTTTGTATTTCTATTTCGTATGTCTTTTTATTTCCTGCTTCTAATTCACATATAATTTGTGCTTTTCCTGTTTTTATTTCATTACGGTTTGCTACCTCTATTTCTTCTTGTGAAAGTTGAAGTCTACTTTTATTTGTTAATTTTCCAAATATTCCAAAGCTTGTATTTTTTGATACTTCTCCTATTTTAAATCCACTTTCAATACTTCCTCTTATTTCTCCTGGCTTTCCTTTTTCCCCTTTTTGAATAGATATAATATCTGCTGTAACTAATTCCCCATTGCTAATTGTAATTAGTTCTTCTGTGTCAATATCAGTAATACCATGTCCTAAAGAAGCAAACATTCCTGTAGATGGTACATAGAACGTAGCTGTTCCTACTCCTGCTGCAGCATCTCTTACCCATAAGCCTAATTTATAGTCTTCTTGTTTAGTTTGAACTGGAACAATGTTTGTTGTTTCTTCTTGTTCATTTCTAATATATTTAATAGAAATTTCATTTCCTTTTGATTGATTAACTGTTTCAATTAAATCATCTGTAGAAAGAATTTGTGTATTATTAATCGATACAATTCTATCTCCTTCTTTAATTCCTGTATTTTCATATGGTTTTTTTCCTTCTACTTCTGTCATTCCTACCACAAGAACTCCCTCTGTATATAATTTTAAACCAATAGCATTTCCAAGTGGAATTACTGTAGTTTTTGGAATTACATTAACCGATATTTCTTTTAAAGAAAAGGTATGGAATAAATTTAAATTTAAATCTATTTTTCCTATTTCTTCTAAATTGTTATCTTCTGTTGTACTTGAAGCAACTACTAACTGTCCTGATTTATATTCTCCTATATTAGGATTTGAGTTACCTACTTCTTCTATAGCAAGCCCCCATAAGTTTGTAAAATTAATTTTTTCTCCTTGCATTAATAAAATATTTTTTGGAAATAATGTAATATTAGCTATATAACTATATAAAATTAGTAAAATAATTAAAAGAATAGCAATTTTTATTTTCTTTTTCAAAACTATCATCCCTTACTTTTTTACTATTCATTTTAACCATTTTTCTTATTTTTATAAGTATCAAAATTATATTTATTATATGATTTTATAAGACTTAGATTTCTCTTGTTAATCTTTTTATAAAAAAATACCCCTTTAAAGTATACACCTTTTACTTGTGTCACTTTAAAGGGAATATTTTTTATGCATAATTTTATTTATTTTATTGAATTATCTACTCTCTACATTTTGCTAAATTATTTATGCAATTTACTTCAATTTCTGTAAGTATTTTTGATTAAACAATTTTTATTCTAAAATAATTTGTTGCATCCACATTCCAAAACCTGCCCATGTATCATTTCCATCATTATAAGCCTTAGATTTTATCGTTAGTTCTAAATAAGATTTTGTTGCAGATTTCGTTGCCTCTGCTTTAAAGTCATCTATATTATCTCTCCAACCCCATTGGTAATTACATCTTTCAGCATTGCCAAAATCTCCAGAAATTCTTGATATTCCCCATTTGTTGGACTCAGCTATTAAATTATTACTATAACATTTTAGTACTATTGTAGCTTTTGTGTAAGGTTCCGGAACTTCTATTCTTATAGTACTAACTTCTTCGTTTGTTTCTCCTACAGACCACCATCTTGCTGGACAACACGAACCATCATCAAAATTATTAAAAGTCACATAGTCTCTATTATATATTGACGGAATTGCACTTACGTCTGATTTTGCAAATACAATTAATTTTTTAGCCATCCATTCAGCATACATGGTAGAATTTTCAGTCAATGTAATAGTGTCGTTTGGCATATATGCTGTACCAGTATTATCATTCAAACGCCATTTTGCAAACATATAATCTGTTTTTATAAATCCATTTTCTTTAATTACAAATGTTGCATTTACTGTATTTCCACTACTATTGTAATATGCATTGCCAGTTTGTGGACTTACACTTCCTGATGAAGCTCCATTTCCATTATATGATAATGTAATTTCTCTTTGATATAATGCATATACTGTTGTATTAGATGAAATTTCTATATTATTAATACTTGGATAATTTACAGATGCATCTCCTGCTGTTGATGTTGACCATCCTCTAGCTATCCATCCTTCTTTATTTGCTTGCGCAATTGTGAATTTTGGATTAGATACATTACCATTATTATAATATTTATCTTTTGATACATAACCCGGCGTTGTACTATTATTATAATATGTAACAGTTACAGTTTGTTTAAATACTGCATAAAGTGTAATTGGAGTTTCTCCCATTATTTTCTTGTCTAAAACATTTGAATCTGCTGTTTTATCTTCTTTCCATCCTACAAATGTCCATCCGCTTTTTGTTGGTGTAAAAGTAGTTGGATTTAAACAACTTTCTCCAATTTTTACATTTTCTTTTTTAGTATTATTGGTATCTATGCAATATGTAACTTCTCTTGTTGCTAGTTTTGTCTTAAATTCAAAGACTTTACTTATATTACCTGCTACATCTTTTACCCATACATAATAAGTAGTATTCTGTTGTAAATTGTTAAATACATTTGATTTTTGGAATCCACCTGCTGGCTCTGTATTCGTTGTTGTAATTACATATCCATCTATTCCTGAGCCACCTTCATCTATTGCTGTAATTGTTGCACTATCAGTTGTAGAATCTACTTGAGTAACTGTTGGAGGTATTTTATCTATATTTGTTATTTCAATGGATGCGTTTACAATAGGATAATCTTTAACTCTTGCATGCATAACTCCATTTTGTTCGAATTTTTGATTTGCTGTATCTTGCCATGGTTCTGCATTTTTACTTGTTTGTAATGCTAAATCTCCCTCTGTAAGAGTTGCTGTGACAATAACATCTTGATTTGTCCATGTATTTGGTATTACATCAAAGATAATATTTCCTATTGGTTTTGTGTCAAATTTTGCGCTATCACTAATATTACCCTCATCATCTATTACCCATGCATAGTATGTTTTATTTGGTGTTAAACCTGTTACTGTTACTGTTAGGTTTTGTACACTTTTACATTTGGTGAAATTTGTTGGCTCTATGTCACTTTCTGTTACTGTATAGCCTACAATATTATTTACTTCTCCTATTGCTCTTATGGTTGCGCTAATAGGTGTTGGATTTACAGATAATATAATAGGTTTTACTCGATATGTATATTTTCTATTTTCTGCTTCTATATCTCTATATAATTCATATTTTTTTCTTGCTAATGCTGTTATATAATCTTTTCTTAAATTTGTAGTATTTAATCTATTTGTAGCTGTTGTATCTTTTTCATATTCATCTTTATCATTGTTGTATTGATTTATTTCTCCGTCTATTATGTCGTTTAAATCATAATACGCTTGTAGACTATTTACCATACAATAATAACATCTTTCATTTGCATGTGGATAATAATATACTTCATCCACATAATTTTTTCTTCCATTTACTACAACTCCTATATTAGTAGCAGCTACAGATTGTCTTTCAAAATCTACGTTATTGTATGCTTGTACTACTTTTATATTATCAGTAAGCAATTTCTTACATGTTGGTAAATGTACTTGTCCATCTTCTGCTATAACATAAATAGAATCTTGAGCTATAAATTCTTTATTTTTATCATTTGTTATAATACAATAATTATTATAATATTTACTTCCAATTGGAATTCCTTGCATAAATGTTGCTACTGATATATTATTAGTTATCTTCTCCCAATCTTCTTCCTCAAATACTGGCATTACAAATTCATAAGTATTAGAACTAGTATTAAAATTTGCTATTGCTGTTGATAAATTTGAAACAATTGCTTTTCTAATTACTGATATTCTATTTTCTTGAAAAGTTGAACCTTGTTTTTCAGGGTCATTATCACTATCTAATTTAAATATTTTTTCTGTTCCTGTATTTATTGCAAAATCTTTAATTGGATTTCCATCACTATCTACTGCATCTGCTTGTGTAATATCTTTTAAATTGTCATTTACCCATTTACTGAAATCATACGCATTTTTGTAATATTGCGCTGCACTATTGCAATATAAATGACCATTTTCAGTCATAAGTGCTGTATATTTTAATGTATCTTCATCTTGTATATATTGTTTTTTATTATTGTTATACCAAAAATATCCTGTACTATCTTTATATATTTTTCTATTGTTATAAATTGTATATTCATATTCTCCACGAACAGCATTTGAACTATCATCTAAAGTAATTAGTTGCTCTGTTAAAATTTCTCTTTCTATAGTTACTCCTGAATCTGTTGAATCTGCTTTGTATGTTAAAGAAATAGCATTTCCGTTTTGTTCTATTCTAATATTAGTAACACGCTCAAGGTTGATTAATGTTCCTGTTTTTGTTACATATGTACCATTAACGAAACCATATATTGTAATAACATTATCTAATGTATAATTGACTACAAAATCATTATTTCCTTTTTTATAACGACAAGAATAATAAATATATGGTTTTAATCCATACTGATAATCTCCAATAATATCGTTATAGTATTCTCCATAAATATAATAGCCATCATACATGGTATATACAATAGCTGGTATAAATTCTCTTAAAGTTTCTGCATCATATCCACTACTTCCCAATTCTGTTCCTAGTGAATTGTAAAAGGTAGAAATGGACGCTTCTATATCTCTAATTTTAGAATCACTAACTGTTGAATATTTATTGTTAATAGTATTTAATTGAAAACTTCTAATTGCATCATAAGTTGCTGTAATTAATTTGTTGTCATATTCTGTTTGTAAAGATATAGTATCAATTTGTGCTTGAATGTAAGAGGATACAACAATTGAAACTGGTAACATAATTATTACAAATATGATTGCTAAATACTGTATTTTCATTTGTTTTCCTTTCTTCCTTTTAAGTAAAAAAAAATAGCGGAGTTAACTCTGCTCCGCTTTGTTTAATATTACTTTGTTCCGTTTACGGTAACAATTCCTGCATGTTGAGCAGCAATTTGATAAGTATCATTTCCTGTTAATTGATAGAAAAAGTTTTTTAGTATTTGCGAAATTGTTTGGTTTGTATTTTTCGCTGTAACGGATATTCTATCTCCCTCTTTTAAATTAATTCTACCATTTTGATATAAACTTTCTTCTACTTGAGTAGTATACAAATGGTAGTATAAGTTTTCTCCTATTTTAGTCATTTCTGCTTGGCTTGTTTTTACTCCAGGATTTTCATCTAATAATTGTAATTCCACTTCAACATCAAAAGAGTTTCCTGTTGAAGAAATTGTAGATATATATTTATCGTATTCTTCTAATGTCATCTTTCCTGTAGTCCTAATTTTGTCTACAAATTCTGTAGTAGCTGTTTGTACGGCTAATTTTGATACATCATCTGTTCTGTCAGACATAGACATAAGTGGAAAAACAAACATTAAGATAGCTGCTAAAAAAATTGCTACAACTGTAATTAAACTATCTCCCATTTTTGTTTCCTCCTTTTCTAATTTATTTTAGTAAAAATAATCATTCGTTTCTTTTTAGCTTTTTGTAAACTACTTACGTTTGTATCATCTTTTGTATCACTATAGTCATATTCACCTACTGTTTCTACAAATTTTGAATTTTTGTATTCATTAATAAATCCTGTATAAGTAATATATGGTTGATTAGTAGTAAGATTAGTATATGTTTTTCCCCATAAAAAGCAATCTAAATTTTCTTTTACTTTATCTAAATTGCTTGTCCAAGGTTCATGCCTTAAGGTTTCTTCTTCTAAGTCAAAGGCAAATATATCTTGACTACCCTTTTTATTATAGCCACCTGTAAAATACTTAGCATATTTTGTTTGCATCATAGTATCATAGGTTGCACCCCATAATATATTTTCTCCCCTTTTATAAGTTGATTTAGTTTTATATACAACAAGTGGTTTTGTATTACTAAATTCTCCTGTATCTAAATTATAATTACCTTCACGGAAACATACGGTATAATTTTCCTGATAATATTTATACAATGCTGGTAGGATTGTTTCTAGTCCTACAATTCTATTTTGAGCAGCCTTACCGGTAGCTCCTTGGTAATCATAATAATTGGTTTCATCTGCTGAATATAAAACAATGTCTGAAACTGATTTTACATTACTAAATACTGTCATTCCAACAGTTAAGGCTAGTGCAAAGACTAGAACAGCAAATCCCATTAGCAAGGCTTCTGCTGCATTTTCCATATTCTTTTATTCCTTTACTTATTTTTTTACAATTCCAATTCCTACTACATAACCAGAGTTTGAATCGTAACTAATTGATACTGTATAAGTATTTCCTGTTTTAATTTTATTTTTGATACTAGTAATAGTAGAATCTGTAACAGCAGCTGATGCTACTGTAGTTGGTAAAGTAGGTGTACCAGAGTCCGCATAAACAATTGTAATATGTCTTGAATAATCATCTGGGTAACCTTGATTATGTGACAATACTCTATTACATAATGCTCTTACTTGTGTTCCTGATTTTGTTCCTTCATATGCTAAAAATGGTTGGTTATAAGCATCCCTTTCCTGTTCTGATACATTTGCACCGTTAATTGTATCCATTACGTTACCAACAATCATAACTCCTAATGAAATGATAACAATTGAAATTAGAATTGCTCCTGCAATAATTAATGCTTTTGACGCATTCTCCATAATAAAATTCCTCCTTTGTTTTTCCTTTATATAAAATTTAAAAATTAATAACTAAATTTGTTCAAATAATAAATATTTGATTTGATTTGTGTTGTCATGATATTCTTTTTTAGTACAGATAAAACTCATGCGACTATAGTTTTGTATAAATTGTTCTGCACCTAAAGCATAAATTGTCTCCATAGGAAAAGTAACATCTGACTCTAAAAATTTAATTTCTATACGAATTGAATTTTCTTGGTTTTCTACATATTTATTTTTTTCATCTTTGCTTATTCCATTTTTTTCGTTGTCATCAATTGCTTTATGAATTAAACTCATTAAAGAAGAACCTGAAATTTCACTTTCCGTATAACTTTCATATTTTCTATTTTTTTGGTTTGCCATGAGTTGTATTTTTTGATATGAATAAAAAGTATAAAATAACACGGCTAGAATAATAAAAAATATGCCTACTATAATAAATAAGTTTCTTTTCATTGTTGCATTCCTTCTTTTATTATAACATGTTTTATTTCTTTATGCAATTACATTTTACAAGTTTTTTTGATAAATTTTTTCTTTATTTTTGTTCTTCAAAATGAATGTACATAACTCTTTTTGTAATACTACTTACCTTTGGTTCTTCGACACAAATATAAGTTTTCATATTATTACTTTTTAGAAATTCATTTTTTTGTTCTTCCGTCTTTTTTTCAAAATTTGCATCTTTTCCTACCTGTACCTGTACATAAAAAGTATTCTGATTATAACCACTTTGCCCTTGTACTTCATATTTAATGTTATTTTGATTTGCATGATTTGCTAAAGTTATAATATCATGCGCTGTTACTGAAATTGGTTGTTGTATTTCTTTTTCATCTTTTTTAACTATATTTGTACCATAATATTTCAAATAAGTTTCATTCCATTCTGCTATTTTATCCATTTCCATTTGTTCTATAGTACTTTTTCCAAGATTTGAGAAGGTTGTATATAAAATAACACCAATTGTAATAACCATAATGCCAACTAATACGCCAGCTGCCATAAGTAATGCTTTTGATGCATTTTCCATACTTTGCCCCTCCTATCTTTTATATAGAATAATTTATTTTTATAATTCTTCCTGTATTTTTATCATATTCAAAGCTTTCAAATTTAAATTTTCTTCCTTTTAACTCTGTAATAATAGCTTTATTTGTTCCAACTTTTGCTATTTCATTTAGTAACTTTGTAGAGTCATAAACTCCTTTTTTAAAGTATGTACTATAATTAAAATCATTTTTAAAATTAACAGATATTTCAATTCTTGTATAACCTTCATTTTCTGCTTCTGTTTTATTGTAATCATCTATTTTATTTACAAGAGATAAAATTTCACTTCCATATACTTCTCTAGCATAAGCTTCATATTGTCTATTAAATTCTTCAGCTTGATCTATATGTTTTATATTTTCTTTTTCCTGTTGCAAATTTTTTAAAGATGTAAAAGACATAACAAGTAGAGAAATAACAATTAATGAAATTAAAACAGAACCTGCCATAAGTAATGCTTTTGATGCATTTTCCATTTATATTCCTCCTTACATAGCTCGTAATGAATTAAATGATGAGTTCATACTTGTTAATCCTATAAATACTAATGGAATAATTAAATATCCTACAAAAAGTAATATTAATGGTGTAAATCCAATTGCTTTTCCTATCATTCCTTTTCTTGAGATAAGTCTTTCATTAGATTCTTTTCTCTTTTCTTGGTAATAATCTCTTTCTGTTTCTAACTCGTCAAAGGCATCTCTAATTGGTATTTTTTCTACTGCTGCTTGTAAACTTTCTATAATACGGATAAATTCCTGATAGTTAACATCTTCTTTCATTGCTTCTAAAGCTTCCCAAGGTCCACTTTCATAATCGTTTACGCACTTGCTAATTGGGTCTTTGAATATGTTAGAATATCTTTCTAACCATTCCAAAATAATTTCTACATTTACCCTTTCAATACGCATTAACATTAAGATAATGGTTTGGAATTGCATTACTTCATCTTCCATTTCTAGTTGTCTCATTTTAGTTTGGAATTTTAAAAGTAAAAGTGGTGACATATAAGCAATCATAGCAATAACCATTGCACCCAATACTTCTAGCCAACTTAAATATTCACTGTTTACGATTGCAATTTTATCCATAATTCTTTCTGCTGCTGTTTCTATTGCATCTTGCTTACTATCTACATAATCATCATTTACTCTGCCTCTCTCCATTGCCCTTTCAATATCTTCTTGCTCTAAATCACCTTTATTTTTGAAATAGCGAATATATTCGTTATCAGATTCCGTTAATTCCATTGCTTTTTTTTCATCTTTTTCATTTAATTGTCCTATAATATTGTAAGTTGTAGTTGGATCTGTATAAACTTTATTAATTACAACTTGGTGTAATTGTCCAAATAGGAAAATTGAAACAATAAAAGATACAATACATAGTAAAATACGGTTAATATATAGCCATTGCATTTTGTCCTTTGAAGCCGCATCCTTCATAGTTTTTTCTATTTTTCTAGCTTCTTTGCTTCCTGGTTTTGGCATAAATAAGTCTACTATTTTTTTAATTGGTTTTATTTGATATAATTTTTCTTGCCAAGGATTTTCTGTATTTTTTGTGTTAATGGTTGTTGAACCATTGTCTTTTAATTTTCTTGTTAATAGATAACATATTAAAGTTGTTACTAAAATTAAAATTTGTACTAGCATTCCGTTTCTTCCATCATAGAAGTCTCTAACAAATCCAAATTGTGAAATCGCCCAATTTTTAATTGGCTCTAAGCATAGCATTGGTACAATTGAAATAACGGATAAGCTTTGAAATACATAATTTAATTTATCTCTTTTTAAGATTTCTAGTTGCATTTCTTGTGTAATATTATTTAAGTTTTTTAGGTATAGAGAAGCACCATCTACTTTTCTATCTCCAAATTCTTTAGTTAAGTAAGAAATTCCTGCAAATTCTTTTAAATATGCATTTGGCGCTACATCATAGTATTTTTCTAGTTCTGATTCTGGGTCATCAGAAATTAAAATTTCATATATTTTTTCTGCTTGTCTTGATACTTCTGGATTTTCATCATCTTGCGCTGTTTGATATATTGCTTCTTCTACCATGTTAAATTCATGATAAGCATGTCTAATTTCTGAGAAGAAGCCAATTTGCTGTTTTAATAAGTTATTATCAATTTTATCTACCCTTCCATCAATGAAAGTATCTAATAAGAAAATTTCAAAAATTAATAAAATACTCATTAATAATAAATTTTTATTTGTTAAAATAATGATAGCAATTGTTAATGGTATGACGATTAGAAGTGTTTTTGTTAAAATTTGAGCAGATTGCTTTCTTGTTAAATATTCATCATCAATATTGATAATTTCTAGTCTTCTTCTAATTTTAAATAAATATCGTTTAATAAAAGGTGTTCTTAAGTAAAATATATATAATTTTTGGTATAATACTTCTGATGAAAATTTAGAACTTTTTGTTCCTTCTCTTAATTGTCTAACATATTTTAATTCTTTATTTCCTTTTTGTAGTAGAACAAATGCAACTACAACTGCCATAAACAACACTCCTGCTGCTATAATAACATACATTATGATTGTGTTATCCATTTTACTTATTACACCTCCTACCTATCTTGTTTTTGTTTTCTATTATTTTTGAACTGGTTTTCTTCCTCTTTTTTTTGGTTCTGGTTTTACTTCTTGCTCATCCTCTACATATCTTGTTACTTTTGTTCCCCAGTTTCTTTCTACAAATTTTGCAAATTCTTCTGCATCTGCATCGTCCATGTTATTTAACATTTCACGAATGTTATGGTCACTTATTTTATTAGTTAATACATAAGTTCCATCATGATACTCTAAGATATTTCTGTATTGATATGTTTCTCTATTGGTTGTTTTGCTAAAATAATAAGTTGCATTGTCCATAAACTTGTCAAATTTACCTTCTAGTGTCTTTTCTTTTCTATGGTCAAAAGTATATTCATTTTTTTGCTCTACTGGAATACATTCTGTTATTCTTTCTATGTATCTTCTTCCTCTAAAGTCTTTTACTAAATGGATATCAAAATTTAATACTTGTACAACTTGCTCTTCTGCTACTTTTTCGTCTTTAAATACTCCTGCACGAAGCATTGAGTTACGAAGTGCTGTTACTAAATCTGGGAAGGTTTTTGCGTGGTGAGTAAATAAAGTAAATTTAGAAGCAACTTGGGCAGATTGAATCATCCAAGATGCTACGGGGTCTGTTGCAACCTCACCGATGATATTAACAGAACCATCTGTTTTCTT
>CANRLO010000034.1 GCA_947631495.1 uncultured Clostridia bacterium
GCAGATTGAATCATCCAAGATGCTACGGGGTCTGTTGCAACCTCACCGATGATATTAACAGAACCATCTGTTTTCTTTTGTACGTCCAAGCACTCTTGTCCAGATACAGTTTCTGTTTCTCTCATTGATAGAATGTTTCTTGTTGGATAAATTTTTCTTAAGTGAAGCTCGAAGGCTGTTTCTGTAATACGAAGGTTCATTGTTTCGTATATATTTTCAATCATTGCCATAAGCATTGTAGTTTTTCCGGCAACCTTGTTCACCAGTAAGTGATATAATTCTTGCTCCTTTTACTAAGTATTTTAGTAAGTCGATTGTTTCTTCTTTTCCTGGGAAGCGAACTATTTGTTCTAGTGTTGCACGTTTTACGTCGAATTTTCTAACGAAAAATGCCCATGTTTCTGACATACTTGGTCTTACTACAACGACACGAGAACCATCTTTCATTTCATTAATTTTATAACCATTGGTATCTGATAATTGTCCTGGGTTATTGTATTTATAAATATTTTGACATACTCTTTTTAATTCTGCTTCTGTACCAAAAGATAAGAATGCTAAACGAATAGATTTACCTTGGAACATAATCCATATACTATCACAAGCACGTGGTACTTTATGTTCTACAATTTGCTCTAAGTAGTCTCCATCAATTTGTGCTACCTGGCTTAAGAAGCTTTCTGGAAGTCCTGATACACCACCAGAAATACCATCAATGTTCATATCACGAATTTCATCGATACTACTATATCCTTTATAACGTTGATAAATTCTTTGTACTACTACATTTAATTTATCCTCAAAAGTTAGAACAAAAGCTTCTTTTTCAAAAATATCATTAATTTCTTCTTCTGTAATAACATATGTAGGTTTTGCTTCTCCTGTAACGTATTTTAATTGTGCTAAATCATATTTTTTTATAATTTCTGTTAATGCCTCATATCCAAATTCTTGTTTATACATATATAAAATAATTTCGAATTTGTCTTGTCCTGTTAAAAGAGAAGGTACATCAAATGGAATAGCAGTAGAAATATTAATTTCGGTTACCTCGTATTCTTTTAGTAAAAGGTCATAAATAAGTTGTTTTACATATTTTTTATCATTTACATCTCCATAAGTACAACCTTTTAATGCCTTTTTTAATTCATATTTTTTGTTCTTTCTTCTCTTTAGTTCTTCTTCGGAAAGACCAATATCATATAAATTAATTTTTGTAATTTCATCTAATCTCTTTTTTACAAAAGCTGTCATTTTTTCTAATGTATAAGTTTTATCATCTACTTGTACTTCTTCTTCTACTTTTTCATCTTGTTTCTTTTTTAAATTTCGTGCTATCAAGAAACCTGCTCCTGCTAGTACTACTAAAATCATGAATAAGTTTATGAAGTTCATAGGATAAGGTCCTCTCCTTTCTTTTGTTATGCTATGTTCTGTATTGTAATTCTTGTAATTTGTAAATTAAACTTTTTGCAAATCTTGAAGTTTCGTTCATAAAAGTAAAATTATTATCTTCTACATTTATTTTCCTTACTCTCAAGAATAAATCTGCTACTTTTCCCTCTGTGCATGCTTCAAAAAATAGAGTATTATAAGGAATTACTTGTATTTCTTTCTTTTCTTTTAAATAACGAGTTATATTCTTACTATTATATTTAGAAGATGTATCATATCTTCCTACATTAATTAAAATATTATTTTTCTTAAAGAATTCGTTATTTTCCCTTAAGGTAATAAAATTATCAATGATTTGCATATTTTGTGTTATATTTACTACAATTACATTTGAAAATTCTAAAATTTGTCTTATTATTTCTTGTGGCATTCTATTTGAAATATCAACAAAAACTAAATCATAATTTCTATTTGCCAATTGTATGATGCTTGGATAAAATTGTGCAATTTCTTTATATTGTAAAATATCGGTTGTTTTAGGAGCACATAATACATCTAAACGATCATTAAAAACTACTTTTGTATAATTTGAAATATTGTTTGAAGAAGTTTGGTTTGCATTAATTACTTGTATTAAACCTTCTACTCCTGATTCTATGCCTATTTGTGTAGCATCATTATTACCTATTATTTCTCTTCTTAAGTTATTTTCTTTTGATATATCCCAATAACAGCTTTCTAATACTTTATTTTTGTAGCCTGTACTGATGTCTAAAATTCGATAATTATGTTCTACAGCTAAATATGTAGAAAGTGCCACCATAGACAATGTTTGTCCTGTTTCTCTTTCTTCATTACTCCAAAATGCAATGATTGCCATTTTTGTTATACTCCTCTTTCTAATTTTTTAAATGTTTTCTTAAGTAAATTATTATTTTTTTCTTCTAAAATTTTATTTGTTAAATATAAAAGAGATTGTTTATACTGCGTTGATAATTTTTTAAATGTTATTTTTGCTATACTTTGATTTTCATATAGTACTGTTTGATCTCCTATTTCAAATGGGAAATATATTTTTTCTTCTTTCCATATAATTTTGCTGCCCGAAGATAAAAAATTTAAATAATCATCTTCTTTTTGTAAGGTTGTTCCTGATGCGCCTCTTGAAAATAGAACCTTCATTGCTTGTACTGGATGTTCAAGGCTATTAATTGTTTCTAATCCTCTTTTGATAGAATATAAATCATTTGAGGTAACAAAATAGTTTTGTTCAAAACTTTCTAATTCAAAATTTTGTACACCTGCTATTGTATCTAAATCTATAAGAGAAATATCATAATTGAAGTCTAACATTTCAGGCATTCCTAAAAATTGTTTTATACTACTAAAATTTTCAAAACCAACCGCAATATCAATTCCTTCATAAGAGGTAATATAGGCTTTTGCTGGTTTTATAACAGGTACTATATATCTAGCTTTTTGAGTTAAAGTTCCATCTACTACTAAAACTTGTTTTCCCATTTCTGTTAAAATTTTAGCAACGCATATAATTAAATCTGTTTTATCATAAGCTCCAATGAATCCTATTTTCCTCATTTTTTCCTCCGTTTGTTCTTATTGCTTTTTAATATTCTCCTAAAGCTTCTAAATAAGCTTCTCTTTGTTCTCTTGCTTTTGTAATTTGCTCTTGTACTCCTGATTCAATGTTATCTACTCTATTTTGTGCATATTGTGCTAAATCGTTTTCAATCATAGTTCTTGTTGAAACATTTTGATTATATCTTGTAATTAAACCATTTTTTGCTTCTTGTTCTATATTTGGATTACTATAAATTGCATTTTGTGCATTAGCTGATGGTATATAAGTTGGAATCATAGAATTTTGTAATCCTGGTTCTACGTATGTTGTTGCATATAAATAAGCACCTTCGTCTATGTAAGCATCAATAATTGCACTTGACATTACCATAGTTTCTGTTTCTGTCATATTAATAATAATATTATCTCTAGCATCTATTCCATCAATGTTTGGAATTTCTACTTTTTTCTTAGATGCTACTAAGTAGTCTACTCCATTTGATAAGAAAATACGAATATCAATGTAGTCTCCTGTTTGAATTTGTGTTGGTAAAATAACCATGTTGTATTCTTGTTTTCTTAAATCGTTTGTAGTTTTTTCTTCACTTTCTTGCACCATTGTTCCAGTAATGATTGTTCCTGCCTGTAAATCAATTTTTGCAATTGTAGTTTCAGTTAATTCTACTCCTATTGCATTTTCTGGTACTATAGAAGAATCTACTTTTTTTGGTATAATATTGTCAAAAGTAAGAGCATCTCCTGATTTTACATCTGTTGCAAGCACATATACCTCTCTCATAGCTTCTTCTTGTGCTTTCTTTTCTTGATTAATTTTATTTAATTGCATAAATAGAAGTGCAATAATACTTCCTGTAATTAATAATGTTACAAAAACTCCTATTAATAAATACATATTTGCTTTTCTTTGCATTGGATTCATTGCCATATTACGTTCCTCCTTATTTTTTGACAAAATATTGTTACTTATTTCATTTTACAACAGTTTCTATATAAAAACAATAAAATCCTCGAAATGTAATACAAAAATAATACCTTTGTAATATTTTCGTAATATTTCGAGGATTTTCTTTCACCTTCTATAACAGCACCAACTGGTTCTTCCCCCTGTTGTATTATTTGTTACATTTACGGTTGCTACATCATTCGCATTTCCGTTATTGTTATTGCAATTGCAAGTATTGTTTCCATTATTGCCATTATTATTGTTATTTTGTATATTTGCTACTTGGTTTGCAATTCTTGCAATATCTTGGTTACTTAATGTTATGTTGTTATTATTTTCTCTGCAACGACAAAGACCACATTTTGAACAATTCGAGTTATTTCCATGATTTCTTTCATAAAAAAATTCTGCAAGAACTGCTGCCAAAAAGGCTAATATAGTATATACAATAACATTTACTAAGAAGCTAGCATCAAAAGCACTAAAAGCTACAATTAGAAAAATAGCAAAAAATGTAGCTGCTGTTAAAAATGGGCATCTGAGTATTTTTTCTAATACAATAGCCAATATAATAGTGGCTACTGGGAAAGCAAAAAATAGTAATAATGTATTCATTTTCATCTCTCCTTATGTCTTTTATTTTTGGTATATTATATGAATATTTCTTGCTTTCTGTGCTACTTCCTTTTTATATTAATATAAATAAATTCAATTTTCATATTCTACATTTACTAAGTATAAAGCATACGGAGGTAAGGTTTTTCCGGCTTTACTACGTTCTTTTGATTCTATAATATTGGCAATTTCTTCTGGTTTTATTTTTCCAAGACCAACATCTACTAAAGTTCCTGAAATAATTCTTACCATATTATACAAAAAGCCATTAGCCGTAAGCTCTATAAGAATTCTATCTTGCTCTTTTTTTACTTCTGCTTTGTAAATTGTTCTTACACTACTTTTACTACTAGTTCCACTAGCTTTAAATGCTTTAAAGTCATGTTCTCCTTCAAAATATTTCGCTGCTTTCTGCATTGCCGTAAGATTTAATGGATTTGGTATAAAATATTCTAAGTTTCTATATATACTAGAACCATATTTACTATTATTAATTATATAACGATATGTTTTTTTCTTGCAATGATAACGTGCATGAAAACTCTCTTCTACTTCTTCTGCTTTTTGAATTCGAATGGCCTTTTTCAATTTTGCATTTAATGCAATTGGATATTTTTCTACTTCAAAATTGCTATTGGTTTTAAAGTTAGCTATTTGTTTAAGTGCATGAACACCTGCATCTGTTCTTCCGTGATGCAATAAGTTCTATTTCTTCTTTTGTTATTTCGCTAAGTGCTTTTTCAATTTCTCCTTGAATATTTAATTTATTTGGTTGTTTTTGCCATCCGATTAAATTCTTTTCCATCATATTCGATGGTTAATCTAATATTTTTCATATTTTCTCCTACTCTCAATCTATTTATAAGTTCATAATATAATTGCGATTTAACTTTTTAAATTAAATCGCAATTTTATTATTTTTTATTTATTTTTTCAAATTTTGTTCTTAATTTTTTGATTCTTTCTTTTTTTGTTTTATCTTCTTCTCCTAATCGATTAGTTACAATATTTTTAATTAAGATTTTCTTTAATGTTTCTTCATCTACATCAGCAATTAGTGTTCCATCTTTTGCAACTGATATTTTTCCTGTTTCTTCGGAAATAACTACTGCAATACTATCTGTTTCTTTTGAAATACCAATTGCAGCTCTGTGTCTTGTTCCTAATTCTTTGGCAATTTCCTTATCGTTTGCTAAAGGTAAAATACAGGCCGCTGCTACAATTTTATTATTGCTAATTATAACTGCTCCATCATGTAATGGAGTGTTTGGTACGAAAAGATTTACTAACAATTGTGGAGATACTTCACTATTAATTTCTACTCCTGTTTCTGCAATATCTCCAATTTTAATATCTCGTTCTATTACAATTAATCCACCTGTTTTATGACTAGCTAATTCTTCTGCAGCAATTACAATTTTATAAATATCTTCTTTTGTTTTAGTAATAATATCTCTATCAAATCCAAAAAATTTTGTTAATTTATTGGTTCCTAATTGTTCTAAACCTCTTCGTAATTCTGGTTGGAAAATAACAATCATAGCAATAACACCATAAGTCATTATTGAGGTTAAAATAGAATGTAATATATCTAAATGAATCCAACCACTTACTAATGTAATAACTACTAATAAAGCAATTCCTTTCATTAGTTGCCATACTCTTGATTTTCTAGTTATTTTTATAATTTGATAAGCTAAGAAAATAACAATTGCTAAATCAAGAAAAAAAGGAATTAGCCTTAAAGGTTCTTCTTGTAAATAAGTAATATATTCCATTATGTTAGTTTGTAAAAAGTCATTTAATATTGTATTAAAAAAATTATCTTTCATAAATTTTTTCTTCCTTTTATTTTACATTGCTATTAAATAAAATAGTAAGGTTCCTCCTACTCCTAATACCATTAAAGCAGCAAGAATTCCTGCCATAATTCTAACTAGTACTTTTTGTGCATCTATTTTTCTTTTTTGTTCTGTATTATTCTTTTTCATTATCATTCTTTTCCTTTCTTTTTGTATAATATATGAATTTTACTAATTTACCTTTTCTATTGTAAAGTCATAAGCATTTGCACAATCTTTTGTAATTGCCATATTTAATTGAGTGCTTTGTCCTGGTTGTAATGGCACAATACTTCCACCATTTATTTCTGTTAACACATTTCCTTTGCTATCTAAAAGAGTTATTTTTACTTTCATAGCAATACTTTCTTTATTAGATGTATTTACTACATTTGCTAATATAATAGATTGTCCCCTTGCATATGTTAATTTTATATTATTTACTTCTAAATCTTCTATTTTTTTTGTTTCTTTTAATTTTGTACTAATATTTTCTTTTGTTCCATCTTCTAATATTTGTACATACTGTTCTATTCCTTCATTTTGTGTTTGTTCTAATAAATCTTTATCGTCTTTTTTTTGTTTTATAATTAAATACCCTATAACGACTAATAATATTATAACAAAAAATATAGTTATTAACAATTTATTTTTGTTCTTTTTTCTTTTTTTCATATTGTGTTTTTTCTTCTCCTATTATGACCTTTTTCACAATTTTAGTATATCGAATTAAGCTTATAATGTCAAGACATAATTGTAACACTTTTTTTGTTTTAGAATAGTATATACCATACGAAAGAGAAAAGAAATAAGAAAATTTTATATAGGAGGTACTCGTCAATGGGAAATTGCTCATGTAACAGTGAAATTCTTTGGTTCATTATCCTATTCTTACTACTTTTCTGTGGTTGCTCTAATAACAACTGTGGATGCAACAATGGATGTTGCTAATTTCTCCTAAATACGCAGAAAAGTTCAAAGTATACTTTGAAAGGAGGGACATATTATGCCAGAAAACAGAGGTTGTGGATGCGGATGCAATGGTTTTGGTTTCGGCGGAGACTGCATTTGGATTATTATTGTTTTAATCTTAATATTCTGTTGTTGTGGAAACAACAATAATGGATGCGGATGTTGCTAATAAACATACCAAAATTTTAAAAACCAAGATTTTAAGTAACTAGAGATTTAACATATTGTTAAATCTCTAGTTTACACGATAATCTTGGTTTTTCTATGTTTATTTTATTGTATTTTTTCTATTTCAATTTTATAGTTTATTTTTTCTTTTTATTTATTGTTTTTTGCTTATGCTATTTTATTTGCTTACATTGTTGTCATTTTTTCATATTCTTAATTACTTCCTGCTACATATCCTGTAGAATAAGCAATTTGTAAATTAAATCCTCCTGTATATGCATCTACATCTAAAATTTCTCCTGCAAAATATAGTCCATCTATTAACTTAGATTTCATTGTTTTAGGTTCTACCTCTTTAATAGAAACCCCTCCAGCTGTAATAATAGCTTCTTCTATAGGTCTAAAATCAGCAATGGTAATTGGAAATTCTTTAATTGTTTTTACTAATTTTACTCTTTCTTCTTTTGTAATAGAATTAACTTGTTTTGTTTCTTTGATTTGCGTTAGTTTTAAAATTGGTAAAATCATTTTTTGTGGTAATAACTCTTGCATTCCATTTCGGATTTCTTTGTTTTTAAATTTTTCAAAATCTCTTTGTATTCTAGCATCTAGCTTTTCTAGCGATAATGCAGGTTTTAAATCAATTTTTAAGACAATGTTGTTTTCTTTCATTGCTTCTTTTATATTAGGATATCGTAATAAATGAGCTGAACTACTTAAAATAGTAGGTCCAGAAACTCCAAAATGAGTAAAGAGCATTTCTCCAAAATCTTCGTAAATAATTTTCTTTTTTTGTAGAGCTTCTAACTTAATTGCTACATTTTTTAAACTTAAACCTTGCATTTCTTTGCACAATGCAAGTGAAGTTTCATTTGCAACTAAAGGAACTAAAGAAGGTTTTATAGAAGTAATTGTGTGACCTAATTTTTGTGCCATATAATAGCCATCTCCTGTAGAACCAGTATTTGGATAACTTTTTCCTCCTGTTGCAAGCACTATTTTATCAGCCTTTTGTATTTGTCCATTTACAAGTAAAACACCTTCTACTTGTTCTTTTGCTACATCTTGTTTCATACTACTTGTTTCTTTATTTTTATTAATTTCTTTTGTAAGAATTTGTTTTACTTCTGCATTAGTTTTGATTTTCACATTTTGCTTTTTTAATTCTCTTTTAAAAGCTTCTAGTACATCCATAGATTTATCACTTACAGGGAAAATACGATTTCCTCTTTCTTCTTTTACCTCTACCCCTTGTGAATTTAAAAAGGAAATAATATCTTGATTTGTATAATTTTGAAATGCACTATACAAAAATCTTCCATTGCCTGGAATATTTGCAATGAAGTCTTCTATTGGAAGTGAAGAAGTAATATTGCATCTACCTTTTCCTGTAATTAACAATTTTCTACCCAAAGATTCCTTTTTTTCTAATAAAGTTACTTCATTTCCTTGTTTTGCGGCTTGAATGGCAGCCATCATACCTGCGGGGCCTCCGCCCAATAACGATTACTTGCATCTATTTTGAACGTATAATATAAATTTTATTATACGGACTTCTCCTTTCTTTTTTATATTTCTTTTTGATAATTTATATTTCTTTATATTTTATATTTCTTTATATTTTGTGGTAGCTCTATGTTTTCTGTTACTTTATACTTTTCTTGTTTTGATGTTTTATAATCTTTTATTTTTTATTTAGTATTTTTCGTATTATTATGCATTAGCCAATCTTTTATAATAGAAAAAACAAATTCTTGTCCTATTTTTCCTACTGTTTTATCATAAGTTTCTTCTAATAATACATTGTCTGATAAAATACGAATACCCAACACTGGAATTTGAAACTGACTTGCCATTTGATAAACAGCTACTGTTTCCATATCTTCACATACTACATCATATTTTTCAGAAAGCCAAAGCAGTCTATCTTTTTCTGCATTCCATACATCACCACTACCAATTCTTCCTTTTGAATATTTTATTTTTTGCTTTCTTGCTGTTTCTTCTACAAACTGTAATAATTCTTTGTTTGCCTCTAATACTACTAATTCGTCTATGCCTTCTTTGAAGGTTTTTAAATCCCATGTAAATGGATTACTTCCTTCTTTTTCTTCTTTATTTGGAGTTTGATAAGAATTGATGTTAATGCAAGACTCACCTAAAATAATATCTCCCTTATGTACATTTTTTGTAATTCCACCTGCTACCCCTTGGTTAATTATAATGCAAGGTGAAAAATGTAAAATACCAATAAGTGTTGCTGCTGTTACTTGAATTAGTCCTACTTTCGTTTTTGATAAAATAATCGGATAATTTTCTATTTCTCCTTGATAGAAAGTATAACCATATAAATTTTTTTCTTCTATATTTTTCATATTTTGTTTTAAAGTTGCAATTTCATCTTCCATTGCTCCTTGTATTAAAATTGGCTTTTGCTCCATTTTTCTAAAGTTTCCTTTCTCTTTGCTAATTTTTCATAGCACATTTTTTATGTATTTAAGCAATTTTGCGGATTAAAGTTTTACTATAAATTATCTTTTTATATTATGTTTTGAATAGCTTTAAGCACACCTAGTTTTCCATATTCATAAGTTAAACCGCCTTGCATAAAAGCAATGTAAGGTGGTCTAATTGGACCATCACAAGAAAGTTCAATAGAAGAACCTTGCGTAAAAGCACCTGCCGCCATAATGACTTGGTCGCTATAACCTGGCATATCCCATGGCATAGGAATAGAATTTGAATCAATTGGTGAACCCATTTGAATTCCTTGACAATATTTAATTAGTTTTTCTTTATCTTCAAAGCAAATCGTTTGCACAATATCAGCTCTTGGTGCATCAAATTTAGGTTCTACATTATAGCCTAATTCTTCTAACATTTTACTTGCAAATACTGCAGTTTTTAAACTAGAAGCTACGACACTTGGTGCCATAAATAGTCCTTGTAAAATAGATTTATTGATTCCTAATGTTGGTCCTACTTCTTTTCCTTCACCTGGAGCTGTTAATCTTTCTGCAACTAACTGAATTAATTCTTTTTTGCCTGCCACATAGGCTCCATTTGGTGCTAAGCCACCACCTAAATTTTTAATAAGTGAACCTACTATAATATCTGCTCCTACTTCTAGTGGCTCCTTCTCTGTTACAAACTCGCAATAGCAATTATCTATCATAATTATAACTTCTTTATTGATGTTTTTTATGAAGGAAATAACTTTTTGCAATTGTTCCATTGTAATACTTTTTCTTGCAGAATAGCCTTTTGAACGTTGTATTTCAATTACCTTTACTTTTCCTTGTTTTAGTCTTTGTTCTATTTTTGCATAATCAAATTCATTTTCTACTAAATCAATTTGTTCAAAATGAATGCCATAAGATTTTAAAGAACTTGCATTTTCTCTTATCCCAATTACTTCATCTAATGTATCATAAGGCTTTCCTGTAATGCTAAGTAAAGTGTCATTTGGTCTTAATAAAGCAAAAAGCGTTACAGTTAAAGCATGTGTTCCAGAAATGAACTGCCCTCTTACTAAACTATCTTCTGCTTTTAGAACCTCACTAAATACCTTTTCAATAGTATCTCTACCAATATCTCCATAACCATATCCAGTTGTGCTTCCAAAGTGCATTTCTGCAATTTCATTTTTTTGGAAAGCTTGTAATACTTTTAAACTATTTTTAGTGCAATTTTCTTCAATTTGCTTAAAAATAGGTTCTATTTCATTTTCTACTTTTTTGGCTAAATCTTCTAATTCCTTTTTAATTCCAAATTCTTGTAACATTTTTTCCTCTTTTCTTATTTGTTTTTATTATTTACTTTTGGTTGCTTTTTCTTTGCTTTTCTATTATAGCATAGCTTTTTAGAACATTCAATAAATTTTAGGATTGAGTTTAAATTTTAAGACCCGTCCCTAAAATTTAGGGCTAAAATTCTCTTGCACTTTTTTTATTTGTATGATAGGATAAAAGTAGTAGTTTAAAGGATGGTGTTTGGTATGAAAAAAGACTCTAAAAAAATTGAAATTGTTTCTGGTAATGGGAAAGATTTGAATATTTCTCCTGTATATGACCATATTGATATAGAAAAGCCAAAAGAAGATAAAGAGAAGAAAAAAATTATTATTCCAAAAAACAAATAACAAATAGATAACCAAAAATCCGCTATAGCGGATTTTTGGTTATTTTTTATTCTTACTTAGATTGCTTCTTGTTCTTGGTTTTCTTCTATGATTTCTTCCTCTTTTTTATTCTCTGCTTGGTCAATTACTTCTAGACTTGCTACAGATACTTCGTAAGCAATTTTCATTTCAGAAGTACCGTCTTCATATTTCTTTTCATATTGTCTAGATTGAACTCTACCTACAATTCTAACTTCTGTTCCTACTGGAATGTTTTCACAGAATCTTGCATTTCTACCCCAAGCAATACATGGAATATAATCTGATTTATTATAAGCTCTGTTTACAGCAAGTAACACATCTGCAATTTCTCTTCCAAATGGTGTTTTACGATAGATTGGTTTTTTACAAATGAAACCGTCTAAAATAACCTCGTTTGATGTGTTTTCCTTGGTTGGTTTAAATTCTTCCTCTTGATTTTCTGCAAATTTGATTTCTTTTGCAAAAACGGTTAAAACTAATCTGTTTCTTTCATTTTCAAAACTATTGTAAGAACGGAATTGTCCTTCAATAATAATATTTTTTCCAATTGCTAAATCTTCCTCTATTAATAGCCTTTCTGAAATAGTAATTGGAATGTTGTCTGCATTTCCGCTTAAACGTGGTACGCTTAAGTCAAATATGTAAAATTTTTCTCCATAAATTTCGTGACTAAATCTTTTTTCGCTTGTTACTTTTCCAACTAATACTAATTGGTTATTCTCTGAATAGTTTGTATTCAATTTCTTTTCCTCCCCTTATTTGTTTGTCTATTGTATTTTATTCTTTTAGTTTATCTTTTAGAATGTTTTTTACAAATTCTATTATACTACCTTTTTTTGGATTTGTCTACATAAAAAGTTAAATTTTCCAAA
>CANRLO010000035.1 GCA_947631495.1 uncultured Clostridia bacterium
ATCGATTTAGAAGAATTGAAAAAGGCAATAAAACCTACTACTACTTTAATTACCATTATGTATGCAAATAATGAAATCGGAACATTGCAACCTATAAAAGAAATAGGAGAAATAGCAAAAGAGAATAAAATTATTTTTCATACAGATGCAGTACAGGCAGTAGGAAATATAAAAATAGACGTAAAAGAGTTAAATATAGATAGTCTTTCATTATCTGGACACAAATTTTATGGACCAAAAGGAATTGGAGCCTTATATGTAAAAAAAGGAGTGCAGTTCAATAAGTTAATCAATGGAGGGCATCAAGAAAGAAATAAAAGAGCAGGAACAGAAAACGTAGCAGGAATAGTAGGACTTGCAAAAGCAATGGAGCTAGCATATAGCAATTTAGACGAACATAACAAGAAAATTAAAGAATTAAGAGATTACTATGTAAGTCAAGTAAAAGAAAAAATTCCATATATTAAAATAAACGGGGATATGGAAAAAAGATTACCTGGCAATAGCAATATTTCATTTAGATTTATTGAGGGAGAAAGTCTATTGTTAAATTTAGATTTAAAAGGAATATGCGCATCAAGTGGTAGTGCATGCACTTCAGGTTCACTTGACCCATCACATGTATTACTTGCAATAGGCTTGCCACATGAAATTGCACACGGTTCTTTAAGAATTTCAATAGGAAAATATAATACAAAAGAAGAAATTGACTATGTTGTAGAAAATTTAGTAGAAATAGTAGGTAGATTAAGAGAAATGTCACCATTGTGGGAAAAATTTGTAGAGGAGGGAAATAAATAATGGATTATTCAGATAAAGTTATAGAACATTATACAAATCCAAGAAATGTTGGAAAAATAGAAGATGCTTCAGGAATTGGAGAAGTTGGAAATCCAGTTTGTGGAGATATTATGAAAATGTTTATCAAAGTCGAGAATAATATTATAGTAGATGTAAAATTTAAAACTTTCGGATGTGGCGCAGCCATTGCAACAAGTAGTATTTCAACAGAAATGATTAAGGGAAAGACAATAGAAGAAGCGTTAAAATTAAAAAACACAGATGTAGTAAACTCATTAGGTGGACTTCCACCAGTGAAACTACATTGCTCTGTTTTAGCAGAAGAAGCAATACATGAGGCTATTGCAGATTATTATAGAAAAGAAGGAAAAATGACAGAGGAAGAAATTAAAGCTAAGTGCAATTTAAAAGAACACCATTGTGAAAGTTGCAATATATAATACTAAAAGCAAGTGATAATATTTATAATCACTTGTTTTTTTATGTACATCTATCAATTATTTAAACTGACCAACCAGACTAATACTTATAATAAAAATCTATGATATAAATATATAATAAAAAATTGAAGGATAAAAAAGTGAACAAACAATTACAAAACCTAAAAACTAACTTTCTTGGTAAAAACATAATTTATTATAAAGAAATAGACTCTACACAAAATGAAATATGGAGAAAAATAAAAGATAAAACCATTACAAATGGAACTTTAATTATTGCAGATATTCAAACTCATGGCAAAGGAACGCATGGTAGAACGTGGTATACAGATGAAAGTGGTAATATCGCATTTTCTTTATTTGTAGAAATGAACTGCAATGTAAGAGTATTAAATGGAATTACAACAGAAATGGCAAAAATAATCGTAGATATTTTTGCTACTATTTATGGAATAAAGTTAGAAATAAAACGACCAAATGATATTGTAGTTAATGGAAAAAAATTAGGGGGAATCTTAACAGAAACAGCATTAGCAGGAGAAGTAGTGAAATATTTAGTAATAGGAATAGGTATCAATACAAATAAAGAAAATTTTACACAGGACATAAAAAATCTTGCTACTTCAATAAAAAAAGAATTCCATATAAATGTAGATAGAGAAAAGTTTATAACAGAGTTTTGCAATAGATTAGAAAAAGAATTATTAAAAAGAATGAAAAACGGAAAGGAATGAAATAAGAAATGAAAATAGGATTTTTATTTTCTGGGCAAGGTTCTCAAACGATAGGAATGGGTAAAGACATATATGAAGAATACAAAGAAGCAAGACAAGTTTATGACAAAGTAAAAGAAATAACAGGTATAGATATTGCAAAAATATCTTTTGAAGGACCAGAAGAACTTTTAAATGAAACGAAATATACACAACTTGCCATATTAACAATGAGTTTAGCAATTGTAGCTATTTTAAAACAAAATAATGTAATAGCAGATATTTCAGCAGGTTTAAGTTTAGGGGAATATTCAGCACTAATTAGTAGTAATGTAATTTCTTTTGAAGAAGGAGTAAAAATTGTTCAAAAAAGAGGAGAATATATGCAAACTCTTTTACCAAAAGGAGAATGGCAAATGGCAGCTATTATGGGCTTAACAGATAAACAGGTAGAAGAAGCATGTAGTAAAAGCAAAAAACGGATTTGTTGCTGCGGCAAATTACAATTGCAAAGGACAGGTTGCTATTTCAGGTGAAAAAGAGGCAGTATTAGAAGTAGCAGATATTACAAAAGAAATGGGAGCCAAAAAAGTGAAAATTTTAAATACGGCTGGACCATTTCATACTAGCAAATTAGCAGAAAGTGCAAAAGCACTAAGAAAAGAACTAGAAAACATAACAATACATCCATTTACTACAAAAGTAGTAAAGAACATAGATGGAGAATGTTACAAAAATTCAGATAATGTTAAAGATATTTTAGCAAATCATATTATAAGCCCAGTCAAATTTTCGAAAACACTACAAACTATGTTAGATGAAGGAGTAGATACCTTTATAGAAATAGGACCGGGAAAGACTTTATCCGGTTTTGTAAAAAGAATGCAAAGTGAAAATGAAATCAAAATATTCAATATCAATAATGTAGAAAGTTTAAAAAGTACAATCGATTTTATTGTATAAGTTTTATACAATAAAAGATTGAAAAATAGTTATAATTTTTTATACTCTAGGAAAGTCATCGTCGAAAACGATAGACTTGACGTAGAGGAGAATTATGTGGAGCTTAGATTTTGTGAATAGGAAAGGAAAATAGTAAATATGAATAAAGTTGTTTTTATAACAGGAAGTACTCGTGGAATAGGAAAACAAATTGCCATTACACTTGCTAAAAATAGTTATGATGTAGTAATTAATTACAGAAATGAAAATGAAGATTTAATCAATACAAAAAAAGAAATAGAAGCACAACATGTGAAATGTTTAGCAGTGCAAGGCGATATAGCTAATTTTGAAGATTGTAAAAGAATGCTCAAAGAGGCAATAGATAAATTTGGAAAGATTGATGTATTAGTCAATAATGCGGGAATTACGAAAGATATGTTATTAATGAGAATGAAAAAAGAAGATTTCGAGCAAGTGATAGATGTCAATCTAATAGGAACATTTAATATGACGAAAAATGCAATTTCATATATGATGAAAGCGCGCTCTGGGCGAATTATCAATTTATCCTCTGTAGTAGGACTTGTAGGCAATGCAGGGCAAACCAATTATTCAGCTTCAAAAGCAGGAATTATAGGCTTTACAAAAAGTTTAGCAAAAGAAGTAGCATCAAGAAATATTCTAGTAAATGCCATAGCACCAGGCTTTATAGAAACAGATATGACAGGAGTATTAAAAGAAGATGTAAAAGAAGAAATAGCAAAATCAATTCCATTAAAAAGAATGGGAACAGTAGAAGATGTTGCAAATCTAGTAAAATTCTTAGCATCAGAGGAAAGTTCGTATATTACTGGTCAAGTCATTCATGTAGATGGCGGAATGGTAATGTAAAAGGAAAGGAATGATTATCTAATATGGAAAAAAGAGTTGTTATTACAGGATTAGGAGCAATTACTCCAATAGGAAAAAATGTAGAGCAAACATGGCAAGGAATAGAAAATAAAGTTTGTGGTATTGCTCAAATTTCTTCATTTGATACAACTAACTTTAAAACAAAGTTAGCAGCAGAAGTGAAAAATTATAATCCACTAGACTATTTTGAACCAAAGCAAGCAAGAAGATTAGATAAATTCTGTCAGTTTGGCATTATTTCTGCAAGAGAAGCGGTTAAAGATAGTGGTATTACAAAAGAAAATACTAATTTTGCTCGAGTTGGTGTTTTCGTAAGTTCTGGAATTGGAGGACTAACAACCATTCAAGAACAATGTGAAGTAAACTGTTTGAAAGGAAATAACAGAGTATCTCCTATGTTTATTCCAATGGGAATAACAAATATGGCAGCGGGAAATATTGCAATAGAATTCGGTTTCAAAGGAGAATCTATGTCAATTGTAACCGCTTGTGCCTCTTCTACTCATGCCATAGGAGAAGCTTATAAAACAATAAAACAAGGATATGAAGATGTGATTATAGCAGGAGGAACAGAAGCAACAATATGTCCAATAGGAATTACAGGTTTTGAAAATATGAAGGCATTGTTTGTAGGAGAAGTTCAAACAAGAGCAAGCATACCATTTGACAAAGAAAGAAGCGGATTTGTTATGGGTGAAGGAGCAGGAATGATTATACTTGAAGAACTAGAGCACGCTAAAAAAAGAGGTGCTAAAATATATGCAGAAATTATAGGCTTTGGTTCTACTACAGATGCCTACCATATCACTTCTCCAGATCCAGAAGGTGCATCAGGTGCAAGAGCAATGACAAGAGCTATGGAGGATGCAAGAATTAAGCCAGAAGATATGGATTATATTAATGCACATGGAACTTCAACACATTTAAATGATGTAACAGAAACCTTAGCAATAAAAAAAGCATTTGGTAAAGCAAGTAAAAAAGTGATGGTAAGTTCAACAAAAGGAAATACAGGACATTTATTAGGAGCAGCAGGAGCAGTTGAAGCTATATTTAGTGTAAAAGCTATTGAAAAACAATTAGTTCCTCCTACTATAAATTATAAAGAAAAAGATGAAGAATGTGATTTGGATATTGTGCCAAATGAATTAAGAAAAGCTAATATTAACGTAGTAATGTCAAATTCTTTAGGTTTTGGCGGACATAATGCATGTATTATATTGAAAAAGTACGAAAATTAAAGTTATATGAACTTTAAAATAACAAAAAACAAGAAAGGAGTTAGTGAAAAATGGAGTATGAAAAAATAAAACAATTGATGGATGATATGGGAGATTCTAAATTAACAGCAATTGATATAGATTTTCCAGATGGTACAAAAATTAGTATGAAAAAAGAGATAAAGCAAGATACAATTATAATAGGCGAAGAATTAAAAAATAAAGAACAAGAAATACAGAATATACAAGTTAAAGAACAAAAAATAAAGCAAATACAAAATAAAAAACAAGAAGAATCAAAAATAGTTGAAAAACAAGAAAAAGAGCAAATAGGAAACCTTGTAAAATCTCCAATGGTTGGAACATTTTATGCAAAATCTTCCCCAACTGCTGAAACGTATGTTGAAATTGGAAAAACAGTTAAAAAAGGAGATATTCTTTGCATTATAGAAGCAATGAAATTGATGAATGAAATTGAATCAGAATTTTCAGGTGAAGTCGTTGAAATTTTCGTAAAAGACGGAGATACCGTAGAATATGGAACTCCTTTATTTAGAATTAAGTAGGAAAGGAAAAGAAACATGTTAAATAAAGAACAAATAAAAGAAATTATTCCACAAAGAGAGCCTTTTTTAATGATTGATGAAGTAGAAGAATATATACCAGGGCAAAGTGCCATAGCCTATAAAAATGTAGATGAAAAAGAATGGTATTTTAAAGGACATTTTCCAGGAAATCCTATTATGCCAGGAGTTTTAATTACAGAAGCACTTGCACAAGCAGGAGCAGTAGCAATTTTATCAATGCCAGAAAACAAAGGAAAAAACGCGTTGTTTGGTGGAATTGATAAAATGAAATTTAAGAAGATGGTAATACCAGGAGATAGATTAAAACTAGAAGTAAAAATTATAAAAAGAAAAGGTCCAATTGGAGTTGGCGAAGCTTTAGCAACAGTAGATGGGGTAATAGCGGCAAAAGGAGAATTAACCTTTGCAGTAGTTTGAAAAATTATGCAATATTATTTCTTAAGATAGTATTTAAATATTTTGGAAAGGAAATGAAATTACAATGAACAAAATATTGATTGCAAATCGTGGTGAAATTGCAGTTCGTATTATTCGAGCTTGTAAAGAAATGAATATAAAAACAGTTGCAGTTTATTCTGATATAGATAAAGATGCACTACATACTCGTTTAGCAGATGAAGCAATTTGCATTGGACCAGCAGTAGCAAGTAAAAGTTATTTAAACATAAAGAATATTATTGAAGCCGCTTATATAACGGGAAGCGATAGCATTCACCCAGGTTTTGGATTCTTATCAGAAAATGCAGAATTTGCAAAAATATGTGAAGAATCTAACATTAAATTTATAGGACCTAGTTCAAAAGCAATCAATCTATTAGGAAATAAATCAAATAGTAAAGAAATAATGAAACAAGCTGGAATTCCAGTTATTCCTGGCTCAGAAGGAAGTATAAAAGGTTTACATGATGCCATAAAAATTGCAGAACAAATAGGCTATCCGGTTATGTTAAAGGCAGCAGCAGGCGGTGGAGGAAAAGGAATTAGAATTGCAAATAATAGTAGTGAACTAGAAACTAATTATAATCTAGTAAAGCAAGAAGCCAAAAATGCTTTTAATGATGATGAAATTTATATAGAAAAATTCATAAAAGAACCTAGACATGTAGAAATTCAAATATTAGCAGATGAACACGGAAATATTGTTCATTTAGGCGAAAGAGATTGCTCGATTCAAAGAAAAAATCAAAAAGTAATAGAAGAAACACCATCAACAATAATCAATGAAAAATTAAGAAACAAAATGGGAAATGCCGCAATAAAAGCAGCAAAAGCTGCAAACTATACAAGTTGTGGAACAGTAGAATTTTTAGTAGATGAAGATAAAAATTTTTACTTTATGGAAATGAATACAAGAATTCAAGTAGAACACCCAATTACTGAAATGAGAACAGGAATCGACCTTATAAAAGAACAAATAAGAATTGCAGCAGGAGAAGAACTAAAGTTCAAACAAAAAGAAATAGAATTCAAAGGACATTCTATAGAGTGCAGAATCAATGCAGAAAATTCAATAAAAAATTTTATGCCTTGCCCGGGAAAGATAAAGGAAATTAACCTTCCGGGAGGAAATGGTATAAGAGTTGATACTGCAATTTATAATGGATATACCATTCCACCAAATTATGATTCCATGCTTGCAAAAATTATAACATATGGAGTAACAAGAAATGAAGCAATTGCAAAAATGAAAAGAGCTTTGCAAGAGTTAGTAATAGATGGCATTGAAACAAATATAGATTTCTTGCTAGATATTATAAGAAATCCGGACTTTATTAGAGGAAATTTTAATACTTCATTTATTGAAGATAAAATATTGAATAGAACAATTACGAAGATAGAAAATTAAGTAATAATAAGGAAATGATAGTAAAATGATTGTTGATAAAATAAAGAAGCAGGAAGTAAAAAATGTTACAAATAAAAAAACAAAGGTAGATATACCAATTGGAAAATGGGTTAAATGTGATTATTGTAAAGAAATTCTATATAAAGAAACAGTTAGAAAAAATTTAAGCATTTGCCCTAATTGTGGAAATTATTTTAGAATGCACATAGGAAGAAGATTAGAACTTATTATTGATGAAGGCACTTACAAAAGATTTGACATTAATATTGAAACATCAAATCCATTGCAATTAGAAGATTACCCAAAAAAACTAAAAAATTTAAGAGAAAAAACAGGCTTGCAGGAAGCGGTAAGTTGTGGAACTGGAAATATAAATGGAGAAAAAGTAGTTATTTGTATTATGGATAGTGCTTTTCTAATGGGAAGTATGGGTGTTGTAGTAGGAGAAAAAATTACATATGCAATCGAACAAGCAATTAAGCAAAAGTTACCACTTATTATATTTTCTGTTTCAGGTGGAGCAAGAATGCAAGAAGGAATAATATCTTTAATGCAAATGGCAAAGACAGCAGCAGCACTTACGAAATTGCATGAAGCAGGGTTACTATATATTTCTGTATTAACAGACCCAACTTATGGAGGAGTTACGGCTTCTTTTGCAAGTTTAGGAGATATTATTTTAGCAGAACCAAAAGCTATGATAGGCTTTGCAGGGCAAAGAGTAATAGAACAAACAATAGGAGAGTCATTGCCAGAAGGATTTCAAACTGCCGAATTCCTATTAGAACATGGATTTATAGACAAAATAGTAGAAAGAAAAGATTTAAAAGAAACAATTTATAGGTTAATCAAATTTCATAAAACAAATTTATTTAAAATATAAAAATATGTTTTGGAGGTATAAGCCATGAATAAGAAAGTAACTGCTTGGGAAAGAGTGGAAATTGCAAGAAATCCAAAAAGAAAAACCTCTCTTGATTACATAGAAAAATTATTTGATGATTTTATAGAACTACACGGAGACAGAAATTTTAAAGATGATAAGGCAATTGTCTGTGGACTAGCCAGAATAGGAGAACAAAACTTTACCATTATTGCAGAGCAAAAAGGAAGAACGACAAAAGAAAATATAGAAAGAAATTTTGGAATGCCAAATCCAGAAAGTTATAGAAAAGCAATTCGATTTATGAAACAAGCAGAAAAATTTCATAGACCAGTTATTACTTTTATTGATACAAAAGGAGCATATCCAGGAATTGGTGCAGAAGAAAGAGGTCAAGGGGAAGCTATTGCAAAATCTATGTTTGAAATGGCAAAATTGAAAGTTCCTATTATAACAATTGTAATAGGAGAAGGCTCAAGCGGAGGAGCCTTAGCAATAGGAGTAGCAAATAAAGTCTTTATGTTAGAAAATGCTATTTATTCTATTCTTTCGCCAGAAGGTTATAGTAGCATTTTGTGGAAAGATGCAAATAGATACAAAGAGGCAGCAGAAAAAATGAAACTAACAGCAAAAGATTTATATGAATTAAAAGTAATAGATAAAATTATAAAAGAGCCAAATGGAAACATAGAAGAAAGTTTTAATAAAATAATTGAAAGTGTAAAAAAAGAAATAAAAAATGTTATAGTAGAAATGAGTCACTTAACACTAGAAGAAATTGTAAAGCAAAGATATGACAAATTTAGAAATATGGGTGAATTCATTAATCTATAAGAATGAAAAAAATTGTAATGAAAGGAGAGTATAATTAAAATGTTCTGGATATTTTAATTATACAAGTAGAAAAATGTTATTAAAAGATAAGAAAATATTAATTATGGGAATAAGAAATAAATGGAGTATTGCTTATGGAATTGCAAAATCTGCTTATGAAAATGGAGCAAAACTAATTTTTACTTATATGGGAGAAGAAAATAAAGATAAAATTGAAGAACTTATAAGTGAGTTTAAAGGAAGCAGAGCGTATGTATTAGATGGAGCCTCAGAAGATGAATTAGTAAAAAAAGTTTTTTCACAAATAAAACAAGAAAACGGAAAAATAGATGGATTAGTTCATGCCATTGCACATGCTAATACAGAAGATTTACACAATGATTTTATCTTCACAAGTAAAGAAGGATATGCTCATGCAATAGATGTAAGTGCATATTCATTTGTACTTTGTGCAAGAATAGCACAAGAATTAGATATGTTAAATGAAAATGCTAACTTAGTTACTTTAACTTATTATGGTTCAAGCAAAGTGCTAGAAGGTTATAATGTTATGGGAGTAGCAAAAGCAGCATTAGAAGCAAGTGTTAGATATTTAGCCCAAAATTTAGGAAAACAAAATATTAGAGTAAATGCTATTTCAGCAGGACCTATAAAAACATTATCAGCAAAAGGAATTAAAGATTTTTCATCTATTTTAACAGTTGTTGAAGAAAAGTCACCTTTACATAGAAATGTAACGACTACACAGGTAGGAAATGTTGCAACCTTTTTGTTAAGTGATATGTCAGAGGCTATTACAGGTCAAATTATTTATGCAGATAGTGGATATAATATAATGGGAGTGTAATAAAAAAATATTAAATTTCTATATCATCTTTTTCTTTTGTAAGTATTTGATAATTTCATATATTTATTATATAATGAGCTCATAAGAAATATAGAAGAATATTATTGTAGCAAAAAACGTAGTAATAATTAGAAAATAAGAGGGAAAAAGAGATATGTTAGAAAATAATAAAAAAGTTTTAATTCTATCATGTGGAACAGGTGGAGGTCATAATACAGCAGCAAAAGCAGTGCAAGAAGAACTTCTTTCCAAAAACATACAAGCAGATTTTAAAGAATACTTAGAAATTATTGATGCAAAACTAAAAGATGAAATCAATAATTTATATATAAAATCTACCAATAGAAATGGAAAAATATTTAAAAATGTATATAACTTAGGCAAAATCTATGAAAAAACTAATCTAAAATCGCCAGTTTATTTTCTTAATAGTTTAAGTAAAGAAAAGTTATATAACTATATACAAAATAATCAATATCAATTTGTCATCACAACACATTTATTTGCGGCGCAAGCATTAACTGCAATAAAAAAGGAACATCCTATTCATTTTATGCAAGTTGCTACTGACTATGTTAGTATTCCTTTTTGGGAAGAAACCGAGCCAGACTACTTTATTATTCCAAGCAAAGAATTAGAAAAAAATTTTTTAGAAAAAGGAATGAAAAAAGAAACACTATTACCATTTGGCATACCAGTAAAAAAACAATTTAGAAGTTCATATAACAAAGAAGAAATGAAGAAGGAATTAAATTTAGATGTTACTAAAAAATACATTTTAATTCTAAATGGAAGTATGGGTTTTGGCAATGTAAAAGAAATAGCACAAAAATTGTTAGAAAATATAGAAGATGTAACTTTAATTATTTCTTGTGGAAATAATGATAAATTATTAAAAACTCTAAATAAAGAATATAAAGGTAATGAAAGACTTATAGCACTTTCTTATACAAATGAATTAGGCAAATATATGGCAATTTCAGATATTATACTTAGCAAACCGGGTGGGTTAACAACAACAGAGGTAGCAACTATGAGAAAGCCTTTAATTCATATTATGCCAATACCAGGTTGTGAAAATGATAATGCCAATTTCTTTGCTGATAGAAAAATGTCATTAAAGTGTGCTCATATAAATCAAGTAATAGAAAACACCAAAACACTATTAGAAAATGTAGAATTACAAAAAGAAATAATAGAAAATCAGAAAAAATATATAACAGAAAATACTTGTGAAAAAATAGCAGAAATTGTAATAAAAGAATTAGATAGAGGTTGATAGATAGTGGAAGAACAAGTAGTAGTAGAAGAAAGCGAAAATGAAGATATTATTCATCTATACGAACCATTAGAAAGTAACATAGATAAAAATTATGAGTATATTAAAGAAGGAAAAATATTTTCATTTTTTTCTAATTTATTATATTATGGAGTAGCTTTTCCTGTTTTAACAATTCTAAATAAAATTGTATATGATTTAAAAATAGAAGGAAAAGAAAATATTAAAAATTTACAAACAGGAGCCATTAGCGTATCTAATCATGTTTTAATTTTAGATTGCAGTATGGTAGGTTTAGCATTTGGACTACATAAAGTATATTTTACAACAAGGGAAGGGAGTTTCAAACTTCCATTTATAAGAAAACTTATAAAATTATTAAGAGCCGTACCAATTCCTAGTAAAATAGAAAATAGAGAACGTTTCATAACAGCATTAGACAAAGCATTGCAAAACGGGAAAATTATTCATTTTTACCCAGAACAAGCATTATGGCCTTATTGCGAAAAAATAAGGAATTTCAAAAATGGTGCTTTTCGCTTTGCAATTAGAAACAATCTTCCTGTTATTCCAATGGTTGTTACTTTTAGAGAGCCAAAAGGAATAAGAAAGCTTTTTAAAAGGAAAAAGGATGTTACCTTGAAAATACTAGAGCCAATTCAATATGTAGAGGAAGAAGATAGCCAAAAAGTTCGCATAGAAAAATTGAAAGAGCAAGTGCAACAGGTGATGAAGGAGAATAGTATATAGCAAGCGATTATTTACAATCACTTGCTTTTTTGATATATAATATAAAAAATTTATAAAATAGTATTGACAATATAAAAATAAAATAGTATCATTGTATTATGCAAGTAATACAATGATGAAAGGAGATAATTGTGGATTATATTTTTGATAATGAAAGACCG
>CANRLO010000036.1 GCA_947631495.1 uncultured Clostridia bacterium
ATTTTAGTTGATTATAAAACAGACTATGCAGAAATAGGAGATGAACAAAAATTAGTTGAAAAATATCAAGAACAATTAAATTTATACCAAGAGGCATTAGAAAAGGCACTAAATCGCAAGGTGGCTCAAGTAATTATTTATTCAACTTGGCTTGGAGAAATTAGAATGAGAGAGTGAAAAGATTTGTGACGCGTCAAAATCTTTCCAAAGCAAAAAGAACCCCTCACTTATTAAAGTGAGGGTATTCTTTTCACGGAAGGCTACCGTGATTTGCAGCCTTAAACTGCTGCAGCCGATCAAAAATTAATTTGAAGTGTTATTTTTCTTCATTTTTTTGTTGTTTTTTTCTCCTTCTTTTCAGAAACAAACTTTTTTACTTTTTTGAATTGCACCGGCTTAGTTATATAAAAGCCGGCAAGCGGTAATTACACCTTACTTAAAAGAGGCTATACAAAGCCACTGTGAAAGATCCGCATTTTAGTTTTCATGGATTCTTTCCTCCGCCGTCGATTGGTTTTCGCTTTTTCGGTTTTTCGATTCCGCGCCATCTGCGCGGTTCACATTTTTTTGCGCCATCTGCGCAAAATTTGGGTTGCCTGCCACTCTACGAAATAGCATTTCTTTACGTCACGTTATAGTGAGCGTATTTGCTACGTAAGTGCAGGCGCCAGGCAGCTGATCTACTTTTTCTTTTTGTTGGGTGTAATTGTTGCAGTGGGTCCTCTTGTCATAGTTTGTCCTCCATTATGGGTTCTACAAAAAAATGGTTTCGCTTACATAGCACTAGGTGTGTTATGTAGCAGTTACTACAAGTGGCTTTTAGCCAACTCATATTTTTAGTATAACATATAAATTTACATAAGTCAAGAAATATTTAGAAAAATTTTCAAAAAAATGAAAAGAATAGAAATAAATACTTGAAAACAAATATACTTTGGTATAAAATAACCATATCAAAACAATAATAAGCATAGGAAAATTTAGAAAATAAGGTTTTCTATGTTTTTAAAGGAGGAAAAGAAAAATGAGTGTAAAAATAGGAATTAATGGTTTTGGAAGAATTGGAAATTTAGCATTCCAAGCAGCATTAAAAAAAGGAGAAGTAGATGTAGTAGCAATTAACGACCCATTTATTACAGCAGATTATATGGCATATATGGTAAAATATGATACAGTTCATGGAAAATTTGAAGGAGAAGTATCAAGCAAAGAAAATACTTTAATAGTAAATGGAAAAGAAATAAAAGTATATAATGAAATGGAACCAAGCAACATTCCTTGGGGAAAAGACGGAGTAGATTACGTATTAGAATGTTCTGGTGTATTTACTACAATAGAAAAAGCAGAAGCACATTTAAAAGCAGGAGCAAAAAAAGTAATTATTAGTGCACCTTCTAAAGATGCTCCAATGTTTGTTATGGGTGTAAACCATACAAGTTATGACCCAAGCATGAATATTGTTTCAAACGCATCTTGTACAACAAACTGTTTAGCACCTTTAGCAAAAGTAATTAACGACCATTTTGGTATTGTAGATGGTTTAATGACAACTGTTCACTCTACTACAGCAACACAAAAAACAGTAGATGGAGCATCTAAGAAAGATTGGAGAGGTGGACGTGCAGCATCAGCTAACATCATTCCATCTTCAACTGGAGCTGCAAAAGCAGTAGGAAAAGTAATTCCAGAATTAAATGGAAAATTAACAGGTATGGCATTTAGAGTACCAACTGTTGATGTTTCAGTTGTAGATTTAACTTGCAATTTAGCAAAACCTACTACTATGGAAGAAATTTGCAAAGTAATGAAAGAAGCATCTGAAAACGAAATGAAAGGTATTATTGAATATACAGAAGATGCTGTTGTATCTTCAGATTTCATTAGTGATGAACATACATCTATTTTTGATGCAACTGCAGGAATTCAATTAACAGATACTTTTGTAAAACTAATTGCATGGTATGATAACGAATGGGGTTATTCAAATAAATTAGTAGATTTAGCTGTTTATATTGCTTCAAGAAGCTAAAAATATTTTTTAATAAATTCGTGCTATCAGAAGGATTTATATTATATTTTTGAAGTGAGCTCCGTGTGGGGACCGACAAGATTATAGTCTGTTAATCAATTTTTAGCGATAGCAAAAATTGATTTATAGACTATTCGATGTTGGGACGAACGAAAAAATAGAATATAATTCCTTCTGATAAAGCACGAAACATTATAAAAATTAGATATAAGAAACTATAAAAAGTTTTTTATATGTAACTTTTAAAAAAAATAGGAGGTAATTATGAATAAAAAAACCGTTAAAGATATTGTTCTAAAAGGAAAGAAAGTATTTGTTCGTTGCGACTTTAATGTGCCACTAGATGAACAAGGAAATATTACAGATAATAGAAGAATTGTAGGAGCATTACCTACAATAAAATATCTATTAGAACAAAATTGTAAAATTATTTTATCTTCTCATTTAGGAAGACCAAATGGAGAATTCAAAAAAGAATTTTCTTTAGAACCTGTTGCAAAAGAATTATCTAAATTATTAGGAAAAGAAATAAAACTTGCAAAAGATGTAACAGGAGAGTCAGCCAAAGAACTTACACAAAATATGAAAGAACAAGAAATTGTTCTATTAGAGAATGTACGTTTTGATGCAAGAGAAGAAAAAAATGACGAAAGTCTATCAAAAGAATTTGCTGATATGGCAGAAGTATTTGTAAATGATGCATTTGGAACAGCTCATAGAGCACATAGTTCTACTGCGGGAGTAGCAAATTATTTGCCAGCTGTATCTGGTTTTCTAATTGAAAAAGAACTAAACTTTTTAGGAAGTGCTTTAGAAAATCCTAAAAGACCATTCGTAGCTATTTTAGGTGGAAAGAAAGTATCAGATAAAATTGGTGTTATTGATAGTTTACTAGAAAAAGTAGACACATTAATGATTGGTGGAGGAATGGCATACACATTCTTTAAATCTATGGGATATAATGTAGGAGACTCTATTTGTGAAGAAGACAAATTGGACTTAGCACAAAGCTTAATAAAAAAAGCAAAAGAAAAAAATGTAAAATTAGTTCTTCCAGTAGATAATGTTATTGCAGATGAATTTAGTCCAGATGCAAATAGCAAAGTAATTGATTCTGATGAAATTCCAGATGGTTGGGAAGGTTTAGATATTGGACCAAAAACAGTAGAATTATTTAAAAAAGAATTACAAAATGCAAAAACTATTATTTGGAATGGTCCAGTAGGATTATCTGAATACGAAAAATTTGCAAATGGTACAAGAGAACTTGCTAAAGCATTAGCAGGCTTAGAAGATGCTATTACCATTATTGGTGGTGGAGATTCTGCAGCAGCTATTGAAAAAATGGGACTTTCTGATAAAATGACTCATATTTCTACCGGTGGAGGAGCTTCATTAGAATTCTTAGAAGGAAAGAAATTACCAGGAATTGAATGTTTACAAGATAAGGACTAGACTAAGCGCGTGACAAATATCATAGTAAAAGATGTTACTAGATAGAAAATAAGTTTAAGAACATATCTAAAGAAAAAAATAAGGAGAATTAGTATGCGAAAAAAAGTAATTGCAGGAAACTGGAAAATGAATATGCTTCCAAATGAAGCAATGAATTTTATTAACAACTTAGAACCAACAGCAAAAGATGCAAAATGTGATGTTATTCTGTGTGTTCCTTATACAGATTTATTTTATAGTTTATTAACAGCACAAAATACCAATATTAAAATAGGTGCACAAAATATGCACTGGGAAGAAAAAGGTGCTTATACTGGGGAAATTGCTCCACAAATGTTAGAATGTATTAACGTAGAATATGTTATTATAGGACATTCTGAAAGAAGACAATATTTTGCAGAAACCGATGAAACAGTCAATAAAAAATTAAAAGCAGCAATGGCACACAAACTAATTCCTATTCTTTGTGTAGGAGAAACCTTAAAACAAAGAGAATTAGGATTAGCAGAAGAAGTAATTACACAACAAACAGAGCTTGCTTTAGAAGGTTTAAGCAAAGAACAAATAGAGAATGTCATTATTGCGTATGAACCAATTTGGGCTATTGGAACAGGAAAAGTTGCTACTAAAGAAGACGCAAATAATGCAATAAAGCAAATACGAAACAAAATTGCTTCTTTATATGGAAAAGAAACAAGTGAAAATATTACTATTCTATATGGAGGAAGTGTTAATTCGCAAAATGCAAAAGAATTATTTTCTACTTCTGACATAGATGGCGCTTTAGTAGGAGGAGCAAGTTTAAAATTAGACGAATTTGAAAAAATCATAAATAATATATAAACAATAGAATATAACAAACATTTTCAAGTGTCACTATAAGAAAATAAGGAACAAAATAAAAATAGAGACATATATAAAATTAAGAAATGCAAAAGGAACGAAGTGTCACTATGAGAAAATTAAGAACAAAATAAAGATGATAAAATAAAAAGTAGTAAAAATAGAAAAGGTCGTTGAAAGAAAAAGAAAGAGGTAAAACAAAATGAAAAATAAATTAACCATGCTAATGATATTAGACGGATTTGGAGAAAATGAAAATGAAAATGCAAATGCCGTAAAATTAGCTAACACTCCAAATATTGATAAACTAATGAAAACATGCCCAACCACAGATATTCATACTAGTGGTTTAGATGTAGGACTTCCAGAAGGACAAATGGGAAATTCAGAAGTTGGTCATACAAATATTGGTGCAGGAAGAATTGTATACCAAGAACTAACAAGAATAACTAAATCAATTGAAGATGGAGATTTCTTTAGTAATGCAGAATTTAATAAAGCCATTGAAAATTGTAAAAAATATAATTCAAAATTGCATATATTTGGTTTACTATCTGACGGTGGAGTTCATAGCCACATTCGCCATTTATACGCACTTTTAGAACTTGCTAAAAGAAAAGATTTTGAAGATGTATATGTTCATTGTTTTATGGATGGAAGGGATACTCCACCTACTTCAGGGGAAACTTATATTGCAGAACTAGAAGAAAAAATGAAAGAAAAAGGTGTAGGAAAAATTGCTACTATCATAGGAAGATTTTATGCAATGGATAGAGATAAAAGATGGCAAAGAGTAGAAAAAGCATATAATGCTTTAGTAAATGGAGAAGGAGAAAAAGCAACATCTAGTATTTCTGCTATTGAAAGTTCATATCAAAAAGAAGTATTTGATGAATTTATCGAGCCAACTGTTATTATGAATAATGATGCACCAGTAGCAACTATTGGAAAACATGACTCAGTTATTTTCTTTAACTATAGACCAGATAGAGCAAGAGAAATCACAAGAACATTAGTAGATAAAGACTTTAATGAATTTGAAGTACAAAAAGATTTAGATTTATACTACGTTTGTATGACAAGTTATGATGAAACAATGCCAAATGTACACATTGCTTTCAAAAAAGAAGAATTAGTAAATACATTTGGAGAATACATTGCAAAACAAGGTCTAAAACAATTAAGAATTGCAGAAACAGAAAAATATGCACATGTTACATTCTTCTTTAACGGAGGAGAAGAAAAACAATACGAAGGAGAAGCTCGAATTTTAGTACCATCTCCAAAAGTAGAAACTTATGACTTGCAACCAGAAATGAGTGCCTATGAAGTAACAGAAAAAGTAGTAGATGCTATTAACTCACAAAACTATGATTGTATTATTTTAAACTATGCAAATCCAGATATGGTAGGACATACAGGAAACTTAGAAGCTGCTATTAAAGCAATAGAAACTATTGATGAATGCGTAGGAAAAGTAGTAGAAGCGGTAGAAAATCAAAATGGAGTATTAATAATTACAGCAGACCATGGAAATGCAGAACAAATGATAGACTATAAAACAGGAGAGCCACATACTGCTCATACAACAAACCCTGTACCACTTATATTAGTAGGAATGGAAAATGCAAAATTAAGACAAGGAAGACTAGCCGACTTAGCACCAACAATGCTTGATATTATGGGACTTCCAAAGCCAGAAGAAATGACAGGAGAAAGTATTATTATAGAATAAACAAACTGCATTTGGGGACGGAGGAAAAAAACAGGTAAATAAAAATAATAAAAAGAGAACATGCAAGAAAAAACGACAAAAACTGTCGTTTTTCTCTTGCATGTTTTTTATTAACGTTATATAATAATAAAGTCTAAGAAAGAGACATACATATAGAAAGAAAGCAAACTTTGAAAGGAGAAATAAAAATGATTTATTCAAAAGAAGTAGAAGAAATGTGCAAAGTAGCAAAAGGAGTAGACCATGGACCAGCACCAATTCCAGAAGAAGGAAAATGGGTAAAAGCAAAAGAAATAAAAGATATTTCAGGTTTAACTCATGGTATTGGTTGGTGTGCACCACAACAAGGCGCATGTAAATTAACTTTAAATGTAAAAGAAGGAGTTATTCAAGAAGCTTTAGTAGAAACTATTGGATGTTCTGGTATGACACATTCAGCTGCTATGGCAGGAGAAATATTAGTAGGAAAAACTATTTTAGAGGCATTAAACACAGATTTAGTATGTGATGCGATTAATACTGCAATGAGAGAATTATTCTTACAAATAGTATATGGTAGAACACAATCAGCCTTTTCTGAAAATGGACTTCCAATTGGAGCAGGAATGGAAGACTTAGGAAAGGGACATAGAAGTCAAACAGGTACCATTTATTCTACCTTAGAAAAAGGACCAAGATACTTAGAATTAGCAGAAGGTTATATTGTAGAAATTGGGCTAGATAAAGATGACCAAATTATTGGTTATAAATATGTTAATTTAGGAAAAATGATGGATAACATCAAAGCAGGCATAGAGCCACAAGAAGCAATTGAAAAAGCTTCTGGAACTTATGGTAGATTTGATGAAGCAGTAAAGAAAATAGACCCAAGAAAAGAATAATAGGAGGTAAGAATTATGGCACTATTTGAAAGTTATGAGAGAAGAATAGAACAAATAAAACCAGTTATGGAAAAATACGGAATCAAAGATTTCGATGATGCATTAAATATATGCAAAGAAAAAGGATTCAATCCTTATGAAATTACAAGAGGAGTTCAAACAATTTGCTTTGAAAATGCATGTTGGGCTTATACATTAGGTGCAGCAATTGCTATTCAAAAAGGTTGTACAAAAGCAGCTGATGCTGCAAAAGCAATAGGAGAGGGATTACAAGCATTTTGTATTCCAGGTTCTGTTGCAGATGATAGAAAAGTAGGTTTAGGACATGGAAATTTAGCATCAATGTTATTATCTGAAGATACAAAATGTTTTGCTTTCTTAGCAGGACACGAAAGCTTTGCAGCAGCAGAAGGAGCAATTGGTATTGCAAAATCTGCTAACAAAGTAAGAAAAGAACCTTTAAGAGTTATTTTAAATGGTTTAGGAAAAGATGCAGCACAAGTAATTTCAAGAATTAACGGATTTACTTATGTAAAAACTGATTTTGACTTCTTTACTGGAAAAGTAAAAATAGTAGAAGAAATTGCTTATTCAGATGGAGAAAGAAGTAAAGTAAGATGCTATGGTGCAAACGATGTTAGAGAAGGCGTAGCTATTATGTGGTTAGAAGACGTTGACGTTTCTATTACTGGTAATTCAACTAATCCAACAAGATTCCAACACCCTGTAGCAGGAACTTATAAAAAAGAAAGAATTGAAGCAGGTAAAAAATACTTCTCTGTTGCTTCTGGTGGAGGAACAGGAAGAACACTTCACCCAGATAACATGGCAGCAGGACCAGCTTCTTATGGTATGACAGATACTATGGGAAGAATGCACTCAGATGCTCAATTTGCAGGAAGTTCATCTGTACCAGCACACGTTGAAATGATGGGACTAATTGGAATGGGAAATAACCCAATGGTAGGTGCAACAGTAGCAGTAGCAGTAGCTGTAGAAGAAGCTATGAAGGCATAGAAATAAGAATTATATGAAAAAATATGGAGAACCTAAGATTTTCAAACAAATGCAAATGTTAAGAAAATATTAGGCTCTCTTTTTAGTTGTTCTTAAAATATGTAATAGCAAATATAATGTTACAAAATAATTACATTTTCATTACAATATTGGCATTAATATTGACGTTGAAGTTAGAAAAATATATACTAATAGCAAATTACAAAAAAATATGACAATATGCTACAAAAAATGTAAAGAGACACGCTTTAGATAAAATAATAGGAGGAATACATATGTTAAAAAAATCATTTATAATTATTGTTATGATGTTACTCATAATAGGAATCTGTGGAAATGTTAAAGCAGCAGAACTTGAAAAAAGTTTAAGTGTTGTGGAAGCAGAAAGCGAAACAAAGCAATTAGAAAATAACCAAGGAAATATAAAAAGTAAAGTAATTTCTTACGATAGTAAAACAGGAACAATGAAAGTTGAATTGTCTGTTAACAATACAAAAACAGCTTATGAAAATACAGAAATAATAATTATTGTGGACGAAAATTTAGCTAACAATCCAACAAAGCTAAATGAATATATCACTAAAGTAAGTAGTTTAGCAAATACTGTTTTTAAATTAAATATAAAAATAGGAATTATTGGAATGAAAGGAACTATTAGCGATATACAAGAATCTGTTCCTGGACCAAGTGACCAAGGAGAAGTAGATGGAAGTGCAAGTGATGCTGAAGTATTAATTAATGCATCAAATGACACACAAGCAATTACCGCAGCATTACAAAACATGAATAGTGAAAAAGTAACTTATAACAGCAATTTACAGGCAGCATTAAAACTTGCAAAATCATCTTTTTCTAATAATGTAAATAAAATGTTAATTAGCACCTATAATGGTATGCCAAGCATTGCAATAGGAGTTTGCAAAGATGTAACTTATGGAGAAGGTACCAAATATGAAACAGAACAGCAAGCACAAGAAGCAAAAAACAATAATATAATAAGTAAAACAAAAACAGAATTATTAAGCTTAAGAAATTCAGATATTCAGTTTATTTTATTAGAATTAGAAAATAGTGATTCTGCACAAGCTAAAAACATATATGGAACTTCATCAAATCCAACTTATGGCAAAATATATAATTTAACAAGTGGAGGTTTACCTGCTACTTTACTAAAAATGTATAGTGAATTTACAAAACTTAAAGATACAAACATTACTTCTGTTATTGCAAAAGCTTATTTTCCAAAAGATATAATGGATAATTATCATATTACAATAGAAGAAAATTCACAAAATGTAGATATATCTAAATTAGAAACAGATGGTTATATCATATGGAATATAGACACTTTACAAGCAGGAGAAACAGCAACAATACAATATACTTTACAAATAAATAATATGAACGATGAAACTTTATTAGATAAAGTATCAACAATTAATGAAAAAGTGGAATTAACTTATAAAGATGTACAAGAACAAGAATATACTGTTACACTAACAAGTAGTCCAAAGATTCAATTAGTCAATAAACAAGAAGAACAGAACGAAGGTAACGGTAGTGATGAAAGCAAACAAGAAGATGATGGTACAAAAGCACCAGGAGAAATACCACAAACTGGTACTAATATTATACTAGTATTAAGTAGCATAGGCGTTATTATAGCAGTAGTTGCTATAATGTATAAAAAATATAGTGAATATAAAGATATTTAAAAGATAAATATAGAGACTATAAAGATATAAAAAAATATAATGAGTCTAAGATTTTCTTAAAAAGTCATTAAAAAGAAAATCTTAGGCTTATTTTTTATAAATAAAATTGAATTATATTGAGAATAATAGCATTTTAAGGCTACGAACAAAAATTTGAAAAATTTTTCAAAAAAGTATTGACAAGGAAAATAAAAAAGTATAAAATAAGTTCATCAAAAGCGAACAACAATTTGTAAAACAAATATTTTATAAGGAGTGGTTAAGATGAATTTATTTTCAAACAAAAACAATGTAATAACATATACAGTAAATAAGGAATTAACAAGCAATTTATATATTTCTGTTCAAAATGGGGAAGTTGTTATTAATGCTCCTTGGTACATGGCAAGTTCACAAATACAAAGAGTAGTTGAAGAAAAAAAGCAATGGATAGTAAATAAAATAAAGGAATATGAAAAAGCTTGCGAAGAAAAAGAAAATAATATAAAAGTAGAAACAGTAAAAGTATTAGGAAAAAATTATGAAGTACAGGTACAATATAAAATATTAAAAACACCTAGCTTAAGTTTTGAAAATAATATAATTCAGGTAGTACTTCCAATGCAATTTAAAAAATTAGAAAATGCCGAAGTAATTGATATGTTAATGAACAAAATGTATGAAAAAATAGCAGAAAAGGAAATAGAAAGAGCAATGGAAAAAACAAGGTTATTATTAGAATTGGCACCAGAAGATTATAAAATTGAAGCAATGGAAGGTAGTTTAGCAAATTGTAAAGAAGGAACAATTACCATTAATCCAAATATTGTAATGTATGGTAGAGACATTATAGATTATATTGTATTACATGAATTTTGCCATTTAAAATATAAAAAGCATACCAAGTCTTTCTATCAAATGTTAAAAACTTACATGCCAAACTATGAAGAAAAAGCAAAAGAACTAAATGGAATAGCATACTAAAGCTAAGAAATTGTAAAAATATAAAAATATAAAAATATAAAAATACTTGATACTCATTTTATTGTAAATTTCGAATCCATATAATTCAACTTTCAAAACAAAATGAATATAATAAGGCAGGAGGTATATAAAATATGGATGGAATTTATGAAATAAGCATAAATAGCCCAATGGGGCAAATAGGAGGCAAGGTAACTCTACAAACAAATGGAAATACCATAAATGGAATATTAGAAATTATGGGAATGAAAAATAAATTAACAAATGGAAAAGTAAAGGGAAATCAATGTTATTTTAAAGGAAATATTAAAAATAATGCACTTAATATTGAATATGAAATTATGGGGCAATTAACAGGCAATATGTTAAACATTTATGCAAAAACCAATATGGGAGAATTTAAATTACAAGGAAAGAAAATAGGGTAAAAATATTATAAGAAATACTGGCTGGGGTACTAGGATTCGAACCTAGGAAATGTCGGAGTCAGAGTTTTTTTAAATTTTTTAAATTTATGGAGGTTTCATTATGAAATTGAAAAAATAACCATATTTAGTCATAAAATGTAAAAATAATCTTCTGTTGGAATTGTAAAATGTGTAAAAGACAGATGTTTTGAGCATCTGTCTTTTACACATTTTACAATTCCACCGTCAAATATTTTTTTAACGATTCTAATTGTTTAATTTGCATTCCTTCGGCACTGCCACAATGCCTTAAAGCAATGAATGCTAAGGATTCACAACTATGGGATGTTACGAATGTTTCCAAATCAAACTCTAAACCTAACTGTTCAAGAATATCATTTGTAAGAGCTTTTTCCTCTTCAATGCTTAAATCTTGCCTTATGTGGATACTATCAGTTGGGATAATCACATATTGTTTTCCTTCCTTCTTTTTTTCTTTCAAAAAACTATTAAGGACATACTTGTTAATAGCATTTGACAAGTTTTCTGCTGTTTCTGCAGTTAAATATCCAGTTACAAGTTCAACTTTTTGTGCATTATACAAATTAATCCAACCAGAGTGACCGCTGCCCCAAGCATTATATCCTAATTTTTGGAGAAATTGAAGCGTAGTACCAGTTATATTATTTACTATTACACAGTCTTTCAATGAAATAACTGCATACGCAATAATTTTCATAATTACCTCTATTTGTTCTTTTTGTTTTTTAGGAAGATTTATCCAACTAGTTTCGATATCCCCTATTTGGTTTAACATTTTTCTCCAAAGCAGTTCCCGTTTGTATTTGCTATACTGTGAAATATTTTCGATTTCAACTTCTATTTTTCTTCCGCAATCTCCAAATCCTGCATCCCAAAGTTCTTCGTCTGATACACATTCCTTTCCAAAAATTATTGTAAATAAACTCCGCTTATCCATAATTTTTCCTCCTTTTAATGTTAGTAATAAATGTATTACTAATTTTGTTAAACGTACATATTTATATATTAACATAATTTCATGTAAAAAGATAAACAAAACCGAAATCAGTTTTGTTTATCTTTTATAGGTATATAAATATAACAATTATTTTCAAAATA
>CANRLO010000037.1 GCA_947631495.1 uncultured Clostridia bacterium
AAATATATAGTATAATAGCAATAGTAAAATTATCGCAGTTAGAGAGAAACTAACTCATAGTCCAAGCGATAATAATAAAACTAAATAAATTGCCCCTAAAATTTTATTTAAATTAAAAGCTAGTTATAGATTTTATAGCTAGCTTTTTTAGTTAAAATTTGCAAAATTAACATAAAAGTGGTATAATTGTAATATACATATAATACATATGTAATATAAAAGTAATGTCAAAGGCTTGACATTAAAAAAAAACTCTAGTATAATACTAATACAGAAAAAAGAGATATATATTTTGTATATTCTTCCATTTCTGTAGTTTAATAAGTTTGATGAAGTTATTCATTAATGGAACAAAAATACTAGAGAATGCAATCTCTAGTATTTTCATTTAATAAAAGACCACACATTTTCATGTGTGATCTCCGGAGTCCGCATTAATCAAACATCTTTAGGATGTATGCAATAATGAATAATGCGATTAGTTTAAATAAGTTTGACATATTTACCTCCTTTCTAGAAAGTTGGATGAATATGTAATGGAACAAAGCTATTATACTATGAGTTAGAAAAATAATCAATAAAAAATAGAAAAACACATTACAGAAGAAATAAAAATAAAATATCAATATTGTAAAAGAAAATAACAATAAAAGAAGAACTGACCAAATGGTCGAAAGAGCTTATCAAATAAGATAGGCTCTTTTATTGTGCCATTAACTAATGCTAGGTAAGGTTAATATAAAGCTATGTTTGTCGTAGCCTCCTTTTATATACACCATTATCCTTTGTTATAAGTCAGAACTGACCTAGCGAGTTCTAATATAAATTGCATGTAGGATATTTAAAAATTCAATCAATGGGAGCATAAGGTTGAAACACTAATTCCATCACAGGGAAGAAAAGTGTATAGTCTTCCAAGAGATTCGGCAAATTATTGCTAAAGGTTATAGGCTGTGATGATACCAGTAATCCAAATGACATGAGATAGCGTCTTGTGTAATCCGAAATATCTTACATAGAGTTTATAAAAGAGGAGGAAATATAAATATGAAGTTATATAAAACAAAATTAGGTAGAATTATAAATTTTATAAAAAATGAAAGCAAATTTAAATATGGAACCCAAGTACAAGTAATAAAAAACACAAGTCAATATAGTAAATATGATAAATATATAAATCAATATGGAATAGTTAGGAATATAGACTATTCTAAAAAAGAGTATATGATTGAAGTTAAATTTGCTGATGGACAAATGTATGGTTTTAATCCTAATGAATTAAGAATAATTGAAGACGAAGAATATTTTTCTAATTATAGCAAATTTAAGGCAATATTTAATGAAATTAGTTAAGGAGTAATGTTATAGGCAAGATTATAAACAATAAAAGGAGAAGGAGCCTATGAAAACAAATGAAACAATATATGAGGCATATCAAAGAATAATATGTAGTACATGTAAAAACAAAAATAATAATTTAAATTTATGTGAGATTAGAAGAAAAATAGATGGATCTATATGTTGTTGTTATTATGACAGAGAAGAAAAAACAGAAGGCTATAAAGACAAGGTAAGAATGTATATCACAGCAAATAGAAATAAGCCAATCATGAAAGGAATTGATAAGTAATGAAAAAATGGACTAAACAAACAGCAGAAGATTATATTAAGAAAGCAAAAGAAAAAGGATTAACTTATTGGAGTGCAAAAGATTATTTGAAACATCATAAAACTATGAGTTCAATCATATAAGAAGGTGGTATAAATGGCAGAGAGAGGAAGACCAAGAAAATACACAGAAGTAGAAATAATGCAAAAGAAGATAGATAAATATTTTGAAGAATGTGAAAAAAAACATGATCCATATACAATAACAGGACTATGCTTAGCTTTGGGAATATGTAGAGATACATTATCTGAATATTTAAAAAGCAAAGAATTTTCCGACACTATAAAAAAAGCAAAATTAAAAGTAGAAAACTATTTAGAAAAAAGACTTATAACAGACAGTAGCACAACAGGAATAATATTTAATTTAAAAAATAATTTTGGATGGAAAGATAAACAAGAAAATATCAATATAGAAACAAATTATGAAGAATATTTGAAAAAGGTTGAGCGGAGATGAGTATTAACACAAAATCTTATATAGAATCTTATATAAAAATAAGAGACAAGAAAGGAAATATAATACCATTAACATTAAATGAACCACAGCTAAAATATTATAATGTTATAAAAAAAATGCACAAAGAAGGTAAACCAATAAGGATTATAATATTAAAAGCAAGACAAATGGGGTTTAGTACAGAAACAGAAGCAATAATATTTAAGAATGTTGTAACTCATCATAATTATAATGCTGGAATAGTAGCTCATAAAGAAGATAGTACGACTAACTTGTTTAATATAAGTAAAAGAATGTTAGACTATTTACCAGATTCTATAAAACCAGAGCAGAAAAAATCCAATGCAAAAGAATTAGTATTTAATAATTCAACAGGTACAGGATTAGATAGTAAAATCAAATGTATGACAGCAGGAGGAAAAGGAATAGGAAGATCCGATACATTCACGGCATTACATTTATCAGAACTTGCTTTTTGGGAAGGCAATAAAAAAGAAATCATGACAGGTCTATTACAATCAGTTCCTAATACTCCAGAAAGTATGGTTATAATTGAAAGCACAGCAAACGGATATGAATATTTTAAAGAAATGTGGGATAGAGCAGTCGAAGGAAAAAACGACTTCTATCCTCTTTTTATTGGTTGGAACGAACTCGCAGAATATAGTATGCCATATACAGGCTTTAAATTAACGCAAGAAGAAAAAGAATTACAAAAACAATATGCTTTAACATTAGAACAATTAACTTGGAGAAGATGGTGTATAGAAAATAACTGTTCTGGGGATATAAATCAATTTAAACAAGAGTATCCAATATGCCCAGAAGAAGCTTTTTTAAGTACAGGAGAATGTTATTTTAATAAATTAAATATTATAAATAGAATAAATGAAGCACCAGAACCAATAATAACAGGTACTTTTAGTTGTTACTATGATGGTATAAGAATAAGAGGACAAAAATTTATAGATAAACCAGAAGGAAATATAAAAATATATAAATATCCAGAAAACAGAGTTCCTTATGTTATTGGTGGAGATACAGCAGGGGAAGGATCTGATTATTTTACAGCTCATGTAATAAATAACATAACAGGAGAGCAAGTAGCAGTATTAAAGCAACAATATGATGAAATAGACTATGTAAAACAAATATATTGTTTAGGTATGTTTTATAATCAAGCATTAATAGGATTAGAGAACAATTTTAGTACATATCCTACACAAAAATTAATGGAACTTAATTATCCTAACCAATATGTGAGAAAAAAAGAAGATTTATATAATAATAAATTTGAGAAAAGCTATGGATTTAAAACTACCGTAATAACAAGACCATATATATTAGCACAGCTACAAGAGATAGTGCATGACAATATAGATATTATAAACGATAAAGACACACTAAGAGAAATGCTAACCTTTATTGTAAATGATAAAGGTAGAGCAGAAGCGGAAGAAGGATATCACGATGACCTGGTTATGGCATTAGCTATAACTTATTATATAAGAACACAACAAGATATGAAAAAGACAGACAGAAATTCAATACATAAAGATTTACAAGAAGAACTAGATAGAGTGTTTGGAATAAATGAAAATCATATAGAAGAGGACTATGGAGATGACATAGTTCCTTTTTAGTTTGGAGGGGAAGAATGAATTTGATATACACAATAGTATCAATTAGTTGTTTAATATTTGGATTTTATTCAGGTTATAAGATTGGAAAAGAACAGAAACTTCCAGAAGAAATAAAACCAAGTAAGGTTATAAAAAAATATAGAAAACGCAAACAAGATATGAAAGAAGAAAAAGAACAAGAAGAACAATTAAAAAAATTGCAAGAAAATTTAGATGCAATAGATTCTTACGATGCAGGCTTTAGTGGAGGTAGAAAATGAAGAAAAAAGAACAAAACATAACAACTGTTTGGCAAGAATATCAAAGGGGTGTAGATTATAATTATCAACATCATCTATATGAAAAAAGTAAGAGAAATTATAATTTTTATCACGGAAACCAATGGGAAGGTGCAAAGCTACAAGGTATTCAACCTATAACATTAAATATAATAAAGTCCATAGTAAAATATAAAGTCGGAGTTGTGAAAACAAATTCATATCAGATATTTTTTAATAGCGATACATACGAAAACCAAGATCAAAGACAGAAACTTCAAGATATATGCGACATGATGAATAGGTATGCAAACAGAGTATGGGAAAAGAATAAAGTTAATAAAATAGTTAGAAATTGTATAAATGATGCCTGTATAGATAACGAAGGTATCATTTATTTTTATTCAGATCCAGATCCAAAAAGTAATAATATTTTTTGTGAACAAGTTGATAGAACTAATATTTATTATGGGAATGAGAATGATGACGATATTCAAAATCAACCATATATAATAATTTCTTTCAGAAGGACAGTAGAAGAAGTAAAAGAAGAAGCAAGAGCAAATGAAATAGATGAAAAAGAAATTGATTTAATAGTAGAAGACCAGGATATAGAAGAACAATCAGGAAGAGATTTAAGAACAACCGAGATATCGCCTATGTGTTTAGTATTATTGAAATTATATAAAAAAAATGGCAAGATATGGGCAAAAAAATGTACTAAGTTAGCGACAGTTATGAAAGATACTTGTTTAGAAATAAGTTTATACCCAGTAGCTCATGTATTATGGGAAAGAGTTAAAGGAAGTGCAAGAGGTCAAGGGGAAGTAGAATATCTCATTCCAAATCAGATAGAAATAAATAAAACTGCAACAAGAAGAGCTTTAGTTATAAAATTAGTAGCTTTCCCAAAATTAGTGGCTAACACAAAATATATATCAAATCCAAAAGCTATAAATAAGGTTGGAACAACCATAGAAGTAAATGAGTTAAATGCAGATGATGTAAATAAAGTAGTTAATTATTTGCACCCTGCGTCAATAGGCCCAGATGCTTATAACCTTCAAAAAGAGTTAGAAGATGAAACACAAAATTTAGCAGGTGCTTCTGATACTGCAACAGGTAATGTAGATCCTACTCAGGCAGCTGGAAAAGCAATTTTAGCAGTGCAACAAGCATCACAACAACCTATTAACGAACAAGTAGAAGCATATAAAGATTTTATCGAAGATATAGCACGAATATGGTTTGAGATGTTAAAAGCAAATAGTATAAAAGGAATTGTATTAACTAGAGAAACAAAAGATTATACTACAAATACAACTGTTGAAGAACCTTATAAAATATCATATAAAGAACTCCAAAAATATGATTTTGATATAAAAATAGACGTAACACCAAGAAGTGCTTTTGATAAATATGCTATGGAATTGTCATTAGAGAATTTATTAGCTAGCAATCAAATAAACTTTGAAGAATATGTCAACAGTCTGCCAGATGATGCTACAATGCCAAAATCTAGACTAAAAGAGATATTGAAAGACAGAGAAGAAAAAGAAAAAGTATTTAATGAAATAGAGAAAACAGCCAATGCGTTAAATGGAGCTATGGAACAAGTCATGGCTCAACAAGAAATGAATAATGCACAACAAACAGGAGTAAGCCCAGAAGAAGCTAATATGGTAAATGAAGGACAAGCACCAGTACCAACACAACAAATCCAACAATAGTTATTAAGTTATAGATGTCTTATAGGCATCTTTTTTATATTGTGTCCAAAACTATGACGACCTAAAAAGCTGAAGGAATTTATAGTCGACGGACTTAAAACGGGAGGTAACGTATGCCAGGAGAAAAACAAAATATGGAAACAACTGATGAAAATGTTGAAGAATTAGAAGTAAAAGATACTACTAATACTCAAACAGAAGATACTTCATCAGAAAAGACTTTTACTCAAGAAGACGTCAATAGGGTAGTAAGTCAAGAAAAAGCAAGACTTGAAAGAAAATATCGTAAGGAACAAGAAAGTAAACAAAACAGATTCAATCAATTAGAGAATGTTTTAAGAGCTGGATTAGAACTTTCTGATGAAGACGATGTTTTAAGTAAAGTTACAGACTTTTATAAAGATCAAGGAGTAAATATTCCAGAAACAAAATCAAATATCAATAAAAGAGATGCACAGATTCTAGGAGAATCAGATGCACAAGAACTTATTGATGTTTCTGATGATGTAGAAATTGAAGCTAGAGCGAATGAACTAGCAGTAAAACAAAAACAAGGAAAAACCTCTGCACGAGAAGATGCAGAGTTTTTTAAGTTAGGGGAATACCTAACATCTAAATTAGATGAAAAAGAATTAAAGTCTAACGGCATAGATACGAGTATTCTGCAAGATAAAGAGTTTAAGGAATTTGCAACTAAGTTTAATAGAAATATGAAAATATCTGAAATTTATGAGATGTGGGAGAAAATCAATGGGGATAATCCCAAAAAGCCAGCAAGTACTGGTAGTTCAAAGTCTACCACACCAGATAATCAGATAAAAGAATATTACACACCAGAAGAGGTGGACAAACTTTCAAGCAAAGACCTTGATAATCCTATTATCTTTAAAAAAGTACGAGAATCTATGAAACGTTGGTAAAAAAGAAAGGAAAGATGAAAAATGAGTTATGCAAATTTTAAACCAACGGTATGGTCAAAGTATATACAACTTGAGCTACCAAAATTCACAGTATTTAAACAAGATTGTGATTACAAATTTGAAGGAGAAGCAGGAGAAGGAAAAAGAGTAAAAATTCAAAACGCAGGAAGACCTACAGTAAAAAAATATGTTCCTGGAAAACCTATTGATGATCCAGAAAACGTAGGAAATGGTTCTGTGTATTTAGACATCGACCAATATGATTATTTCAATTATGGAATAGATGATATTGATAAAGCACAAGCACAGGATGGTGTTATGGAAGCGTTACAGACAGAATCAACAAGGGCATTAGCAGAGAAAGAAGATATATTCTGTGCTACTCAAATGGCAAAAAATGCAGGAATTAAGAGTAAATCTTTAGAAATTGCAGATGAAGCATCAGCTAAAAAAGCTGTTGATGATTTATTTGTTTCTTTATGGAATAACGGCGTAAGTGCAAAAGATGATGTAACTATGTATTTAACACCTTGGTTCTATATGTTATTCCAAAACAGACTAATTGAATTAAAGACAAATAATGATGACTTAATAGCTAAGGGCGTTTTAGGATTATATAATAATGCTAAAATCAAAATGACTAATAATGCTTATAATGATGGAACAGATGATCATATTATCTTAAAGACATCTAAAGCATTTGCATATTGCAATGGTATTGATAAATTAAAACCTTATGAACCAGAGAAAGGATTCGCAGAGGCTATTAAAGGTCTAAATACTTACGGTGGAAAAATGGTAAGACCAAAAGAATGTGCTGTTTTAAGATGTCATCAAAAAGCAGCATAAGAAAGGAGAGATAAAAAATGAGTGATATAAAAAATAATGTTTTAGAAAGAAATGTTGCTTTAGAACTAGCAGAAGCAGAGGCTGTTACTACTGATGGAGTAACTGTTGATTATGATAATAAATCCTGTGGAAAGATTTTAATATTGATTTCTAATTCTGGAGAAGGACCAAAGAAAGCAACAATCGAAAAAGGCAATTCTTTGCAAGGTACAGAAGATTTAGAAATTTCTGTAACTAATAGCAAGACTGTTGCAATTGTAGTTGAATCTGGAAAGTTTGAAAATGTATCTGGAGAAAACAAAGGCAAAGTTGTAATTAAAGGGGAAGATTCAGAAAGTTTAAAAGTTCAAGTAATTGAATTGCCATAGTTTAAGAGGGATTAATCCCTCTTTTATATACAAGTAAAGGATATTAGCTAGTTCGATTCTAGCGACTTGGAGGTATTAAAATGACATATGGAGAAAGTAAAAAACAAATATTGGCACTTATAGAAGAGTATTCACCAGATGCAAAAGAATTAACAGAAGACGAAGATATAGCTACAAGATTACCGCATTTATTTGATTTAGCCTATCAAGAATTGGCTCAAAATAAAAAAATAATAGCAACAAAGATATATCAAGAAAAAAGTGATGAACAAAAAAATGATAAATATAGTTCTTATTTATTGCCTTCTGATTTATATCAAATAAAAAATGTTTTTGTTTTAGATAAAAATAACAAAAAAAGAAGTGCTGATTATTATACTTTAGGAAGTAATAAAATTTATATAAATGACAATACAGAAGGGCAAACAGTTCTAGAATATTATAAATATCCACAGACGATAAATGAAGAAACTCAAGATAGTTTTTATTTAGAGTTAAATCAAGATGCACAGAGTATATTACCTTATAAAGTTGCAGATGACATCTTAAAGACTGATCCTAGTTCAGATTATACTTCGTTCGCAACTGAGTATCAGAGAAAATTACAATTGCTAGATAATAGAAGAAATGTGCCAAGTGTCAATTTAAAAGAATATGAGCCAGATGAGAATGAAGGAGAATTTGATATATAGGAGATATTATAGGAGGTTGTTATGGCGACAGGAGTAAAAAGAGTATATACAGACTTTGCTGGCGTGGATTTTTTAGAAGAACCAAGTCTAGTAGCTATAACTAGAAGTCCTGATGCGTTAAATGTTTGGAAAAATTATAAAGATACGCAAGGAGCTTGTGTAGAGACAAGACCAGGATTTAAAAAGTTAGCCCAAATAGGAACGAAAATAAATGGAATATATATTTACAGAACTGACACAGCTTTAATTCATAGTGGAACAGTATTATACGAGTGGAGTAATTTTCCAGATGTGCCAGACGAAGATCATTTAAAACAACTATATACAGATATGAATAATGATAAAAAAAGTTATTTCAATAAAGCAGATCAAGAAGGCAATGTTTATATAAACGATGGAAAAAATTATTTAGTATATGATGGCACAATAGCCAAAAAGGTAACAGATGCTAATCCTTTTATTCCAACAACGACAATAAGTAGAACGGCAGGAGATATTGGTGGTGGAGAAACACTACAAGATGTCAATGTATTAACTCCTAAGAGAATAAATAGCTTTGTAGGAGATGGAGAAGCTAAGGATTTTTATTTAGATGCCACAGAAATTGACAATGAATTAGTAACAGTAACAGTAAACGATGTTGAATTATACGAAAATACTGATTTTACAGTAGATAGGATAAAAGGGAAAATTACATTTAATATAGCACCTTCAAAACCAGATTTAAGTGGAGAAGACAACGTTTTTATAACATTTTCAAAAACCATTCCTGGATATTCTGATAGAATAGCTAAATGCACAAATGCTTTAATATTTGATAATCGTTTGTTTTATACTGGAAACCCAGATTTCCCAAATGCAGTTTTTCATTCAGAATTAGGAAATCCTAAATATGTTTCAGACTTGAATTATTATGAAGATGGAGCTAGTGATAGCTTAATTACAGGGATGACGGTAGGAAATAATATTTTATGGGTATTTAAAAATCTAGATCAAAACAATGCGAATGTATTTTATCATGAACCAACATTGGATTTGGAAAATGGTAAAATATATCCAAGCAAACAAGGAAATGTAAGTATAGGATGTTATGTAGGGAGTATTAACTTTCAAGACGATATAGTTTACTTAAGCAGATATGGATTAGAGGGAGTAAGCACAGAAGAAATAAATAGTAGACAAGTAGTAGCTCATAGAAGTTCTTTAGTAGACGTTAAGATGACTAATGAAAATGATTATTATAATGCTAGCATGGTAGTTTGGAAGGGCTATTTATGTGTATTAGTAGATGGTAGAATGTATTTAGCAGATAGCAGACAAAAATATGCTAAGTTGAATAGTTTTGAGTATGAGTGGTTTTATTGGGATGTAAGCAAAGCTAATCCTAATATATTAAAAGAATATGATGATAAGTTGTATATAGGAGCCAAAGATGGCTCTATTTTTATTGTTGAAGGAACAAATGATAACGGAGAAACAATAAACAGTTATTGGACAACTCCTATGGACAATTTCGGATTTGACAATCAGTTAAAAACTACAAATAAAAGAGGTGGAATAGCCAAAATAAAAACTATTCCAAATGGACTAATAAAAATTGCAAGAAGAACTGATAAATCCAAAGAATATGAATATACAACACAAAAGTCAGCAACAGGACTTGATTTTAACAATATGCATTTTGACAATTTTAGTTTTGTGACAACAAACAAATCTTATTTGGTTTATAAGATAAAAGAAAAAAAGATCGTTGAATTATCAATAAAATTTTATAGTGACGAAAAAGATAAACCGTTTGGAATATATAGTTCTACAATAGAAGCTTTTGCAGGAGGATATGTAAAAAAGTAGGGAGGAATAAATTATGAGTTTGCCAGAATGTACGGTAAATACAAACAATATACAAAATTTACCTGATTCGCCAACAATGACAGCAGATAAGCTAAAACAAGAATTTGATAAGTCTGGAAAAGATATAAAAAATTATATAAATGAAATTTTATTACCAGCAGTTCAAAAGTTGGTAAATGATGAAAAATCTAATTTAGAAAAATCTATGACTGAAAAAATATCTAAAGAAAAAGAAAAACTGGAAATTTCTATTAAAGATAAAATTTTAGAAGATAATAAAAAGAAATATTATGTAGGAAAAATTATAATCGATACTGCTAATACTAATCCAGAGACATATCTTGGATTCGGAACATGGGAGTATTGGGGCGAAGGTAAAGTTCCAGTTGGTGTTGACGAAAATGATGAAGATTTTAATGTAGTAGAAAAAACAGGAGGAGAAAAAAGTCATAAGTTAACCATAGATGAAATGCCTTCTCATAGACACATTCTTCAAAGAGGATCCGAAGGTAATAGTTATTTCCATTTAACAGGAAAAGAACCTCAAAAAGGTTCTACATTATATTCTACTCCAACAGATTACACTGGTGGAGACAAAGCTCATAATAACATACAGCCATACATAACTTGCTACATGTGGAAACGTATAGCTTAGAAAGGAGAGAAATATGGCAACAGGATATGAAGATTTAGATAATTTAGTAACTCAACAAAATTCTTTATTAGAACAGCAAGAGCAAAAACAAAATGATATTATACAACAGCAGACGCAGATGCAAGTTGATGAATTGAATAGAGAAAAAGAGAAACTCCAAAAAGAAACAGACAAAACAACACGAGGTCTGTATGCTAATTGGCAAAAACAAGCAAATCAATATGGAGCAACAGCAGAACAATTAGCACAACAAGGATTAGGAAACTCTGGATATGCTGAGACCACAAGGACGGCACTATATAACACATATCAAAAAAGTGTAACAGACGCATTAAACAATTCAAGAGATCTTTTTGCTGATTACAATTTTAAAATACAGCAAGCAAGGCAAAATGGAAGCATTCAACAAGCACAGTCTGCGTTAGAATTATATTCACAACGATTACAATTGTTGACACAAAATTACGAATTAAGACAAAACAGAGAACAATATCTATATCAACAAGAAAGAGATAGAGTATCAGATAGTCAATGGCAAAAAACTTTTGATGAACAAGTTAGACAAAATGAGTTAGAAAATCAATGGAGACAACAACAATTTGAATATCAAAAACAAAGAGATGCAGTAGCAGATAGTCAATGGCAACAGCAATTTAATCTATCAAAAAAAAACTCTAGTTCGGGTAGTTC
>CANRLO010000038.1 GCA_947631495.1 uncultured Clostridia bacterium
ATAAAATCTTTCAAATATTTTTTCTCTTTCTTCTTCTGGTATTTTTTCTCCTTGATTTTTTACTTCTAATATGATTTCACTTTTTTCTTTATTTAGATTTACTACTACTTCCTTTTCTGACTCTGTATGTTTTATGGCATTATCTAGTAAAGTGGATACAATGTGTTCTATGTCTTGCTTATTTCCATTCATTTTTATGTTTTCTTGTATATTGCTTGTAAGTTTTATTTTCTTTTCATATGCCATGCTTTCAAACATGGAAAATTGAATTTGCACTTCTTTTGATAAATCAAAATCCTGATATTCTTTTATATCATCTACATTTTCTATTTTTGCTAATAGTAATAGTTCATTTATTAACTTACTCATACTACTAATTTCATTTTGAATATAATCTAACCATTTATTTTTGCCTATTTCATTTTCTAATACATCTGCGTTTGCTTCTATTACAGCAAGAGGTGTTTTGAGTTCGTGAGAAGCGTCTGATATAAATTGTTTTTGTTTTTCAAAGGTTTCTTCTACTGGCTTTACAATGATATGGGATGTTTTCTTTGCTACATTGTATATGATAAAAATAGCAATTAGTAATAGAAGAATTGAAAAGCCAATGGATTGTTTTAAATGTAAAATAGCATTTTCGTCTTCCATAAATGTAATGTGACTTCTTCCATCCTTTGTTTTTCTTACTTGATAAATATAATTTCCTATAATTCCTGTTTTTTTATTTGTTTTACTTAGTTTGATAGCATATTCTTCTATTTCTTTATTTTTCTCTTGACTATTATTTTGCACAATGGCATTATTTTCTATCATTATGTCATAAACCCCTTGCATATTTAATTCTAGTTGTGGAACATCTAGTGGTTTTTCATTTTTGTCTCTTCTTTCTTCTCCTAGTCCAAATCTGTCGAACATGGAAATTCTACTATTGATGGTATTCTGATAATTGAAATACGTAAATAATAGTATAACTCCAAATATTATTATAGAAAGTGATATCATAATAAGAGTAAATATTTTTTGGCTTAATTTTTTTATCATTTTTACAACATTTCCTTTCATATGGCATAACTAATTTTTCAGGTAATAAAAAATAACTTTTTAAATAGTACAAACTAATTTTTAAATTATTTTTCAAATTCTACTTCTAGTTTGTAACCTATTCCCCTAACTGCTTTTATTTTTACATTTGATTGAATGAGTTTTAATTTTCTTCTTAAGAAGGATACATATACTTCTACATTATTATACTCTGCTTCATTATAATAACCCCATATTTTATTAGCAATTACTTCTTTATCTACAATTTGATTTTGATTTAGTAATAGCATTTCTAATAAATCTAGTTCTTTGCCATTAATGGCAATTTCATTTCCATTTGCACCCATTTTTCCAGTTTGCAAATCTAAAGTTAAATCATTAAATTGTAGGTGATTAATGTCTTCTGCATGATTATTTCTTTTTAAAACTACTTTTATTCTTGCTACTAATTCTTGCATATGAAATGGCTTAGTAATATAGTCATCTGCTCCATTTTCTAACCCATTTAGTTTATCATATAATTCTGATTTTGCTGTTAGCATAATAATAGGTGTTTTTAATTTTTCTTGCCTAATAGTCTTTAGAATTTGAAAACCATCTTTACCCGGTAGCATTACATCTAACAGAATTAAATCATAAACATTGCTTAATGCCTCTTCTTCTCCTTCTATTCCATTTCCTATCATTGTTACGTCAAAATGTTCTCTTTTTAAAGTTTCGCAGATTGCATCTGCTAGACTATATTCATCTTCTACTAATAATATTTTCAATTTTTCACCTTCTTTTTTCATATTATAGCATAGATTAAAAAATTACTCTATATCATTCTAGAGTAATTTTTCTTTTTGCATAATAACTATATGGTTCCTGCTTCTCCTTTTCTTCCATTTGTTCCTTTCATTCCACCATTTGGCTCTTGCATTGTTTCATCTTTTATTCTACCTGGCATTCCCATTCCATTTTGACTACTTACTCCGTTCGAAGTAATAATGCTATTTGCAGTCAAACTTGCTTTACTACTTCCATTTACGTATAGAGTATAAGTTTCGCCTTTTTGTATTTTACTACTTGAAATGCTAAGCATTCCATAAGATTTTGAAGTGGTAAAAGAAGAAATTTCGTTTCCATTGCTATCTTTTAGCACAATATTATCTCCTGCATTTCCTGTATTTTGAAAGGTTAATACATATTGTGTAGAGGTATTAGATGGATTTTGCCACATTCCTGCTGCTCCATAAACGATGATTTCTCCTCCTGTTACAACACATTCGGAATCGTAGTCTAAGGCCCCATTTCCAGATGAAGTTGGTCCTTCTACAAAAACACTTCCTCCACTAATATAAATTGCTCCATTGGCATCTAGTCCATCTCCTGTTGAATTTACTTTAATAGTTCCACCATTTATTACTAATTTTTGATTGCTATTTCCAATTTGGCTAAAATTATTTTGCCCCATTCTACCACCTATGCTAGAACTGTCATTTCCTCCTGATACGTTAATTCCATCATCTGATGCCACTAACGAGATATTTCCGCCATTTATTTCTATATAAGCACTTTCTATTCCTTCATAACTTTTAGTAATGTTAACAGTAGCATTATTGATTACAATGTTGGTATCGGCATGAACTCCATCATCTCCGCTTTCTAAAGTGAGATTTCCGTTTTCTAAAATTACAATTCCATTAGAATGAATGCTATCATCTGTGCTTTTAATTGTAATGTTACCATTTTCTATGGTAATTTCTTCTCCTGCTTTTAAACCTTTGCTACTTCCTGTATCTTCACTTACAGTTTGTATTTTTGTGCCTCTTTGTCCTCCAAACCCAAAGTTTTCATTTTGTTTAGATGTTATTTCTCCTTCTGTTGTAATATTAATATTGGCATCTTTTGATATATTTAAAATTGTTTGTGCTTGTATGCCATCTGCTTTTGCTGTAATTTCAATGCTTCCTGCTTCTATTTGAAGATAGCCAAGTGCTGTATCTGTATCATTCGTTGTTTTCATTCCATCTCCACCTGAAGTGATTTTGATATTTGCATTGTTAGTTGCTATATAATCTTTTCCTCGAATGCCATCATCTTTTGCTGTAATTTGAATATTGCTATTGATGATTTTTAGTCCGTCTTTGCTAACAATTCCGTCTGCATAAGAAGCATTTATAACTAAAGTTCCATTTCCATTGATGACTAAATCTGTTTTGGTAAATATTGCACCATCTGGCTCACCACTTTCTTTGTCTGTGAAAGTTGTGTAAGAACTACTATCTGTTATATTATTGATTGAATTTTCTGCCAAAGTAATCGTTAGTTTTCCTGCTTTGACTCCATTGATAGGCGCTGTTTCTTTACTTGTAATAGAAGCATTTTCTAGCACTAATTGTACTTCATCTTCTTTTCCTGCGTCTACTATAATATTTCCATTAGATAAACTTCCTGTAATATAATACGAACCTGCAGATTGAATCGTAATAGTATTTTGGTTTGTTGTTACGCCTTTTCCTTCTATTGTAGTTTTCGTATCATCTAAAGTAATTTTAGCTTTGTAGTCTGCCCACTGCCCTGTTAGTTCACTTTGGCTATATTCTACTTCTAGTTTTGTACCTTCTGTGTTAATTTTTGCATTGGTATCTTTCTTTTTATATGAATAGCCCACTACTATGCCTGTAATAAGTAAAACACATACTATAATGCTAACAAACATTTTTGTTTTCTTATTTTTCATTATAACTCTACCTCACTTAATTCTAATTTTTCTAACATAACTAGCATATTTCCGTTGCGGCATCGTATTTCATCCATAAATTCTTTTTCTTTTTGTCCTTTCTTCATTTCAACAATATAGCTAAGTTCATACATACTTCCCATATTTGTAGTTTTTACTTTGCTTAGTTCTACTTTGTCTGTATATTGGTTGAAAATATCATCAAATACTTCTTCGTAGTCTAAATTTTCAGGAATGACGATTTTTAGTTTTCTTTCTACTTGGTCTTTTCCGTTGTAAATAATTTTATTTAAAATAAAGATAAAAATCGCAACAACAATAGTGATAATGGCACTATAAGCAATATATCCCATACCTAGTCCTAAACCTACTGCCATTGCCCATAATACGCTAATAATTTCTTTTGAATTTCCTGGCATACTACGAAATCTTACTAAACTAAAGGCTCCCGCTACTGCAAGAGATGTTCCTAAATTTCCATTGATAAGCAAAATAATTACTTGCACTAAAACTGGTAATATACACAAAGTTAATAAAAAATTTGGTGTTGACTTTGTCGTCATTTTATGGGTAAAACTAATCACTCCTCCTAATAAAAAAGCTACTGCAATACATATCATACAATCTACTAAGCTAACACTTGCAGTTGTTTCATTTAAAATACTTTCTAACATTTTTCTTTCCTCACTTTCTAAAATGTAGCAACTTAAATTGCTTTCTATCTTTTTTAATATGTCACCTTAAATTACTTCCTTCATACTATTTTCTTTTAATATTAGTTCTTGATAGGCTTCTCCGTATTTTGAAAATCCTGCTGGATAGATGTTTAATTCATCTAGTAAATGCACGAACCAAATTGGCATAGCACCTAATGTTTTTATTTCCATTACATAGTTGTCTTTTCCTAAGATGACGGTTCCATAGTTTCCTTTTTCCATTTGCAAATCATAGTCTCTTGCAATAATGTTTGTATCAAAAGTTATTCGAAAATCACTATTGCCTTTTTCATAATACGCATTTCTTTCATAAGATAAAAACATAGTTGGTATTAAATGATAGTGTTTGAAATAGTATGTTAATTCTTTTTCAACTTGCCCTTTTGCTGTTTCTTTTTGATTTTTAAAATTCTCATAAAATTGTTCTAAAGATGTTTCAATTCTTCTTTTGCTTACAATTCCGTCATATTTTCTTTTTATTTCCAAATATACTTTGCTATTTTGAGTTGGAATATTATAACTTCGAATTCTTACTTTGTCTTTAAAAACAGGCTTTGTAATAGAATGTTTTATTAAATCATATTGTTCTGTGTCGTAATAAACATTGTAAATGGTACTTTTTCCGTGTTCGTCTTCTACCATTTTGTCTTGCATTGCATTTTGCAAGGCTTCATATTGTTTTTTGTTAATTACATACTTTTTTTCTACTCTTCTAAAAAAATCTGCCATTTGCTAATTTCCTTTCCGTTTTTTTTTTTATATTCTAGGAAAGTCATCGTTGAAAACGATAGACTTGACGTAGAAGATAAATATGCGGAGTTTAGATTTTCTTAGCAATTTATTGCTTAAAAAATTTTAATTCCGTTTTTTATTCTGTTTATAATATAATCCTGTAACCTTGAAGAAAGATTGAAAAAAGCAAAAAAAGCGAGCCTAAGATTTTCTAACAAATGAAAATTTTAAGAAAATCTAAGGCTTGCCATATTTATCTAGTACGGAAAGTCCTCCTTCAAGGAGAACTTTCCTACTATATAAAAAATTTGAGACATACCTCTTTTTGGTACGTCCCAAATTTTAAAACATATCTCTTATATTGTACTTTTACTACTTTAAAGCACTTCACTTAATTTCTTTTCTTCCTCGGTAAGTGTTACATAGTGATTACTACCTTTTGCAGCAACTTGAAGGCAATATTCTTTTACGTTAGTTGGTAATTCTTTCTCTTCCAGTTGTGTAAAACAATGGCAGTCAGGACAAATGAATCCGTAATATACTTCTCCGTCGCTATTTTTTCTCTTTACAATGTCCCCATCTTCTAGTTTCCATTTACTATAGCAAGGTTTTTGCTTTTGTTCCCAGCCTTTTCCTGTACACCGAGCTTCCATTGACCAATCTGGCAATTTGTAATTTCCCTTTTCGATTAACTCCATATTTTTTCCTCCTAACAATTGTTTTTTAAGGATTCTAATTTATTGGTTACGCAAGTATTTTATCATATTTTTATTTCAATAGCAAGTACCTTTTGGGGATTTTTTATGCATTTTGGGAAATTTTAACTCCATCCTAAAATTTTTGATTTTTAAATTTACAAAATGGAAAGAAATGGACACGTTCCAAATCTTTCCAAATCTTTCTTATTCTGTTCGTAGGGCTACAACTGGATCTTTTTTGCTTGCCATTTTGGCTGGTATTAAGCCGGCTATCATAGTTAATAGTACGCTAATTACAACTAATATGATACCTGCTGCAGTTGGAACCTTTGTTACTACTTTGACTCCTGTTAAAGCATAAATAGCACCATTGATTGGAAGGGTTAGAAGAATGGTTACTCCAATTCCAATAAGTCCAGATATTAGTCCTACTATTAGAGTTTCGGCATTGAATACTCTGGATATATCCTTTTTGGAAGCTCCTATTGCTCTTAAAATTCCAATTTCTTTGGTTCTTTCTAATACAGAAATATAGGTAATTATTCCAATCATAATAGATGATACAATTAATGAAATAGCAACAAAAGCAATTAGTACATAACTAATAGTGTCAATTATTTGGCTTACTGATTTCATCATTGTTCCTACCATATCAGTATAACTGATGGTGTTTTCGTCTTTTCCCTCGTCTTTTTGTTTTTGATTATATTCTTCTATGGCATTTGTAATATTATTTTTTGCGTCAAAATCTTTTGGGTAAATGCTGATGGCTGTTGGGCTAGCAAGGTCAATGGCACCTAATTTTTGCAAATTTTTCTCATAGCTTGCATTTCTATTTTCTGTATAGGCTTGCATTAAATCAGCAATTTGTTGACTATTTAATCTGCTTAGTTGCATTTTTTGTTCAGTTGATAAATCGTCATAATTAAATACTGTGCTTTCTCCTTCCTTTGGAAATGCTAAGCCAGAAAAGATATTGGTTTCTACATTTTCTTTTTGCTCTTTTACCGCTTCTGCTTCATTTGATTTTTGAATGACATATTCTTTTAATTCTTTGGTATAGCCAATTCCACCTGACATCCCTTGGGCTACAGATTGTTCATTTTGCCTGATAATTCCTACTACTTTAATGTCTTCTGCTGAAGCAATTTTTTCTTTCATGTATTCTTCGTCTTCAGATTTATCCATCCATATTCCATTTTCTTTTTGATAATAGTCTGAACTTAGTATTAATTTATAAGATAAATTTAGTAATTCTTCATAAGTATAGACTGTTTCTTCTGTTTTTTCTACTGTTTCCCCTTTTTCGATTGCTTTTACTTTATCTTCAATTTCTTTTTGGTCTTTTAAGCCTAAACTATATAAAGTGTAATCACTAATTTCGTTGTTTTCTCCTACAATAAGTACTACTTCATTGTAAGAAGTTGGCCAGCTTCCTGCTAACAAATCGTATTGTGATTTTAATAGTTCTTGGTTATCTAGCATTTCGGTCCATACGTCGCTTGAACTAACACTCATAGACATGAAACTAGAATTTTGTTGTGCTTGCATATAGTCTCCCATTCCCATAGCATCCATAACTGTACTTGGGTTGACTCTTACAATTCCATTTGTAGTGTCTGGCTTATATAAATTGATATTTAAGTTATAGCTATATTGAATACTATTGCTATTACTCTTAATGTTATTTTCTGTTTCTTCTATATATTGTTTTAGTTCTTTTAAATTATTAGTTTGTACTTTATTAGATAAAGTAGTTAATAATTCATCCATAACATCAGAAGAATATACTTTTCCCTCTTCTATTTGTTTTTCTTCTTGCGTTTCTCCCATCATTGTCTCTATCATACTATTCATATCAATTGTGGTTTCTTGTATGGTTAATGGATAAGAAGATAAAGTGTCTTCTTCTACTCTGTTAATATAATCTTGCACACCTGTAGAAATTGCTAAAATTAAAGCAATACCAATAATTCCAATACTTCCTGCAAAAGAAGTTAATATAGTTCTTCCCTTTTTGGTCATTAAGTTGTTTAAGCTTAATCTAAAAGCTGTAAAGAACTTCATAGAAGTTCTTTTGTATTTTCCTTCTTCTTGTTTTTGCTCTTCGTCCTCTTCTATTGGGTTAGAGTCGTCTGTAATTTTTCCATCTAAGATTTTTATAATTCTACTAGAATATTTTTCGGCAAGTTCTGGGTTATGTGTTACCATGATAATTAACTTATCTTTTGAAATTTCTTTTAGAATTTCCATGACTTGCACACTAGTTTTGGTATCTAAGGCGCCAGTTGGTTCATCGGCTAAAATAATGTCTGGATTATTGACTAAAGCTCTTGCAATGGCTACTCTTTGCATTTGACCACCAGATAATTCATTTGGCTTTTTATGAATTTGGTCTTTTAGTCCTACTTGTTCTAGTGCTTTAATGGCTCTTTGTTTTCTTTCCTTTTTGGATACACCAGAAATGGTAAGAGCTAGTTCTACGTTAGCAAGTACGCTTTGGTGTGAAATTAAATTATAGCTTTGGAATACAAAGCCTACTTTATAGTTTCGATAGGCATCCCAATCTCTATCTTTAAAATCTTTGGTTGATTTTCCATTGATCATTAAATCTCCTGAAGTATAACGGTCTAATCCGCCTATAATGTTAAGAAGGGTAGTTTTTCCACAACCACTTTGCCCTAAAATAGAAACAAATTCTGCTTCTCGAAATGAAATACTAACACCTTTTAAAGCTTCTACTTTTTCTGTTCCACTAACATAGGTTTTTACTATATTTTTTAATTTTAACATTTTATTATCCTTTCTCTTTTTTTAACTCACTTTATTACTATATGCTAATTTTCTAAAATTGTCAATTGATTATAACATGTATTTGTGTTTATTGTGTGAAAAAGAACGAAATAACAGCAAATTTGCTCTTATTTCGTTCTTTCTTATTTTTACCTTTTACTAGGTAATTATGTTTCTTGTCTTTTCATAGGTAGAAAATGAAAACTCAGTTACATCATTATCGTCATACTTTCCTCTTGGATTGCATAACTCACAAAATTTTGCATGTGCTGTTAGTATCAGAATGGTTACCGAAAACACCACCGGACTTAAGCATATACATATAAGTACAAGGTCTTGTATTGTCATATTGTCTCCTTCTTTCCTATATTATTCATAATGTTGTAGCTTATTTGACTTATAGTGTCATTCCTCTTTCATTAACTTTTCATAAGCTTTTTTAGCTTCTTCGCTATTAGATTGTTGCTTACTTATCGTTAAATTATCAATACGAATAACTCTTCTGATATAATAGATTTCTTTTTTACTGGGCCTATAAACCAAACACATAGCAAAAGGGCATACCATATCACCACGGAAAAGCTCTACATCAAATTCTTCCTGTTTGCCTTCCCTTTCTCCTATTACTTTGAACCTTAAGTTCAATGTATCATAACTTACATACTGAATTTGATATGTCTCATTTTCTTCTTTCGCTAACTTAGGGATAATTTCTTTTAAATCCCAGAAGCATAAATCGAACCAATCCTGTAGTACTCTTTCTAGCTTTTTCCGAAATTCAGCCTCATTTTCGCTTACGGTAAGTTTTCCATTTTCCAGTTTCATAAATTTCCTCCTTTGACAATTGTCATGTTCTTAGCTGATTGTTACATTTTCCTAATGTTACTAGGAGTTTCAATAAATTACTTTTAGTATATTATCACATTTTTACTATTATGTCAATTGTTTTTATGTTGTAATTGACGAAATATTTTTACTTTAATTTCATTCTCTTCAACCTTAGCGCATTTAGAATAACCGTAAAACTACTCATTACCATAGCAAGACTTGCTATCATTGGATTTATGGTAATACCAAATGGTCTTAAAATTCCAATTGCAATAGGAATCATAAGAGTGTTATAAAAAAATGCCCAGAATAAATTTTGCTTTATATTGCGAATGGTTTTTTTACTAATTTGCATTAAATCTAAAATACTTTGTAAATCATTCTTTGTTAAAATGACATCAGCAGAATCCATAGCAATATCAGTTCCACTGCCAATGCTAACTCCTATATGAGAGCTTGCTAAAGCAGGACTATCATTGATACCATCGCCACACATCATCACAAATTTATTTTCTTCTTTTAGTTTTTGAATCAGTTCTACTTTTTGCGCTGGCACAACATTTGCTATTACTTTAGATATGCCAATTTCTTTTGCTATTTTTTCTGCTACTGCCTGGTTATCTCCTGTTAGCATCATAGTTTCAATGTTATTTTTATTTAAAGTTTGAATCACTTCTTTTACATTTTCGCGAATGCCATCTTTTATTCCAATTAGTGCTATTACTTTTTTATTTTTTACTACATAAACAATGGTATTTCCCTCTTTGCTAAGTTTTTCTTCATCTTGAATAGCGGGATTTTCTATCTCATATTTTTCTAATATCTTTCGGTTTCCTAAAATAATTTCTTCATTTTGAATGGTTCCTACTACCCCATGTCCGCTTATTTCTTCAAAGTTTTCTACTTCTAATGTTTCTATTTTATTTTCTTCTAAGAAGCTAGAAAAAGCTTTTGCAATAGGATGCATTCCTTTCTTTTCAATACTTCCTACTATTTGCAATAATTCTTTTTCTTCCAAATTACTATAATTGATGACTTGAGCTATTTTTAACATTCCATAAGTTAAAGTTCCTGTTTTGTCAAACACAATGGTATTTACTTTTTGTGCATTTTCTAATATTTCACTTTTCTTTACTAAAATGCCATTTTCTGCACTCAAGCCTTCACTTACTACAATTGCAAGTGGAGTAGCAAGACCAAGACTACAAGGACAAGCTACTACTAAAATGGTAACAAAAGAAGTAAGAGCAACTGATACGGAATAACCTAATAAAAGATAACCAATAAAGGTAAAAATGGCAATTAAAATAACAGCTGGTACAAAATAGCCACTTACTTTATCTGCTACTTTTGCAATAGGAGCTTTGGTGTTGGTTGCCTCTACTACTAGCCTTACAATTTCTGAAATGGTAGATTCTTTTCCAATTCTTTCTGCTTTATATTCTAAATAGCCATCGTAGTTAATGCTTCCTGCTATCACTTCTTCTCCTACTGTTCTTGCTACTGGCTTACTTTCTCCTGTTAAAAAGGATTGCTCTAAATGTGCTTTTCCTTTTGTAATTGTACCATCAACTGCAATTCTTTCACCCGGCTTGCTTATTACAATATCTCCCTTTGTAATTTCGTCTAATGTTACTTCTTTTTCTGTTTCCCCTACTTTTATTACTGCTTTATTAGGCGTAATTTTTACTAATCTTTGAATGGCTTCTTTGGTCTTGTCCTTGCTAATACCATCTAAATATCTTCCTAGTTTAATAAAGAAAATGACAATGGCAGCTGATTCAAAATATAAATTGTGCACAGCATGATGATTTCCACTCAATACTAGGTAGGTATTATAAATGCTATACACCATACTACTAAGTACGCCTATGCCAACCAAAGTATCCATGTTAGGCGTTTTATGAATAAGGTTTTGGTACCCACTCTTTAAGATATCTTTTCCATAAAAAAGAAAAGGGATAGTTAGCACAAATAAAGTAATGGTATAAATGATAGAATTTGTATTTTGATTCAATATGCTTGGAATAGGCAAGCCTATCATGTCTCCCATGGAAATATAAAGCAATAAAATGGCAAGTAAAAGAAAAACAAAAAAAGTTATTTTTTCTTGTTTTCTTTTTTCTTCTATTTTGATATCTTGAAACAAACCTAAGCT
>CANRLO010000039.1 GCA_947631495.1 uncultured Clostridia bacterium
GGAGCAAACAAAATCCAAGTAATCAAAGTAGTTAGAGATGCTACAGGATTAGGATTAAAAGAAGCAAAAGACTTAGTTGATGGAGCTCCAAAAACAGTAAAAGAAGGAGCAAGCAAAGAAGAAGCAGAAGAATTAAAAGCAAAATTCACAGAAGCAGGAGCAGTTGTAGAATTAGCTTAGTTTATATTTTAGGGACAGGGCAAAAAATATAAAACCCTGTAGATAACTAAAATAGTTATATAAAAAAGAAGTATAATAATTTTTATATTATACTTCTTTTTTATATAGTAGAAAAATTCTATTTTTTACAAAAATTATTTTTAAGTATAAAAAACAGACTAATTGGTCAAAGATATTGCAAGTATCAAAAATAAAGAATAAAATTATACTGTTCGATTGACAATACAAATGATAAGTTATAAAATATTGAAAAAACAATATATATGAATTAAAGGAGCAACTGACATGATTATATTATTAGATGCAATGGGTGGAGATAATGCACCAGATGCCAATATAAAAGGGGCAGTAAAAGCCATAAACCAAATAGAAGCGGAAGTATGTTTAATAGGAAATAAAGACGTTATTAATGCTAAAATAAAAGAATTTTATGGAAAAGATGATATATCAGAAATTTCACCAAGATTAACTATTAAGCATGCCTCAGAAACAATAGAAATGTGTGAAATACCAACACAAGCTATAAAACATAAAAAAGATTCTTCTATGGTAGTTGGCTTCAATATGCTAAAAGAGGGAAAAGGAGATGTGTTCATCTCTGCTGGAAACTCTGGAGCATTACTTGCAGGAGCAACCTTATTAGTAGGAAGAATTAAAGGAGTAGACCGTCCAGCGTTAGCAGGAATTTTGCCAGCATATAAAGGAAGATTAATGTTAATAGACTGTGGCTCTAATACAAACTGCAAACCAATTAATTTACTTCAATTTGCACAAATGGCAACCATTTATAATAGAAATACATTTGGTATAGAACATCCAACAGTAGGACTTCTTAACATTGGAACAGAAGAAACTAAAGGAAATGATTTAGTAAAGGAAAGCTATCAATTATTAAAAGAAAAAGCAGAAGAATTAAACTTAAATTTTGTAGGAAATGTAGAAGGAAGAGATGCTTTCTCTGGTAAATTAGACATTCTAGTAGCAGATGGATATACAGGAAACGTATTTTTAAAAACAGTAGAAGGTGTAGGAAAATTAGTAAAAAGAACATTAAAAGAGAGTATTAAGAAAAATATTTTCACTATGCTTGGAGCCATTCCTGCCATGCCATCTATCAATAGTTTAGCAAAAGCTATGGATTACAAAGAGTATGGTGGAGCTCTATTCTTAGGAGTAAAAAAACCAGTTGTAAAAGCACATGGAAGTAGTGATGAAAAATTATTTGAATTCACAATTAAGCAAGCAGAACAATTTGTAAAAAATAAAGCAGTAGATAAAATGATAGAAGAATTTGAAAATAAAGAAAATAGAGAAACTGTGGAAAATAAAGAATAATAAGTAGTAATATTCAACTATAAAGAATATACTCAAAATAAAAATATATTTCATACAAAAAGTGCTTGACAATTAAACAAACTTGTAATATTGTTAAGAAAAATAGAAAAGTATTTGAGAGGAGGTGTAATAAGATAATGTCACAAGAAGAAATTTTTGAAAAAGTAAAAGGAATTATTGTAGAACAATTAGGTGTAGCAGAAACAGCTGTTACGACAGAAGCATCTTTTATAGATGATTTAGGAGCAGATTCATTAGATATTGTAGAATTAATTATGGCATTAGAGGAGGAATTCGATACAGAAATACCAGATGCTGATGCTGAAAAAGTAGTTACAGTAGGAGATGTAGTTGACTATATAAAAGATCATGTAGAATAAAAAAATTGAAAGGGTAAGACCTTTCTTTTTTTTTTTTGAACAGTAGGTACGCCCCTTTTCGTTCCATTTTGGAACGGTGGGGACACCCCTTCTATTTATAAAAAATTATATAATATACTAGAAAATTATGATTAGTTGATAAAATAGTTATTTTAGTTGAAGTTTTTCTAACTTTATGATATGATTTTAATATGTAAAAAGAAAATATAATAACAATAATTATACAAGAAGGTGAAAATATGAAGTTAGAACAATTAGAGCAAAATATTGGCTATACATTTCAAAATAAAAACTTATTAAAAAATGCCTTAACTCATACTTCTTATGCTTTTGAAAATCATGTAGAAAGCAATGAAAAGTTAGAATTTTTAGGAGATAGCATTTTAGAATTTATTTCAAGTAAATATTTGTATGAACATTTTCCAAAATTAACAGAAGGAGAAATGACTAAAGTTAGAGCTGACATTGTGTGCGAAGAAAGTCTATATAAAATTGCAAAGAAGCATAATTTTAGTGATTTCTTATATCTTGGAAAGAGTGAACTTGCAAATCATAAAGAAGCAAGACCAGCCATTATGGCAGATAGTGTAGAAGCTTTAATAGCAGCTATCTATTTTGATAGCAATTTAGAGCAAGCAGAAAGATTTATTGTAGAAAACTTAAAAGAGCCTGCAGAAGTTGCAAGCCAGCATGTAGGAGAAAAGGACTACAAAACAGTATTACAAGAAATTTTGCAACAACATGGAGAAGTAAAAATACAATATGAAATCATCAAAGAGCAAGGTCCAGACCACGATAAACTATTTACAGCAGAAGTAAAATATAATGAAAAAGCTTTAGCAATAGGAGAAGGAAAAACAAAAAAAGCAGCAGAAATGGAGGCTGCTAAAAAAGCAATTGAAGGTTTAAAGCAAAATAATAGAACATAAAAAATAAATATGTGCTTTTTAAAAACGAGAAAGGAATGCAATTTAAAATGAAAAAAGAATATATTATTCCAATTTTTGTTCCACATTTAGGCTGTCCAAATACTTGTGTTTTTTGTAATCAAACTAAAATTACAGGTGAACAAAAACAAGTAACAGCAAAAGATGTAAAAGAAACAATAGAAGAATATTTAAAACATTTTGCAGATAAAGAAAATACAGTAGAAGTTGCCTTTTTTGGAGGCAGTTTTACAGCAATTGAAGAAGAAAAACAAATTGAATTACTAGAAGCGGCCTATGAATATGTAAAAAAGGGACTAGTAGAAAGTATTCGTATTTCAACAAGGCCAGACTTTATTAACAGACAAATTTTAAAAAGATTAAAAAAATATAAAGTAAAAACTATTGAACTTGGTGTACAATCAAGCAATAATTATATACTTTCAAAAGCACAAAGAGGACATACTTTTAAAGATGTAAAGAAAGCTTCTAGATTGATTCGCTTATATGGTTTTGTATTAGGACATCAAATAATGGTAGGACTTCCAGAAAGTACGATGTTAGATGAAATTAATACAGCAAGAGACATTATAAAATTAAAGCCAAAAATAGTACGTATCTATCCAGTGTTAGTCTTAAAAAATACAAAATTAGAAGAAGAATACAATAACAAAGAATATGAACCATTATCTATTACACAAGCAGTAGAAAGGTGTACAGAAATTGCAGATTTATTTAATAAGCATAAAATTAAAATTATTCGTATAGGTCTTCAAAATACAGAAGAAATTACAGATCCTAAAAATGAAAAAAGTGAAGTAGTGGCAGGACCATATCATCCAGCATTTAGGCAATTAGTAGAAGGAAGACTATGGTATGATACAATCGTGTATAAAATAAAACAATGTAATACCAAAGTAAAAGTTGTAGAAATAAAAGCAAATCCAGAAGATTTCAATAATATTATAGGTCACAAAAAAGAAAATATGAAAAAGTTGAAAGAGTTGTATGATGTAGAAGTCATCCTAAAACCAGACGAAAACATGAAAAATGGAAAGTTTGAACTAGCAGTAGAAAAAACATATGATGACTTATTAGAAGAAGCAAGAAAATAGTACCTTTGGGTAACTTATAATAATAAAAATTATTTGAATAGAAACAAGCAAAATAGTACATAATTCATAAAAAGGAGACTTTTCTATGGACTATGTAAAAACAAAAAAATGGTTATCTATTAGAAAATATGCCTATGAAACATTTTTGTTAGTCATAGGCTGTTTTATTATGGCTTGTGGAACTTCATTCTTCTTGCTTCCAAATCAATTATCCTCTGGGGGATTTGCAGGACTTGCTACCATTGCTTATTATTTACTAAAAATTCCTCTAGGAACTACTATATTTGCATTAAATATTCCTTTATTTATATTAGGTTATATTCGTATAGGAAAAAAGTTTTTGGTGAAGTCTCTATTAGGAACAGGATTTTTATCTTTATTTATAGATTTATTAGACCAATTTCCTGCTATTACACAAGATAGATTTTTAGCTTGTGTTTATGGTGGAATTGCTATTCGGAATAGGAAGCGGACTTGTTTTAAAATCCAATTCTTCTACAGGTGGAACAGACCTTTTATCTTATATTATTCGTTCCTATAAGCCACATTATCAAGCAAGCTCACTAATTGTAAGCGTAGATATTATAATTGTTACGCTTAATGTTATTTTCTTTCGAGATATTGAAATTGGTTTATATTCTGCCATTACCATTTATTTAATGGGAAAAATGATTGATATTATTTTTGAAGGTGTCAATTTTACGAAAACTATGTTTATTATTTCAGACCAATATGAAAAAATAGCACAAGAAGTAGGAAAACAAGTGAATCGTGGGAGCACAGGAATTTATGCCAAAGGTATGTACACAGATGAAGAAAAAATGATGCTTTTATGCGTTGGCTCTAGAAATGAAATTTCGAAAATAAGGCAAATTGCAGCTAAAATAGATAAAAAGGCCTTTATTATCATTTCCAATGCAAGAGAAGCCTATGGAAAAGGATTTAAGAAAGAATAAAATATTATAAATCAAAAATCCGTTATAGCGGATTTTTTGCATTAAAGCCAAAATTTAAAAGATTACTATTTTATATAATTACATTGAAACAAGGAGTTGTATATGATAAAATAAACATAGAAACACGAAAGGAAGCAAGAAATGAGTTTAAGATTAGTTTGTGGGAGAGCAGGAACAGGCAAAAGTGATTTCTGTTTAGAAGAAGTAAAACAAAAAATAGCAGAGCAAGAAAGAATATATATTATAACGCCAGAGCAATACTCCTTTACAGCAGAACAAAAATTATTAGAAAAATTAGAAGTAGGAAGTAGTTTAAAGGCAGAAGTTCTAACATTTGCTCGTATGGCACATCGCATTTTAACAGAAGTAGGTGGAGTAACAAAGCAAAGTCTTTCTAAAGCAGGAAGGGCAATGCTTATTTATGATATTTTAGATAAGGAAAAAGAACATTTTACTTTTTTAGGAAAAACAAGGCAAAATACTGATTTAATGGAAACACAATTAACGGAATTAAAAAAACATGCAGTTTCTTCTCAAGCATTACAAAGTACAATTAGCAAAATAGAAAACCGCTATTTACAAGAAAAATTGAAAGACATTATGCTAGTATATGAAAAGCAAGAAGAAAAATTGCAAGGTAAGTACATGGAAGAAAATGATAGATTAGAAATTCTTGCAAACAAATTACAAGAAACCAATATATTTGATAATGCAATATTTTACATAGATGAATTTAATGGCTTTACCAAGCAAGAATATAAAATTATAGAAGCTTTATTAAAAGTAGCAAAAGAAGTCACAATAACAATTACTACAGACAATTTAGATTTAAATACCAACATAGAAAATGATTTATTTTATGAAAGCAAGCAAACAGCAGATAAAGTATTATATTTAGCAAGAAAAAATGAAATTGAATGTAAAAAAACAGTATTTTTAGAGGAAAATCTTCGTTCTCAAAATGATGAAATGAAGCACTTAGAGCAAAATATACAAGCTATTCCATATAATATATATCAAAAAGAAGTAAAAAATCTTTCAATTTTTTTAGCTCAAAATCCTTATAATGAGGTAGAATATGTAGCAATGCAAATTGCAAAACTTGTAAGAGAAGAGAATTATCGCTACAAAGATATTATTGTTATGACAAAAGAAATGGAGCCATATGGAAGTTTGTGCAAAGCAATTTTTAACACATATCAAATTCCTGTATTTTTAGATGAAAAGAAAGAATTAAGTCAGAATGAATTTGCTAAATGGTTTCTTGCTTTATTAGAAATATATGCTACAAATTGGTCTTATGATGCTGTAATTCAGTATTTAAAACTAGGCTTTAGTAATATTTCTAAAGAGGAACTTTATGAATTTGAAAATTACACAAAAAAATGGGGAGTAAAAGGTTCAAAATGGTATCAAAAAGAATGGAATTTTGGACAACAAGCAGAGAATGCAAAAGAACAAGCAGAAAGAATGCTTCAAATAAAAGAAAAAGTTATACCTCCTTTATTTGAATTAAAACAAAATTTAGCAGGCAGAAAAAAAGCTGGACAAATTAATGATAAAATTTATCAGTTTATAGAACAAAATGGAATACAAGAACAATTAGAACAAAAACAGAAAAAATTAGAAGAACAAGGAAAAGTAGAGTTAGCTAAAGAGCAAGAATTAGCGTGGAATATTGTAATGCAAGTGCTAGATGAAATAGATGCATTGTTTGGTGAAGATAACATTACTTTTGAAAAATATCGTGAATTATTAAAAATAGGACTTTCTGAATTAGGATTAGGAAAAATTCCACAAACGCAAGACCAAGTTTTAGTAGGAAGTTTAGATAGAAGCAAAACTAATAGTGTGAAAGCTATTTTCATTTTAGGAATGAATGACGGAGTATTTCCAAGTATTCAAAAACAAGAAGGATTCTTAAATGATGAGGATAGAAAAAAATTAAAAAGTATAGGAATAGAGCTTGCAAAAGGTACCTTAGAAAATTTATATGCTGATAATTTTGCAATTTATGAAGCACTTACGATTGCACAAGAAAAAATCTTCTTTTCTTATTCTTCTTCTAACATGGAAGGTGGTGCCCTAAGGCCTTCTACATATATTACAAAATTAAAAAAAATCTTTCCACAAATTAAAGAAAAGAGTGATTTAATAACACCTTACTTTAGCATGATAAATGAAAATAACACATTTGAAGAACTTTTGCACCAATTAAGAAAAGAAAAAGATAAAGAAAAAATAGAAGATATTTGGTATTCTGTTCAAGAGTATTTTAACCAAAAAGAAGAATGGAAACAAAAGTTAGAAGGTGCAAAAAAGGCACTTACATATAAAAATGAGCCTGAAACTATAACAAAAGAAAATATACAAAAATTATATGGAAATACATTAGTAACAAGTATTTCAAAATTAGAACAATATCGTTCTTGTCCATTTTCTTATTATCTAAAATATGGATTAAAATTAAAACCAGCAGAAGAATATAAAATTCAAGCTATTGATACAGGAACTTTTATGCATGAAGTAATCGATACTTTCTTCCACACAGCAAGAGAAAGAGGAATAGAAATTAAAACGATAAAAGATGAAGAAATAGAAAAGCTAGTAGAAGAAATCATAGAAGAAAAATTAGGCTTAGCACATTATTACATCTTTACTAGTAGCGCTAAATTTATAATTTTAACTAATAAATTAAAGAATGTTGTTATGAAGTCCATGAAATTCTTAATAGAAGGTTTAAAAAATAGTGATTTTGAAGTATTTGCAAATGAACTAGAATTTAAAAGAGGAAAGGAATATGAGCCTATTACACTTACTTTAGAAGATGGAAAGAAAATAGAAATAACAGGAAAAATTGACCGTATAGATATGGCAAAAACCGAAAATGAAAAATATATTCGTATCATTGATTATAAATCTTCTGTAAAAAACATAGACTTAAATGAGGTAGTAGCAGGGTTGCAAATTCAATTATTAACATATTTAGATGCTGCTTGCAAAATAGAAGAAGTACTTCCAGCAGGTATTTTATACTATAGTTTAATAGATCCTATTTTAAAAACAGATAAAGCAATAAATAAAGAACAAATTGAAGAAGAAATGAAGAAAAAATTTAAAATGAATGGATTAATTTTAGCAGATGTAAATATCATTAAAAAAATGGATAAATCCTTAACAAATGGAGCTTCTAATACTATTCCTGTATATATAGATAAAGAAGGAAATATTAGTAAAGGAAAATCAAATGTAGTAACTAAAGAAGAATTCGAGGATTTAAGAAAACACACAAATAGTATAATAAAACAAATTGCAAAAGAAATGTTAAGTGGACAAATAAAAATAGAACCATACTATCAAAAGAAGAATCAAAAAACACCTTGTGAGTATTGTGAGTATCAATCAATTTGCCATTTTAAAGAAGATGCTTGCCATTCTTATCGCTATATTGCAAATGACAAAAAAGAGGATGTTTTAGCTAAAATAAGAGAAGAAAAGTAATTATTAAATTATAAATAAGGAGTTCAAAAAAATGAAAGACTTATCCAATGAAACGATGTTGCACGTAAAAAAGGGAAACATAGAATATTTACAATTTCGAAAACTTCTAGAATATCAAGACAAAGTAGAACATTGTTACATATTAAAAGGGAAAAATAATGATTATGCAAAAGAAGAAGCAAATAATTATATTGATTTATATAATGCTATGAATTTAGATATAGAAGGCTTTACTAAAATTGAACATCAAGCACATAGTGACATAGTAGAAGTTGTAAAGGAAAAACAAGAATTTTTTACAAATATAGATGGCTTATTAACGAATAAACAAGGAATTTCTCTTTCTTTACGTTTTGCAGATTGCACACCAATTCTTTTCTATGCTCCATTAAAAAATGCAATTGGAAATATTCATTCTGGTTGGAGAGGAACAGTGCAAAAAATAGGGCAAAAGGCTGCAATAAAAATGATGCAGGAATATGGAATAAACAAAGAAGATATTCTGTGCTTTTTAGGACCATGCATTGGCAAATGCCATTTTGAAGTAGGAGAAGATGTAAAAGAAATATTTGCAAATACTTTTTCTTATTTAGGAAATTCAGAAGATTTTATTTTCAAAGGAGCAAATAACGAAGAAAAATGTAAAGAACAAAAATATTTCATAGATACTACGTTAATTAACCGAAAACTATTAGAAGAAATAGGAATTCCTTCTTCTCACATTATTGAGAGTAACATTTGCACAGTATGTAATAGCGAGCAAATGCACTCTTACAGGGCGGAAAAAGAAAACGCAGGAAGAAATACGGCAATTATTGGGTTAAGATAAACAAGCTGAACAAGAGGGACGCCCCTTTTCGTTCCAAAATGGAACGGTGGGGACACCCCTCTTTTTTTGCGTTAAATTTGTAAATTTCACAAAAAACTATTGACGTAAAAATAACATATTGGTAAAATAATAAAAAATAAAAGTAGTAACTTATAAACATAAAGTAAATTAAATCGTAAATAATAATGAAAAGCTTTTGAAGAAAATAAGGAAAAATAAATAAAGATATAAAGATATTAAAGATATTATTTATAAATTATTATTTTGGTAAAAATGGAGGAACACTAATGAAAAAATTTAGAAAAGAAAAACAAAGAAATATCAAAGGAATTACACTAATTTCACTTGTAATTACAATTATTATTTTAATTATCTTAGCAGGAATTAGTATAAATTTAGTATTAGGCGAAAATGGCTTATTTAATAGAGCAAAACAAGCAAAAGAAGAATATATAAATGCACAAATAGCAGAGCAAGAAGGAATAAACAATTTAGAAAAACAAATTGAAGAATTAAATAAAGGACTTCCACAAAATACACCTGAAACAGAAGCAGGAACAGAAGTACAATTACCAAGTAAGTGGTTAACAACAACATCTGGATATGTAGAAACAGAAAAAGGCGAAATAGTAAAAAAGGAAGTAGTAGCGTCAAATGTAAAAGCAATATCAACAGGAAATGGAGATATTGTACCAGTACCAAAAGGATTCTTCTATGTAGGAGGAACAGTATCAAGTGGAGTAGTAATATCAGATAATGAAGGCGATAAAAATAAATATGCAGGGCAAGCAAATGTACCAGCAGGAGCAATATATAACGAAGACGGAAGTGCAAAAAGAATAGTATATGATGATGAAGGAAAAGTAACGATAGATGAATTTGAAGAAGAAGAAAAAAATACAGCAATATTAGGAAACCAATTTGTATGGATACCAGTAACAGAAGATGAATATAAAAAAGTAAATTGGAATAATGTAAGTTCAAAAGATTATGATAATGCCATCTGGGAAACACAAACTAATAGTGCAGAGCTTGTACAAATTTCAAAATATGGTGGATTTTATGTAGGAAGATACGAAGCAGGAACAAGTGAAATTACAATATCAATAGGTTCAACAACAGTAGATTTTTCAACCAAAAATACAGCAAGTGGTTGGTTAAATGATAATTTTTCAATAAGAGATGGAAAAGCTACCGCAACAGGAAATATTACATGTAAAGCAGGAGAAATACCATATTACCATGCAGATTATTTTACTTCATTAAAATTAAGTAATAATATGTATAATACAGAATATGTACGAAGTGGATTAATAACAGGAACGATGTGGGATGCAATAATGAATTTTATAGCAGGTGAAGATGAAGATAAAAGCGTTGTAACAACAGCAAGTACATGGGGAAATTATAATAATAACACTACAATTACTTACGAATCAAATAGAGGAAGATATGCAGGAGTAGACTCAAATAATGGAGCAATGACAACAGCATTTAAAGTATCAGAAGATGCAGATTATCACTATGGTATAAGAACCACAGCAAGCACAGAAGGAGTAAAGCAAAAGAATTTATATGATATAGCAGGAAACTTATGGGAGTGGACACAAGAAGCATCTTATCCTAATAACACACTAGAGAGTTATATGCTTCGTGGTGGTAGCTTCACCACCACCTACTCTGCTTACCCTGCGTGCTATCGTGGTTACCGCACTGCGACTGGCGCTGACACGAACATCGGCTTCCGCCCTGTACTTTACATCATGTAGTATATAAATATAGTAACAAACGTCTCAAATTAGAGGAGTTTTATTGGAAGATTTGAAAATTGCTTTTATGTTAAATATAAAACAAAATTTTACAAATAAAAAATTAAGCAAGAAATATGTCAGAAAAAGGCGATGAAAAGTTCTTGCTTTTTTGCTATTTATGTGCTTTAATAGAAATATAAAAAATATTGAGTTCAAAAAATTATTATCAAAAAAATTGATTCTTAAGAAAATCAAGGAAAAATAAAGGTAAAAAGGGGCAAAAGAGA